>CAYGPO010000192.1:0-3848 GCA_964351665.1 uncultured Gammaproteobacteria bacterium | reverse complement strand
TCAAGGTCGATGGTGTCAGTCATATCAGGCTCACCTTGGACTATCCGCTGCATTAAGATGCTAAATCTAGCATGAATCAGCAACGGCCACGGGTCAGACTATGCTCTGGATGGTCACAGACCATCCAGAGGTTGCCTTTTTGGCCAAACGATCCACTGACGCTAAAGTTATGGTCTTGATCGCCGCTAACTGACCGATGGACCGTGCTCAAGAACAACCCATCAAAGAAACCCAGCCCCTGCGCCGGTTGAGCAGCCGTCGCTACAGCGTACTTGAAGCTGCCGGCCACTATGTTTTGTCGGGACTGATGATTGTGGGATTTTCACTCTCGGGCTCTGACGTTTCCATTTGGACCGGCCCCATTTTCGCCGCCGTCGGGGTGAGCTACTACTTCTTTGCCTTTGCCACACTAAAGCATCGATGGCTGCGAGTGCTTAGCAACGCCGAAACCCAGGTGCCGGTAAATGTCATTGTTGCTTCAATCTTTATTTATCTGCAGCCGGATCTCATGCTGTATCTGGGACTCACGTTCTTCTTCATTTTTTCCTTTGGCGCTATCGCCATGTCCTCCACCCAGACCGTGGTCAATCTGCTGATCGCCACCGTCTGCGTTGGCCTGACCATCGCGGCTAACGGTCTGAGGGTGCCGCCCACCGACACCACACCCCAGATCATTGTGGCGGCAGTGGCCGCCATGTTTGTGCTGGTCAGCAACACGCGGCTGGGTATGCATACCAACGCCATCCAGAAGAAGCTGTTCAACTCCCGGGCCAAGCTGTCAGCCGCCGTGGAAAGGCTGTCTGCCCAGGAGCTGGTGCTGCAACAGCACGGTGAAGCCCTGGAACAGGAGGTGGCCCGACGCACCGAGGACTTGTACGCGGCCAAGGAAGCTGCGGAGGCCGCCAATCAGGCCAAAAGCCGCTTTCTTGCCAACATGTCCCATGAGATCAGAACACCCCTCAACGGGGTTCTGGGCATGAGCGAATTGCTGGAGCAAAGCGGACTCCAGGGCAAACAACAGGCCATGCTGGCAACGATCCGCGACAGTGGACGTGCACTGCTTTCCATCGTCAACGACGTGCTGGACTTTTCTAAAGTACAGGCCGGGGAAATGCGGGTGGTGGCCGAGCCGGTGGATCTGACCCATCTGGCTAAAAGCACACTCAGCCTGTTTGAGGCCCAGGCTGGCAAGCGCAATTTGTCTCTGACCTTAGATCTGCCCGACACGCTTCCAGCCTTTGTCAGCGTCGATGGGCTCAGGCTGCGGCAGGTATTGTCCAACCTCATCGGCAATGCGGTGAAATTCACATCCCAGGGCGGGGTTACCTTAGAAATCAGAAACACCGAAGAACATGACGTCTGGACAATTCGGGTAAAGGACACCGGTATTGGGATGCGGTCAGAGGACCTGCAAACAATATTTGAGTCGTTTCGGCAGGTGGACGATGCTGCCAATCGACGCTTTGGGGGCACTGGACTTGGGTTGGCCATCAGTCGTGACATCATCCATCTGCTGGGCGGCACCATTAACGTTGAGAGTCAGTATGGCTCAGGCAGCACCTTCACTCTGCGCCTGCCCCTGCCCGCCGTTGAACAAGACCGCTCTGAGGCCGAGCCCGCGGACGGTGACATTCCTGCACTGAACGCAACGGTGCTGGTGGTTGAGGACAATCCGGTGAATGCCATTGTTGCAACGGAGATGGTGTCGCTGTTCGGCTGCACGGCGCTGTCTGCCGAGAGTGGAGAAGAAGGCCTGAATCTACTGCAGTCCAGCGATGTGGACCTGGTGCTAATGGACTGCCAGATGCCGGGCATGGACGGCTTCGAAGCCACCACCAGGATCCGAGAACTCGGTATGACGATCCCCGTTATTGGCCTGACGGGTAACGCGATGCCTGAAGACCGGGCCCGCTGCATCGCCGCCGGCATGGACGACCATCAGGCCAAGCCCTATACCCGGGATGAACTTGCCGCCGTGCTGCGCCGTCATCTCCTGGATGCACCCGCGCGACAGCGGCGCAGTGGCTAACCTTGGTAATGAGTCATTGGCGCGCCACCAGCGGCGCCAGAAGGCGCATCGGCGGCGGCAAAACCGAGGCGACTACCAGTAGGTTTTTCGCTGGCTATCGATGGCCGCAAGGGTCTTGCCATCACACGCGGTGGAGTCCAGACATGCCAACATCATTTCAGCCAGATCTCCGCGATCAATAAAGCCGAAGGCGTCTGGCGCTTCAGACAGCATCCCGTTGCCCGATGTTTGATCACTCACCAGCCCGCCGGGCCGAACAATCATGTAGTTCAGCCCACTGGCCCGCAGGTGCTGTTCGGCCTGGGTTTTCAGCGGCAGCACGTTTTTCAATATCGCCCTGGTGGTAAATGGGACCATCTCAATACTGTCACCGGCTCCGATGGTGGTGATCAACATCACGCGATCAATGCCGGCGGCCTTGGCGCCTTCGATGATGTTTCGGTTGGCCGTAAAGTCCACCGGCGGCTCACATTTAAGGCACCCCACCGTGGTAACCACGGCGCGAAAGGTCTGGGACCGAACCGCCGCAAGCACGGTCTCCGGGTCCATGGCATCGCCAACCAAAAATTCCGCGTCCAGAGCCTCCAACGCAGTTCGGTCAGAGCTGGGTCGCACAAAGGCCACTACCCGCTCACCCCGAGCATGCAGGCGCCGGGCAAATTCCAGGCCGGTATTGCGGGTTGCGCCAAACACCAGTACAGGTGCGCTGCTTGGTTTTGCCTTAGGCGCCTGTTCAAACACCACCCGCTGCTCGGGAATGTTCGCCAGCATTGAAAAGTAAAAAAAGCCAACCAGGATCAGAAGGCAGACTAACAGCCCCAACAGGAATTTTTTGATCACGAACTATCTCAGCCTATTAACGTCCGTAGGTACGTTAACAAACTGCCGTCAGCCGGGATAGACTTAAGCTTTTTGCGCACCAGCAATTGCCTGGGAAAAGGTCCAAGGGGCGGAGACAGGAGTTGACGGGCTCAACCCAATAGCCGGTGGTGTCAATCACAGGGATTTAAAGGCTTGGGCAACAAGTCCCTCAAGCTCTCCAACGGGCACTTGATCTGCGCTCTTAAAGTTAAAGCAGGACTTTCCCTGCATACGTTTGCGAAGTTGCTCCGATACATCGTCCAATAGATCTGGCTGGCAATAGACCGGAAACAGATGAAAGCTGGTGTAGTTTTTCTTTACCTGAACTGCGCCAAACATTTGGGGCTTTTTCGACGACCGGGTTTCCTCAAGATAAAAGTTGCTGTCGGTGTCGTGTTTCACAATCATCTCGTCGGCATAGGGCCTTAGGATTTCAGACAACACGGCGAAAGGAGTAGGTTCAGCCACGGCGATCAGTTCTCCATTTATCTAAGTGATGAGCTGCCAACGTTACAGTCTACTAAACCGCGAAGCCGTTTGTCCCGGCAGCGCGCTGCAGCCGCCTTAAGGCCCCGTCTGTTGGTTGCAACTACCGGCGCTGATTGACTTCAAAACCGTTCATGAACATCACAATCGACTCGCCGCCGGCGCAAAAATCCCTATAGACTCAGACTCCTAGCCTGCATTTTTCATCAAGGCCGCTGAAGATCTGGCAAATCCCAGCGATTTCAGGCCCTTGTGTTATCAGCCTAAATGGCGGTGGCTGACGGTGTGTCGCTGTCGGCGTCTCGCCTCATCGGGCGGCCCATCTTGAACCATCGGCCTCAAACCATAGCTATGGCTATGGGTTTTCACCCGATCGTCCAATCTGAACTCGCCAGCTGAGACCAGCCATCCGACCTTCATGAATCATGCGGGCTAGGAGTCTGCGCGGTAGAAACTTCCGGGCTGCAAATCC
>CAYGPO010000191.1:0-6177 GCA_964351665.1 uncultured Gammaproteobacteria bacterium | reverse complement strand
CAACGGAAAATGACATTTTTCGTTGTCGATGTTGAAAACGCCATGGATGGCTTTTCCAACAGCCTGCTAGTGGGCCGCTCCATAAGAAAGGCGAAAGCCCCTTGATATTCAACAGAAACAGCGTGGTGTTACGATAGCATGGGATCTGAAACCCTGGTGATGATGCAACCAATGTTCACGAGCACTGGCAGCGAGAAAGCTGACTCGGTGCAGTCGCTGGACCTTTTTCTGCGCTCAGTAGAACGACAGGCTTTCACAATGGCCAACTATGCAACCGGCAACCGCGATGAGGCCCTGGATATTGTTCAGGACGCCATGACCGCCTTTGTGCGCCGCTACCGGCGCAAACCCCAACAACAGTGGCGGCCGCTGTTTTTTCGCAGCGTCGACAATCGGATTAAAGACTGGTTTCGGCGCCAGAAGGTGCGCCGGCGCTGGCATCTACCCGGATTCGGCCAGGCCGACGACCCGGCGCCGGAAAGCCGGGCCGAGAGTTTCGACATCGCCCAGCCCGACCGGGCCCTGGCCAGCCAACAGGCCGGCAAAAGTCTGGATCAGGCCCTGGCTGCCCTGCCCGACCGCCAGCGCCAGGCCTTTCTGCTGCGAACCTGGCAGGGCATGAGCGTGGCAGAAACCGCCGCGGTCATGGGCTGCAGCGAAGGCAGCGTGAAAACCCATTTGTCCCGTGCCACCGGGGCCCTGCGAACAAAACTGGAGAGCCATCGCGATGTCGGACATTGATCCGCTGCTGGCCAAAGCGGTGAGCGAAACACTGCAGGAAAAGACCGATAACCTGGACGCAGCCACACTGTCGCGGTTGAATCAGGCCCGGCAACAGGCGCTGCATGACGCCCAGGGACAGCGTCGCGGACGCTGGATCCCCGGCGGGGTGGCAGCAGCGGCGGCAATGCTGGCGCTGCTCATCAGCACCGGCCATCGAACCCCACCCCCGGCCCAACCGCTGCTCAGCCAACCGCTGCCTGAACTCACCATACTCAGCTCCGATGAATCCCTGGAAATGCTCCAGGAACTGGAGTTTTTTGTTTGGCTGGATGAGGAACTGAGCGACGGTGAGCCAGGATAGTGACTAACACCGCCACCAAGGGCTGGCCGCTGAACCTGCTGGCCGGTTTATTGATCAGCTCGCTGATGTGGTTAAACCTGGCAGCGGCGGCGGAGCCGCTGTGGGACGACCTGACGCCACCCCAGCAGCAGGTGCTGGAGCCCTTTGCTGGGGATTTTGACAGCCTGCCCGGCGAACAGCGTCAGGGATTGGCGGAGGCGGCTGATTTGTGGTCCAACATGACGCCCCGGCAAAAACGCCAAACCCAGCAGCGCTTTGGTCAGTGGCAGCGCTTTGGGCCTGATCAGCGGCGGCAAATTCTCGAGCGTTTTGCGCGTTTTCAAACCCTGGAGCCGGCTCGCCAGGAGCAGCTGCGACAGAATTTTCAACGGTTTAGCGCTTTGCCCGAAGCACAGAAACAACGCCTCAGGCAGCGCTGGGAATCCATGACACCGGACCAGCGCAGCCAGGCGCTGGATCAAGGCCGCAGCCGCCAGGGGGCGGCGGGGCAGCTGGGGCGGCGCATGAACGCGGCTCAAGCGCGCCGTTTTCGTCAACTGGCCGCCACCCTTGGCCCTGAAGCGCGGAAAAAGCTGGCGGGACTGCTCAGAGGCGCAAACCCTGAGCAGTTAGACGCCCTGCAGAGCCAGCTGGAGGCCTTCAATCCCGCCGAACGTGAGGCGTATTTGCTCAATCTCAGCCAGCCTGAGCCCGCAAGCCAGCCGCCGCAGGCTAAAAACCCAGAGCGCTGAAGCCGCCGTCAACGGGCAGGGTCTGGCCGGTGATATAGCTGGCTGCGGGCATCGCCAAAAACGCTACGGCGGCGCCAATCTCACTGGCCGCCGCCACCCGCTTCATGGGAGTGCGTTCCAGCACCTCATTGAGATAATCCGGATCAGCCAGCACCGGTTCGGCCAGCGGTGTGCGGGTATACCAGGGTGCCACCCCATTGACCCGAATCCCATCGTCGGCCCATTCGCAGGCCAGATTGCGGGTCAGCTGAATCATCCCGGCTTTGCTCATGGCGTAGGGGGCGCCGGTGCGCAAATGGGTTAATCCGGCCACCGAGGATACGTTCACCACCGCCGGCGTCTGGCCAACCCGAAGTAAGCCGTGGCAGAGTCGACTCAGCTCAAAGCAGGTGCCCAGATTGAGGTCAATGATGGACTGGAATTCTCCCGCCAGGTAATTCAGCGCGGTTTTTCGAATATTGCTGCCCACGTTGTTGACCAGGATATCCAGGCCATCCCAGAAGCCGCTGATCCAGGCTGGAATTCGGCCCAGATCTTCGAGATAGGACATGTCCATGGCCAGACCATAAACCTCTTGCTCTGGAAACTCCTGGGCCAGCTCCGAGACCTTCCACTCCAGCGCCTGCTGGCGTCTGGCCACCAGGGCCACATGGGCGCCACGGTCCAGCAGCTGGCGGGCAACCTCAAGTCCAATGCCGGCAGAGCCGCCGGTGATCAGGGCGCGTCGGCCGCTAAGGCTCCACAGACTGTCAGCATCGTTGTTCATGGCAGCTGGGCCGGTTGTCCAAAACGGAAGCCCTGCACCAGGTCTATTTTCAGATCGTCGCAGAAGCGTGCCTCAGCGTCGGAGTGTATGCCCTCAGCCACAACCCGGATCTTCATGCCCTGGGCGTAGCTGACCAGCATCGCGACGGTTTGCTGATGGGCCGGCGAAGAAGTGTCGATATCCCGCATCAAGCCGCCGCCCAGCTTGACGAAATCTGGCGTCACCTCCGTCAGGGCCGTCAGTCGCGCCTGCTGGTTGCCAAAGTCATCAAAGGCCAGCTTTACCTCCATCGCTTTCAGGCGTTCCCCCACCGCGATCAAATGCTCTCTTTCGGTGACCGCCGCCTCATGGATCTCCAGCACCATTTCCAGCTCCGGTACGACCTGCCTAAGCCCATCAATATCGGCCAGCAGGGCGTCGGGGTCCTGCATTTCCCGGGGGTGGATGTTGAGAAAAAACGGCACGTTCTGGCCGCTGGCGGCGGCCTGTTGCACACCCAGCCTGCGCATCATCCTGGCCAACTCTATATCCCGCCCGCGGCCCTGGGCCAGGGCAAAAAGCTCCACCGGCGACCTGGGCAGATGCTCACTGTCACCCCGGGTCAACACCTCAAAACCGAACAGGGTGTGGGCCTGTCGATCAATCAGCGGCTGGAACAGCACCGTCACCTGTTCCCGCTCCAACAGCACCTGCAGCGGGTCAGCGGGGGGCTCAGCCGGGTCCTCATCGCCAGACACAGCTGGTAAAACCGCCGCGTTAGCGTCGATGACTTGAAACGCCAGATCGGCAAACTGCAGGGTGTCACCATGTTTGATCACACAGCGATCCTCGGCCTTGACCCGATTGAGGAAGGTACCGTTGGTGCTGTCCAGATCCATCAACCACAGCTGTGAGCCGTCCCAGTTGATTTCCGCGTGCAGGCGGGAAATGCCATGGGTTTTTAAGGCCAGGGACAGGCTGCTTTGGCGACCGATGCGAAACGGGAAATGATCCAGGGCTAAACGCAGATGCGGCCCACCGGGCCGGGTACTGCCCTCCAGATACCATTGCTGCTGGGATGTCATAACAAACTTCAGCCTATTAGTTGTCTGCCGGCGATGGGAACCCCACCGTCCCTATTGTGGACCCATGGCGCAGATGTCCATAATGTCCGGTCATGTCTATCTTACTGAATAAAACGCAGCTTCAGCCGCAACCACTCACCGCCGGCGATCCGCTGGCGATCCGCATTGACCTAAGCCTTAGCCACGGCCCGATATTCGATTTGGACTGTGTGCTGGAGTGGTTCCAGCCCGGCATCGAGCTGCCGGTGCGGTCTTATCACCTGCGCGGCAGCGGCCTGGACATCGCCTGGCTGCCGGCGGGGGACTATGAGATCGCCTTCAGTTCCAGCGCTGCGGATCTTGAACCCGGTGAGCATCATCTGGTGGTCACTATCTACCATAGCGTAGGCCCAGACACCGAGCTTGCCCTGCGCGAAACCCTGGGCGTGCAGATAGCCCAAAGCGAAAACCGCGCCGACCAACCCAGCACCGCCAGCCCCGGGCATTGGGATCTCCGCGCCCTGCGCGGCACGGTGTCGGTGGATCAGCTGTCCTGGCGGCGCGGCCATGATGACTGGTTCTATCGCCACTTCGACCACGCTGCTAGAACCATCATCAGCTACATGCTGGGCGATTCGCCGCTGCTGCAGGGCAGGATCCTGGACGTGGGCTGCGGCGACGGCATCACCGACCTGGGGGTGTTTCATCGTTGCCGTCCCAAGGAGCTGGTGGGGATTGATCCATTCAGCGGCTTTGACCGACTGCCGGAGATTTGCGCCGCAAACCATCTACCCCTTCAGTCACTGCCCGAGGGCCTGCGGTTTTTACCCGCCAGCGGCAACGACATACCCTTTGAAGACAATAGTTTTGACGTTGTGCTGTCCTGGGGCTCCCTGGAACATATTGCCGGCGGCTACATGGACACCCTTGGCGAAATTCGCCGGGTGCTGAAAAACGGTGGGCTGCTATTTGCCCACCCTGGGCTTTACTACTCCAACTTCGGCCATCATCTGGGTGAGTTTTGCGATGAGCCATTTTTTCATCTAACCAAAACTCATCAGGAGCTTGAACAGCTGGTGCTCAATACCACCCCTGACTATATGGACCGAGCAGGCGAGTTTTCTACCCCGGCCCAGTATTGGCAGTGGTACAACGAACTGAACCCGATGACCGTGGGCGGGTTTGAAAAAGAGCTGAAGGAATTGGGTTTTGAGTTTTACCGCGCCGCCCTGCGCACCGAAGACCTGATCGAATACCACCACCCCAAGCTGCAGAATTATTCCATGCAGGATCTGGCCACGGTGGAACTCTACCTGTCGGCCTATAACCGAAAATGAGGGCCAGACTGAGGTCGAGGTTTTTACCCAGCGGCCAGCCCGTCCCTATGGCGCTGTGGAAGTTAGCCGCAGGTGGCTTTTTGCTGCTGGCCCTGGGCGCCCTGGGCGGATGCGCAGGCAACTCGCCGTCAAACACAGATCCCTCAGCAAAATCCCCGGACATCTCCTGCGAGCCTCTGGCGGCCTGGCTTGCGGGGCTCGCAGGCCAAGGTGCCCAGGATAGCAATAAACCCAGTGACCAGACCTGCCAGGGCACGGACCTCCGTGTTTGGCGGGAAGCCAGCAATCTGGGGTCTGAACTACGTCGAATGATGGCCGACCTCAACGCCCTAACCGCGGCCGGCCAGGCCAACCCCAACAGCGCCATGGAATCAGCGCGCCTGCAGCGGGAAATTGATCAAATCCGGGGCGCAGCCCAAATTCGCGGCTGGCCAGTTCCCGAATAGCTGCCAGCAAAAAAAGTCGCAGTTCAAACAGCCTGCTATTCAGCCATCCGAACACAATTGCGGCCGGCTGCCTTGGCTTCAAACAGGGCCTGATCCGCCGCTCGCAGCAGATCCTTGGGGTGAGTCATTGCGGGGGAAAACTGCGCCACGCCAACGCTAATGGTGACCACAATGGCGTGGTCCTCGATCTGCAGCGGAGCCCGGGCCACCGAATGGCGCAGGGCATCCATTTTCGACGCCGCGTCGTTTAGCGACAAACCCGGCAGCATGGTGGCAAATTCTTCGCCGCCCAGTCGGGCGATGATCTCCTGGCCGCTGCGCTGGTGGCTTAGTATCTGTGAGACCTTTTTCAGCACCTGGTCGCCAACCAGATGATCGTACTGATCGTTGACTTCTTTAAAGCAGTCAAGGTCCAACATCGCCAGACTCAGCGCAGTAGGCTCAGCGGCGCAAGCCTTAATGGCCTGCTCCAGGGACTGCTCAAAAACTCGGCGGTTGGCAATTCCGGTCAGCGGATCAGAACTGGCTCTGGCGTACAGCTCATTGTGGTAAGCCGCCTCCACCGGATCACTGGCGACAAACTTCAGCATCACACCACCAAAGCTAATCCGGTCTCCATCTTTCAACTGGCATTGACTGATAGCGTCGCCGTTGACCTGGGTCGGGTTGGTGGATTTCAGGTCAACAATATTGTACCCGCGGCCGTCGTAGGCAATTTGACACTGCCGCCGCGATACGCTGTCCTCGCCAAACTGCAGGTCACAGGCATT
>CAYGPO010000190.1:2314-6216 GCA_964351665.1 uncultured Gammaproteobacteria bacterium | reverse complement strand
TTAGCGTTACCTTCTGTGTAGGACTCATATTTTTCCTGCAACGCGATCACCTCTCGATCGGTCAGATCCGCACAATGGGTGCAGGCCGCTTCCTTTTTCGGGTACATCAGGCCACATCGATCACATTTGCCTAAGGGTGTTGTTTTGATAGGTAACTGCAACGAATTTTGCCTCCAGTAAGGCGGTCGTCTTCTAACTGCGAAAATGTACCGACCCAGTCGACATAACACCAGCCATCAATGACCACCGCTGCACGGACTTGTTTCCTCAACCCGTTGAGTGTCCTGCGACAATCTTTTTAACAACCTCCTAATAGTGTGGGTTTCGACTTCCCGGTTAGGAAATCCACATCAAAGGGCCTGGCCCGGTGGCGTTGCGCGTGAGTGTCACCAGCGGCGCTGACCCGAGTTAACTTGGCCTGCCAGACGGCACACTAGCGCCAAATATGAAATATATCCGTATACTCGCGAGTAAAAGTTCATCCCGGATAACGTCCTCTCAAACGCTGACCGGGCATCGCGCCAATCGAAGGAGCAAGAATATGTCGACCAAAAATCACTTTGTCATACGTCGCCTTGCAGCAGCGATCACCGCCGGTCTACTGAGCGGGCCCATTTGGGCTCAGCCGCTGGAAGAGATCGTGGTAACTGCTACCAAACGCGCCTCGAGCATCCAGGACGTGCCGTTTTCCGTCAACGCCCAATCCGAGGCAGACATCAAGCGCCTGGGTGCCACTAACCTTGAAGAGCTGTCCCGCAACGTTGCCGGCCTTTCCATTCAAAACCTGGGCCCCGGACAAAGCCAGGTGGCCATTCGTGGCGTGTCGGCAGGTCAGGTGGTGCGCGACCAGCCGGGGGTCAAAGAACAGGTGGGCGTGTACTTCGACGAGTCTGTGATTTCGTTATCCCTGTTCACCCCCGATTTTGATCTTTACGACCTGAACCGGGTAGAAACCCTGCGCGGGCCCCAGGGCACCCTGTTTGGCTCTGGCTCCATTGGCGGCACCATTCGCTACATTACCAACCAGCCCAACAGCGATGCCTTTGAAGGCTCGGTGGAAGTCAACCTCAACACCGTATCCGACGGTGAGATTGGCGGCCACGCCAAGGCCATGGTCAACATCCCCATAAGCGATACGTTAGCGCTGCGCGCCGTTGCCTATTCCCAGGAATATGGGGGCTTTATCGACGCCCTGGGTGAAAACGGCTCGGTTAAAAAGGACGTCAACGGCGGCAATCGAACCGGCGCCCGGGTGGCACTGCGGTTCGAGCCCACGGACACCCTCACCATCAGCCCGCGGCTGATCCACCAATCGATCCAGTCCGATGGCTTCAACCGCCAGGAGGTGTTCAACCTATTTGCCAACCCCAACACCACCACCCGGCCGGCGATTCAGCTCGGCGAACGCCAGCAGTACCTACTGCTTGACGAGGAATTCACCGACGAGACCCTGCTGGCAGATGTGGTGGTGGAGGCTTCTTTTGATGCCTTTGATGCCACCTTTGTGGCCAGCTGGTTAGACCGGGATCTGCTGGTCAGTCGTGATGCCAGTGCTTTAACCGGGAGCGTCTCGGTGGACCTTGGCTATCCTGAGTCGGCGGTGCTGCTGCCCTCGAACCTGCGCGATGCCACCGACCTTGAGCAAAATACTGTCGAACTTCGCTTCAGCTCCAATGCCGATGGACCCTGGCAGTGGCTGGT
Source organism: uncultured Gammaproteobacteria bacterium (assembly GCA_964351665.1). Taxonomy (GTDB): domain Bacteria; phylum Pseudomonadota; class Gammaproteobacteria; order Xanthomonadales; family SZUA-38; genus JANQOZ01. The sequence goes on along the minus strand of CAYGPO010000190.1, from coordinate 4,515 downwards.
GGGTGGATTTGTGTCCAACACCGATCGGGAGTACACCCAGCGCCTCCCGACCCCGGGCTACGGCACGGCCACCGACCTGACCTTAGGCGCCGGCACCTCAGCGGCGGTGTCCAACGGCTTCGTTGATCTGGACTCACCGTTCAACTCCGACCTACCCTATGACATCGAACAGCTGGCACTGTTTGGTGAGCTCACCTACGACTTTTCCGAACAACTGCAGCTCACCTTCGGTGGCCGCTATTACGACTTTGAAGAGGAGCGCACCATCACCACTGGTGGCCTGTTTGCAGCAGGCGACAGCGGCACCGTGGATCGGACCGACTCCAGCGGCTTCACTCCGCGGGTGCTGGCCAGCTACGACCTTTCCGACAACACCACCATCAACGGACAGGTGTCCCAGGGTTTTCGCCTGGGCGGGGTGAACGATCCGCTGAACACCGCCCTGTGTACGCCGGAAGACGAACTGATTTTCGGCTCGTTTCAGGACTACGACGACGAGACCATGATCAACTATGAGGTGGGAGTAAAGACCCAGCTTGAAAACGGAATCACACTCAACGCGGCGGCGTTTTACGCCGACATTGAAGATCTACAGGTAACGCTGGACGCAGGTTCCTGCTCCTCGCGTATCTCCTTTAACGTGGACGAAGCCAGCACCCGGGGCATCGAGGTGGAGGTCGGCGGACCGCTAACCGATTCGTTTGATTTTGCCGTGGCCGGCAGCGCGCTGCAGTCGGAATTTGGCTCCACCGTGCGCGATGCCACCGGCGCCGTTCTAGGCGGAGTGGAAGATGGCAACCGCCTGGCATCAGTGCCCGAGTTTCAGTTCTCCGCCACAGGCACCTGGAACTTTCCATTGAACTTTGGCGGCACCCCGTCAGACGGTTACGTCTCGGCATCGGTGCAGCATGTGGGTGATCGTTTTACCCAGCCCAGTGACCAGGTAGCCGGCGCTGGCGCCTTTGTTTCCGGCCTGCCCTTCGGCGGCGCAAGCGGCAATGAGGTGACCAACGTGGACCTGGAGCTTGATGAATACACCATCCTGAATCTAAGCGGAGGCATAATTAAAGAGGACTGGGAGGCGGTGCTCTACATCCACAACGCCACCGATGAAAATGCGCTGCTGTCCTTCGATCGCGAACGCGGCGGCCGGGCTAGACTTGGCTACCGCACCAACCCGCCGCGCTCCATTGGCGTCACCTTCCGCATGTATTTCAACTGATCTGTTGAGCGCCACTGCCGGCGCGGACTTCGCGCCGGCAGTCCTATTTTTTTCATCGAGAAGTTTTAATACTCAGAGATACGATCTGTCCAATCCGCACGCCCAATAACCTCAGGCAGGCTCGCGCTAGCCGCAGTTTCCGCGACCCGCTAAACTGAACCGGTCAACGCCAGGCTTAGCCGTCAAGAACACTTTTTGCCGACGACCCCTCACCCGCAACTTCAGGTGCCAACATGAAAACCACTCGACGCTTTATTGCCACTGTATGCATTAGCCTGCTGGCTTTCACTGAAATGGGCTGCGCGTTGGCAGCCAGCGCGAGTGTGGATAAATCGGCAGCAGGCACGGTGCTGATCACCGGGGCAAATCGCGGCCTCGGGTTTCATTTTGCCCAACAGTTCGCCGCCGGAGGCTGGCATGTGATTGCCACCACGCGCCGGCCAGATCAGGCGGCGGATTTACAGCAGCTCGCCGACAAATACCCGAACCTGGTGATTGCACCGCTGGACATTACCGACGATGCCCAGATTGCCGAACTGGCGCAGCAATATGCCAACCAACCTATCGATGTACTGCTCAACAACGCCGCCAGGCTCGGTGAACTCAGCCGACAAAACTTCGGCGACCTGGACTTTGAGCTGTTCGAAGAGATTCTTGAGACCAACCTCCTCGGTACCCTGAAGGTGACCCAAGCCCTACTGCCCAACGTGGCTATGAGCGAGCAACGAAAAGTGGTGGTTATGGGCAGTGCTGCGGGGACCAATGCTAGGGGTCACGATGCGCCGAATCTGTATGCCTATCGCTCCAGTAAAGCGGCCCTGCATTTTGCCACGCGACACCTGGCCAGGGAGCAAAAGAAAAATGGCCTCACGGTGATACTGCTCGACCCAGGCTTTGCCGATTCACGTGGCGTCATGACCATGAACCCCGCCGATGCCCCGGATCAGGAGACCCGTGAACTGGCGGAAATGGTGCAGAA
>CAYGPO010000190.1:0-2214 GCA_964351665.1 uncultured Gammaproteobacteria bacterium | reverse complement strand
CCAGCCTGGGCTGAAAATGAACTGCTACTTGCTAAGAGCGTTGAGCCGCCGATGGAAGACGCGGTTGACCTCCAGACCCTTGAGGCGGAACACCAGGCCCTGCTGGAAGCCTTGGGTGAAGAGTCCCTGAGCGCAGCAAGCAGTCTGATTCGACTGGGCACCAAGCAATACCACGAAGGCTTACACTTCCATGCTCGCGACAACCTGCAGCGTGGGATTCGAATCTATAAGCAGCTGGCAGGGCCCTTCCACCCCCAGCTCATTGAGCCGCTGACCTATCTCGGCCTGAACTACCAGGCCATGGGCCATCATGAGAAAGCGACAGACGCCTTTACCCGGGCACAGCATGTAACCCACCGCACAGACGGCATGCTCAATGCGGACCAGGTACCTATGATCTACTCCAAAGTGGACTCCTTCCGAGTGCTGGGCGAGCTGTGGGAGGTAGACCAGCTTCTGACCAGCGCGGAAAAACTGCAGCGACATAACTACGGTTCAGGAGCATCGGAAACCGTTGCATCGGTAAATTCCCTCGGCCTCTGGCACGCTCAGCGAAGCAATTTCCAAGTAGCTTTATCTCTTTACGAGAGCGCGCGCCAACGGATGGACACCGAGCATCCTGAATTCACCGAGGCAAAGCTGGACCTTCTGAAAGGCAACGCTCAGGTATTTTTGTATGTGCCACGGTTGCAGACCCGGGCGTTGGATTTACTGGGTGAGGCAAAACAGCTGGCGGACGATCATGCCAGCGAGATTTCCTCCTATCGACGCCTGGTCGCCACCTTAAACCATGCGGACATGCTGATGATGTTCGCCCGTGAGCGCGAAGCGCTGAAGAGCTATGAGGATGCCTGGACTCTGTTGCAAACCGAGCAAGACCTGGCAGACCTGGAAGAAAAACACTTCGCAGAGCTGCGAATGGTTCGCAGTCCCTTCAAGGAACTGGACCCAAACCACCTGCCTGAGGGCCCATGGGTACACATCGGATTTGACCTCAAGGCCGATGGCCGGCCTACCCGGCCGCGGGTTCTGGACAGCAACGCCTCCATTCGCTTTAGGCAGGCGATTAAAGCCTATATGAAAACTGCACGCTTTCGCCCCCAGTTTGTCGACGGCCAGGCAAGTGAGCGTGTGGACCAGGAAATGTACCTGGCATTCCACGAAGCTTTTCTAAACTAGCACTAGCAGCCCTTACCAGCCCACTCATTGGGTTAGAAAGGCTGCAGCTGGGCCTTTTATTTTGGAGAAAAATGAATGTTCAAGCTGGCAACAACCATCGCGCTCACAAGCCTGTTGCTGGGCGGCTGTGCATCTCGATCAAACGAGTCAAACGCTCCGCTGAAAAAAAATCAAAGCCACATGAGTCAAATCTCCGGCGGCCGAATTTGTCGCGCCGACCGGGGCGGGAATAGTCGCATCAAAAAGGTTCGGTGTGACGACTCCTTAGCCAGGCAGTCCCGCACATCCGTAAACTGCTCAGGTGACGCCTTACACTGCGCCAAGGTCAATGAGCGCGACAATAACCGGTAGCCCTTCGTCACAAGCGGAGAAATGACGTTGTAGTCCGGCGACTTCTTCAATTAGCGGCAACCAGATAAATGTCTTTTGCGCTGGAGCAATTCAGCCAAAAGGTGGTCGGCAGTCGTTTATCTCCCGAAAAAACTCGGTTCAAAACTCTAATCCATTGCGGTAAATGACCTCCAGGTCCAGAACGGCGGACCGGGACTGAGTAGAATCGCCTGCGCCATCAAAGCCGCCACCAACAAGCAATACTGGTCGCTCTTGATAATCACTGGCAAAGACTGTCTGGATGCCTCGCTGAAAGATCAAGTCGATAGTATTCATGAACGAGAACGCCAGCGTGTCGGATGTCGACCATTGGCTGTTGCAAAACTGGATGATTTGGGTACGAAGCGTTGCGAATACGCACTCGTCATTGCCGACCTTAGCCGATGCAACGGGCCCGTTGACGTCACCATTGGACAGCAATTCGCCAGGAATCAGCGGGAAAGAAGTCCATTGTTGACCATCAAACCAGGTCAGCCTGCTGCCAAAGGCCAGAGCCGGAAAAACCTCGCCACCTATAGTTATAGGGGAAACCTGCGGAGGGTAAGTTTGGCTGGCAACGAAGCCCGTGAGCTCCGCTGGCGACACTTCGGAAAGTTCGACCCCATCAAATCGCCAGACCGAAACGCGACGCCCGTTTTCAAAAAC
>CAYGPO010000189.1:0-6222 GCA_964351665.1 uncultured Gammaproteobacteria bacterium | reverse complement strand
GATCAGACCTTGAGTCAGAGCCAGTAGCCTTGAGCAAAATTCAACCAACCATCAGCGTCGTGGCGCCAGCGCTGGGAAATGCAGATCCGGACAAGCTGTCCCGGGTTGACTGGGCCTATGAGCAGATCAAGTGGCGAATTCTCAACAATCGTTATCAGCCCGGCCAGCAGAAACTTGAGAACGACATCGCTAAAGAGTTGGGCCTCAGCCGCACCCCGGTTCGCGAAGCGCTAATCAGACTGCAGCATGAAGGACTGGCTGAGATTATCCCCCGGCGGGGGATGCGGGTGGTGCCGATTGTGGCTGACGACATGAAGGAAATCTATGAGGTGTTGACGTCCCTGGAGTGCACCGCAGCAGAACTGCTGGCCGCCGCTAAACCCCGGCCCGAAGACCTGGCCCCCATGCAGCAGGCCATCGCTGACATGGACGATGCGCTGGCGGATGACAATCTGGAGGGCTGGGCAGCAGCCGACGAGCGTTTCCACCGCGGTCTCATCGACCTCTGTGGCAACCGACGACTGGCTACCCTGGCAAACACCATCATGGACCAAGGGCACCGGGCTCGAATGGTTACACTGAAGCTACGCCCCAAACCCGACGCGTCCAACGACGACCACCGCAATCTGCTTGATGCGCTGCTGGCAGGTGACGCTGGAACCGCCCGGGATATTCACCTGAGCCACCGACAAAGAACCCGGGATGTACTGCTGGATATACTCAAGCGCTACAGCCTGCCGCAGCTGTAAGAGTTCAATCCTACTGTGTCTAAGCCAGACTCCACACCAGCCGGGCCTCTTCGGCCCATCCGATGTGAAGCCTCGGAAAAATCTGTTTGCGATCACTTACTGTCAACACGGAAAATTGCGACAGGAAAATACCCCGGTGTTGCAATGGCTAGATCAAAAAAACAAACGAACGCTGTCGGTTTTGCCCAAGGGCTAGTAGTGATTTTGGTTTTGTTTGGCCTGAGCACCACCGCCGGCGCCAGGGCGCTGAAAGGCAAGGCTACCGTGGTGGACGGCGATTCCCTGGTGATCGACGGCCGTGAGGTTCGACTGCATGGCTTGGACGCGCCGGAGCTGGAGCAAGACTGCGTCAACCCGGAAGGTCTTAGCTGGCCCTGTGGCACAGCGGCCCGAGACGCCCTGGCGAGCCTGGTTCAGGGCAAAGATTTGACCTGCCAGAGAGCCCTGATCAGCAGTTTGTTCATTGGCGACTGCCGGGTGGACGGACAGCGGGTGTCGGCCTGGATGTTGGCCCAGGGTTGGGCCATCGTGGATCGTCGAGGCTCCCGTCGCTATGTGGGCTTCGAGTCTCAAGCAAGGCGGGCCCAACGCAACCTGTGGGCCGGACAATTCGAACGGCCTTGGAAATGGCGTCAACAGTCAGACGGCCCCTCAGCCTGGAATATGGTGCTGCAGGACAATCGAACCGTAGAACCCTGATTGTCGGGCCCGCTGGGCTCCCGTGTCATCAACGATAGGCGGCCCATTAGAACCGCCGGTAGATCCAACAGATGTCCTCAGCCGTGAGTTCCACCGGTCAGTCTCAGTCCCTGTACCGGGCCTGTTCGGGCCCTGTTCCTGGTTAATCCTCAACCAGCGCCAGCACGCGCAGCGGGCTACCGGACCCAGCCTGAATTTTCAGGGGCGCGGCCAGAATCACCGCACCCTTGGGCGGTAGCTGATCGAGATTCACCAGGCTTGCCAGTCCAAACTTGTTGGCACCGTGCATGGTACCGTGGCAGGGAAACGGCGAGTCGAAGGTAAAGGCCTGGCCCGCATCCGTGCCAACGGTTTCGGTTCCGAAACCAAGAACGTCTCTTTCCTCAGCCAGGAACTTTGCCACGTCCAGGCCAGGTCCGGGGCTGTGTGCGCCGTCTTCGCCAATATTAAGGTAGGCATCCTTATCTTCACGAGATGACCACCCCGTGCGCAGCAAGAACCAACTTCCCGCTTCCACCTGGCCGTGCTCGCTCTCCCAAGCCTTGACATGGTCCACCGTGAGTAGAAAATCTGGATCTGCCTCCACTTCAGCAACCACGTCCACCACACAGGCCGGGGCAACAAATTTTTCCACGGGGATGGTATCGGTAGCGTTTTGTTCGTAGTCCTTGCCGGAAACCCAGTGTATGGGGGCATCAAAATGGGTGCCGGTGTGTTCGCTGCACTTGATATTGTTCCAGTACCAGGCTGGGCCACGATCGTCGTAACGGGAAATCTCTTCCATGCTGAACGGCCAATGTAGATTCCATTCCGGCGGCAGCTGCAAGATCGGCGTGTCGTTATGCAGTGTGTTGGTCAGATCAATAACTCGGATACTGCGCTCGGCGATTTCTTTTACCAGCTGGTCAAGGGTGCGTTTGGACATCGTTTTGTCTCCAGGCAAGTCGACTAATGGGGAGGTGTCTACAGTGTGTTGATCTCAAGGACAATTTTGCCCTGGGTGTGGCCGCTTTCAGACTTTCTGTGGGCTTCCATCGCCTGCTCCAGCCCCATGACTTCGATGCTCGGTATTGGCAGAACCCCTTGCTCAAATAGCGGCATCAATTTGCCCAGGCTGTCGCCGTCCGGGCGGTGATGGATAAACTCAGTTTTGATGTTGTTAGTTTCGATTTCGGCCATCACTGGTGGTTCATTATTCATATAAGCAACGGTGCCGCCGGGCTTGACCAGGTGAATCGCCGCTTCGATTGCTGCGTCATCAAGGATGGTTTCAAGAACCATGTCCAGCCCCTGGGGTTCAAGATCGTAAATGACGTCAACGTAATCAGACGCAGTGTAATCGATAACATGATCCGCACCCAAGCTGCGTACGTAGTCGGCGTTGCCGGCACTTGCGGTGGTATACACCGTGGCACCCAGGTGTTTGGCAATGGGAATGGCAATGCTGCCAACGCCGCCGGCGCCTGCCTGGATCAGCACCGAATGACCCGGCTGCAGCTGGCCAAATTCAGCCAGGGACTGCCATGCGGTTAGTGTCACCAGCGGCAAAGCGGCGGCCTGGGTAAATGACATGCCGGAGGGCTTTAAGGCGATGGCTGAGGCCGCGATAGTGGCGAATTCGGCATAGGTGCCGTGTTGGATAGACCAGGTGAAAGCTAAACCGAGCACTTCGTCACCCTCCTTCCAATCAGTGACTTTGCTGCCCACCTGCACGATTCGGCCAGCCAGATCCCAGCCGGGAACAACCGGAAATGTCCGGGTGATGTACTCCTGCAACTCCCCGCCGCGTAGCCTTCTATCAATGGGGTTAACGGCCGCTGCCGCTACCTGAACCAAGACCTCGTTGTCACCTGGCGTAGGCACCGGCAGGTCGCCAAACTCAAGAACCTCTGGGCCGCCGTGAGAATGGTAATAGACTGCCTTCATTTGTCTCTCCTTGCGCAATTGCAAGCCTCAACGTCCAAATCTTATTCAACTAACAGACCTAAGCCGAACGTTTTTGGGCGATGGTCCGGGTGATGGCGTTACGCAGATCGTCAAAGGAGAAGGGTTTGTGTAAAAACTCCACATCCAATTCAATGGAATTGGTGTACCCCGACATGATCAACACCGGCAGATGGACAAAACGCTTACGCACTTCAGCGGTAAGCTGCTGGCCGTTGATCTCACCGGGCATCATCAGGTCGGTGATCAGCAGATCCGGGCACGGCGCTTTATCAAGCATATGCAAGGCTTCGGACCCATTGCTGGCGCTTAGGGTCTCAAGACCCATTTGTTCCAGCAGTCGACACAGCACCGTTCGGATCGCGTCCTGGTCATCGGCAATCATCACCACCCCTTTGGTAGGCATTTCTGCCGCGCTGCCGTTGGCCAGTTGGTCCACCTGAGAGGCTTCGGAATGGGGCGGAATGTAAAGGGTCACCACTGAGCCTTCGCCCTTGGCGCTATCAATCTCAAGAAATCCACCGGACTGTTTGGCGAAGCCGTCCACCATACTCAGGCCAAGGCCAGTACCGTGACCCACCGCCTTGGTGGTGTAAAACGGCTCAGTGGCGCGGCGCAGCTCAGCGGCCGTCATTCCTTCACCGTGGTCAGTCACGGAAACAGCCACCCATGGCAACGATTCACCCTGCCCGTTGGACCGGCGCAGCTCTTCCACATTGAGGGTGACACTGCCCCGACCGTTGGACGCTTCTCTGGCATTGAGCAGCAGGTTAATCACGGAAGTGGTCAGCTTGCCCCGGTCGACGGAAATAGTGCATGGCTGGATACAGGTTTCAAGAGACATACTATTACCCAGACTGCTCTCAAACAGCGGCCGCGATTCAGCCAGAAACCGATCCAGCCGGGTTGGCTGTGGCGCAAGGGGCTGTTTGCGCACGTAGGCCAGCAGGCTGGAAGTAATATCAGAGGCAGACTCAGCGGCGGACAGAATATTGTCCACATCACGCACCGCGTCGCTGCTGACGGTTTCCACAACATCTCGCAGTTGGCCCGCCGATAGGGTCACAACGGTCATCAGGTTATTGAAGTCGTGGGCAACGCCGCTGGTCAGCTGACCCAGCGCGTGGAGTTTTTCGCTCTCCGCAAGATTTTGTGCCAGCGACCGTTTTTCACTTTCTGCCGCCAACCGATCAGCCATTTCCTGTTCCAGGGCGGATGTGCGTTCGGAGACCTTGATCTCCAGCTCAGCGTTGGCGTCCTGAATGGTCTTTGCGACCTTGCGCTCGTAACGGCGGGACAAGCCAAGATAGGCAATAAACGCCAACAGCGCTGCGGTCAAAATCAGCGTATTTCGCAACGCGATTTGATGGTTCGCCTTGGCCTGGTTCTGCGCTGCCTGTTCCCGAGCTCTGGCCAGCTGATTGGTCTGGTTGGCCAGCTCCAGTGATTTCCCAAGCGCCACCAGTTCCATATCGTGTTCAGCACCGGCAATTTTCAACTGCATTTGCCTGGCCTGCCGTTTCGATTCATTGGCGGCAGCACGCTGCCCTGTCGCCTTTAGCACATCGCCTCGCAGATCCAGGGCCTGGGCCAGCAACATGCTGGGGCCACGCTCGTTGAGCGCCCCTATATTGGCGCTGATAATATCCTGGGCCTCGGCATAACGACCCAACCCCACCAGCGCATCGGCATAGGCAAGATCAACCCTTTCGCTATGCAGGGGGTCCTCACTGCGCTGGGCGTACTGTTTGGCAAGCGCAAAGGCGGCGATGGCTTGATCGACTTTGCCCAGGGCAATATTCAGTTCACCAACAACGCTATTGGCATAGGCCTGGGTGCCAGCTACCCCGTAGGACCCGATGGCTTTTAAAATCTCGCTAAGCCGATCGTAGCCTTCCTGAGGACGACCCAGGGACAGCGACGCCTTCGCCAGTATTGCCTCATTCATCAAATTGGCAGGATTGTTTCGATCGTAATCTTTGCTGGTGATAACGGTTTCAAGCAGGCTACTGGCGGTTTCGTAATCGCCCAGTTCAAGGTGGGTGGAGGCGATATTGGACGTCAACATGGTCAACAGCCATTCGTTCTCCTTAGCGTCAGACGCTTCAACCTGCTCAAGAGCTGCTCTAAATTTTTTTAGTGCCTGGACGGGCAGGCCGCGCATCAGATAGTCAAAGCCCAAATTATTTTGAGTGGAAGCCGCCAGGCGAGTGTCCCCGGCAGCCAAAGCCCATTGTTCCGCCAGCCGATTGGCTTGAAATGACTCCCCGTGCCGCCCGTTTATGGCCAGCCAAATACCATGGTGAATTTGCGCAACCGCAGCCGGCAGGGGGTGCTCAATAGCGTTGATGGTCTCACCCCGTTCAGTGCACTCTGTCACCTCTAATGGGGATCCCAATAGCTCGCCGAAGGAGCACTGCAACATTCTCCCCAACAGCGCTTCATCGCTGCCCGGCGCGGCAATAGAAAGTGCGGCGGTCAAATGTTCGGCCGCATCAGTAGCGCTGACGTCTACTTCTAGAAGCGAAAGCATCAGGCGATGGCGGGGCGACTCGTTTTCGGCGTTCGCACGTCGCACCTGATCCAGGTCCATTTGGCGCAGCCTTTCCCAGCTTTCACCGGCGAAAGGTTGCGACAGCGCTACCCGCGCCGCGCTGCCCAGAGACAGCACAGCGACCAACCACCCTATGGAGAAAGTCCGTATCAACAGCCAAGCACCTTTGGCGCACAAGGGAGCGAAAGTCTACTGGTCCAAGGGGCCCGGAGCTAGCACCTTAGCTCATTGGCCACAATGATTGACCATTGACCTGGCCGACCCCCATCGAAAAAA
>CAYGPO010000188.1:0-6280 GCA_964351665.1 uncultured Gammaproteobacteria bacterium | reverse complement strand
CGGCAATCTAGCCCGCATTATTCATGAAGGCCGCTGATGACCTGGCAAATCCCAGTGCTTTCAGGCCCTTGCGTGATCAGCCTAAATGGCGGTGGCTGACAGTGTGTCGCTGTCGGTGTCTCGCCTCATCGGGCGGCCCATCTTGAACCATCGGCCTCAAACCATAGCTATGGCTATGGGTTTTCGCCCGATAGTCCAATCTGGGCTCGCCAGCTGAGCCGAGTCATCCGACCTTCATGAATAATGCGGGCTAGTGGGCCGATCGGAAAAAGAAGGTCACCTCAGTCTGTGTATGGGCTGCCTTGGCCAATGCTGTGTTCCCGATGGATCAAATTCCATGGTGCTCCAAGGGCAAGAGCGAGAGAATTCAATGATGCTATTCACAGCGACTTACCGGGGCCACTTCTGTGCTTGAGCTGAGCCTGTCCGCCAGCAAGTCAGCCAGTAAGTCTGGTCTTGGCTCACCCATCCGGCTGCGGGCGGCTGTGCCCGATGAGGCCCAGGACCTTACCGAACTTGCCCTTAGGTCCAAAGCGATCTGGGGTTACGATCAGGCTTTCATGGAAGCCTGCCGGGAGGAAATGACGGTGACCCCGGCGAATATTACTAATGCTAAGGGTCGCATCATGGTGGCCGAGCAGTCAGGCCAGCTGCTGGGATACTCGGCCCTGGCCAGGGTCTGTGACGAGGGCTGCGAACTGGAGGCATTGTTTATCGACCCCGGCGCGCTTAGGCAAGGGATTGGCAGCCTGCTTTTGGCCCATTGTGTCAACGCTGCACGGCAGGCCGGTGCCAGCATCATCACTATTCAGGCAGACCCACAGGCTGCGCCATTTTATCTGGCGGCGGGGGCCCGCCAGGTGGGTGAGCGTGAGTCCGGCAGCGTTCCTGGCCGTATGCTGCCGATGTTTGAGATGCTGATACCATCATCTGATTGATCCCTGGATTCTGGCCCATACCCCGTGACCATGAAGCTTAGCTACAGAGTTAACGCCGCCCTGTCGCTTGATCAGTTCATCCAGGTCTACAGATCTTCCACCCTCAGCCAGCGTCGGCCGGTGGACAATTTGCCGGTGATGCAGTCCATGATGCAGAACGCCTCGCTCACCCTCAGCGCCTGGCGCGGTGACCAACTGGTGGGCCTGTCACGAACTTTGACCGACTATGGCTACGTGGCTTATCTGGCTGATCTGGCGGTGGATCTGGCCTGCCAGGGCCAGGGCATTGGACGAGAACTGATTAAACGGACCCGCGCTGAGCTGGGTCCTGACTGCATGCTGGTGCTGCTGGCGGCCCCTGCTGCCAATGAGTTTTATCCCCGGGTGGGGTTTACCAACAACCCCCGGGCCTGGGTCTTGCCCGCCGATGATCCTTTGATCTGATTGATATAAGCAGTGGGCCCTTTTTTTCAAACAGCCCACCAGCCTTAGGACGGAGGCGGCAGATTTCATTACAATTGCGCCATCTAGAACGAGCGCCCCCTCTATGTCTTTTCGAAATCTGCTGTTTTGCGGCCTGCTGGGCTGCAGCGTTTCCGTCGTTGCTGATGATCACCAGGCCACCAAGGGTTTTGAGGATAAGGCCGCAGCCCAGGCGGAAAAAGAGGCCAGCTGGTCGGTCAATCAGCCGCCGGGGCCCCAGCAGACCATCAGCATCGATACCCGGCAAACCACCTGGACTAATCTGGACGTGTCGCCGGATGGCCAAACCCTGATCTTCGACATGCTGGGTGATCTGTACACCGTGCCCATCAGCGGCGGCGAGGCGAAGGCCCTCACCGCTGACATCGCCTGGAACATGCAGCCCAAATTCAGCCCCGACGGCAGCCGGGTGGCCTTTATCTCTGACCGCAACGGCGCTGACAATCTGTGGGTGATGAATGCCGACGGCAGCGGCGAGGCCAAGGAGCTGACCAAAGACCGGGATCACCTGTTTCACAATCCCGCCTGGTCGCCAGATGGCCAGTGGCTGGCCGCCCGCAAAGGCTTTGTTGGCACCCGCAGTATTGCCGCTGGCGAAATCTGGCTGGTGCACGCGGGGGGCGGCGGCAAAGGGCTGCAGGTGGTGGAACGTATTGGTAAGAAAAAAGCCCAGAAAAACATTGCGGAGCCGGCCTTCTCACCGGATGGTCGCTATCTCTACTACAGTAAGGACGTCACCGATGGCGTGGTCTGGCAGTACAACAAAGACGCCACCGGCGAACTTTTTGCGATCCAGCGCCTGGACCGGGAAACCGGCAAAACCGTGCAGGTCGCCGGCGGTCCCGGCGGCGCGATTCGGCCGGTGCCGGCGCCGGACGGCAAGCACCTGGCCTTTGTCAAACGCCTGCCGAATATGACCAGTGCCATCGTGATCAAAAACCTGGAGTCGGGCCTCCAGCGGTATGTTTACCAGGGTCTGGACCGAGATATGCAGGAAGCCAACGGTGCCCACGGCAATACCCCGGCCTTTGCCTTTACCCCGGGCGGTGAGTCCCTGGTGTTTTGGGCCGGCGGACAGATCCATCGAATCGCCACTGCAGGCGGCGAGGCCAGCGTGATTGAGGTTAGGGTTCAGGCGGACAAAGTCATTCGCGAAGCGCTGCGCTTTGCGGTGGACCCGGCACCGGAGTCGTTTCCGGTGCGGGCCATGCGCTGGGCCCAGTATTCCCCCGACGCAAGTCAGGTGGTATTCCAGGCCCTGGGCTATCTGTATCTTTACGACGTTGAAAGCGGCGAGCAGCGCCGGCTGACCCGTCAAACCGAGCACTTTGAGTTCTGGCCCAGCTTTTCCCCGGACAGTCGCTCCATCGTTTACACCACCTGGGACGATCAGGATCTGGGCACGGTGCGCACGGTCAATCTGCGGGGCGGACGCCAGCGGGTGCTGACCGAACAGCCCGGCCACTACGTTGAGCCGCGCTTCTCCGCCGATGGCAAGCAGGTGGTGTATCGCAAGTTCGCCGGCGGCCGTTTGCTCTCGCCTCTGTGGTCCGAGCAGCCGGGTCTGTACCGAGTGAACGCCGCCGGCGGGGAGGCAACAAAGCTCACCGACAGCGGCTTCAGTCCGCAGTTTGCCGCCGACGGAAAACGGGTGTTTTTCTCGACCTTTACCAACGACACGGAGCTTGAACTCAAGAGCGTCGATCTGGCCGGGCTGGACGAGCGCAGCCATATCAAGGGCGCCAAGGTGACGGAGTTTAGCGTCTCCCCGGACGGTCAATGGGTTGCCTTCACCGAAGGCTACAACGCCTTTGTTGCCGCCTTTCCGCAAATCGGTAAACGAGTGGACCTGGGCAAAGGCACCGAGGCCTATCCGGTGACCCAGGTGGCCAGTCGATCCGGCGAGGGTCTGCACTGGTCGGCGGATTCAGCCACCTTGAACTGGGCGCTGGGTTCAACTCTGTATTCCCGCGCTCTGGCAGACAGTTTTGATTTTGTTGCCGGGGTCGATGCTGAGGCGCTGCCAGCGCCTGTGTCCCAGGGCCTGCGGATTAGTATTGACGCCAGCACCGACGTTCCCACTGGCACCATTGCCATTACCAATGCGCGGCTGGTCACCATGCGCAATGCGGGTAATTTTGAAGAGGTCATCCAGGGTGGCACGGTGATCGTCCAGGGCAACCGTATTACCGCGGTAGGGCCGTCGGACGAGGTGGACATCCCCAGCGCAGCCTTTGTGCTGGATGCAGCCGGCCATACGGTTATCCCAGGCCTGGTGGACGTCCATGCCCACGGCAGCATGGCCAGCAATGAGCTGACTCCGCAGCAGAACTGGCAGCAATACTCCAACCTGTCCTTTGGCGTGACCACCATTCATGATCCGTCCAATGACACCACCGAAGTCTTTTCCCATGCGGAGTTGCAGCGGGCAGGTCTCGTGGTTGGGCCCCGCACGTTCTCCACCGGCACCATACTTTATGGCGCTCTGGTGCCCGGCTTCACCGCCGAGATCAACTCCCTGGAAGACGCTAAGTTCCATCTCCAGCGGCTCAAAGACATGGGCGCCATTACGGTCAAGAGTTACAACCAGCTGCGCCGGGACTCCCGCCAGCAGGTGATTGCTGCGGGCCAGGAGCTGGGCATCATGGTGGTGCCGGAAGGCGGCGCTAAATGGCAGCACAACCTGACCCATATTGTGGACGGCCACACCGGTCTTGAGCACGCAGTGCCCCTGGCTAACCTGTATGACGACGTCAAGCAGCTCTGGTCTCAGACCAAGGTAGGTTATACCCCCACCTTTGGGGTTGCCTACGGCGGAATCAGCGGTGAGAACTACTGGTACGACCGGGATCAGGTGTGGAAAAACCCGCGGCTGCTGCGCTACACGCCCAAAGCCTTTTTATTGCCCCGGGCGATGCGCCGGGAGCGGGCACCGGACGAGCATTACAACCACATAGCGGTTGCTGCCCACGCTAAAGCGCTGCGGGATCTCAACGTCAGCGTGCAGATCGGTGCCCACGGCCAGAGGGAAGGGCTGGCCGCCCACTGGGAGATGTGGATGATGCAACAGGGCGGCTTCAGCAGCTGGGAAGCGCTGCGCGGTGCCACCATTGATGGCGCACGTTACATCGGTCTGGATGACTCGCTGGGTTCCATTGAGCCGGGCAAGCTGGCGGATCTGGCGATCATCAGCGGCAACCCCTTAGACGATCTGCGCCAGTCTGAAATGGTGGCTTACACCATGATCAACGGCCGCCTTTATGAGTCGGCCAGCATGAACGAGGTGGGTAATCGTGAGCTGCCCCGCCAGCCGTTTTTCTTTGAGCTTGAAGGCGGCGACGCCTTTCCTTTGCCGGCTCAGCAGGCACTCTTGAAGAAACAGCAGGCCTACCACTGGCGACACTAGCCAGCCGCAGGGTCAGCAGAAAAATGAGCGGGCAGAAATGCCCAGTTCACCGTCGGGAAAGTCTTTGACGATCTGGCGTTGCTTGGGATCGTTGTTCAGGTCCAGGGCGCCGGGTCGGCCGAAGGCCAGACCGTCTTCATCCAGCATTCGCCAAACCACCGGCTTCAGATGCTGGGTGCGGGCGTCGCTGATGACCACCCCACATTCCCTGGATGACAGTCGCACCGTGGTGCCGGCTGGATAGATTCCGATGGCGGAAATAAACGATTCCACCAGGCCGCGCTGGAAATGACTGCCACGCAGGGCGTAGAGCTGTTTTACCGCCTGGGAAACCGATAGTGCAGGCCGATGGGGGCTGTGGCTGATCATGGCCTCGAAACAGTCGGCGATGCGAGCGATGCGGGCGTACACATCGATGGTGCGGCCCTTCAGACTTTGGGGATAGCCGCTGCCATCCAGATGCTCGTGATGTTGAGCCACCATGGCCAGCACGGCGGGATCCAGTTCGTTGCCCGACTCCAGCAGCTCCAGGCTGAAGGCCACATGTTCCCGAATCACATTCAGCTCCCAGTGGCTCAGGCTGCCTGGCCGGTCCAACAGTTCATTGGGCAACTTTTCCCGTCCCAGGTCGCACAGGGTAGCGCCCAGGCCCAGCAGCGTGAGGTCTTCGGCCGGCAGGCCAATTTGTCGGCCCAGGGCCATCGCCCACACCGCCATATTGACGCAGTGGCGTAGGGTATAGGGTGACTGCTTGCGACCTATGGCAAGGCCAATGGCGGCATCGGGGTTGCGAATTAGACTGCGAGCCAGTTCTTTGGCGGCGCTGCTGATGGCGCGGAAGTTGATGGGGGTATCCGTGGCGATGGATTCCACCGCAAAGGCCACCGAGGCTTCAAGATCTGCCACCGCCACTCGGGCGTCCACCAGCTCTTTGGACACCGGCACCGAGTCCCGGTGTTTGACCGTCGCAATGTCGTGCTGTCCAGGTGGGGTGCGGCCTTGGATCCACTCATTTAGGCGGCGCCCGGAATGCACCTTCACCTTGCCAGCAATGTCTCCCAGGTCTTCGCTGTCAGCATTGTTGGCAGTGTCCAGCACGATGGCTTCCCGCGGCACGTGGCGGGTGGAAAGCTTTTGATTGACGTAGACGTGGCGACAGGCCTTTTTGATTTTCTGTAGATCCTCCAGAGTTTCAACCCACAGCCCCTGAATGGCGAAGGGGGAGTTTTCCCAGGGTCGGTCCAACTGGGATACATACATCCCCAATTTCAGCTGATCAACGCTGATTTTTACGTCATCTTGTTCAATCCGTTGTTCCATGTGCTCCCTGCATCCTGAGTGGGCGGCGCCAGAGCTGCCCCGATGTTCCCCCAAACCCTGTTAAATATTACACCACGGGGAGTCTGCGCCGTAGAAACTTCCGGGCTGCAAATCCACGCTCATCCATAGTTTG
>CAYGPO010000187.1:0-6442 GCA_964351665.1 uncultured Gammaproteobacteria bacterium | reverse complement strand
GGAGATTCAGGTCGGCGGCGGTCAGTCGACAGCCATTGCCACCCCTTCCAGTCGATCTTCCAGCTCATCGCCGGCCCGCTGCAGGGCTTCCAGAGTGGCATCGTCTGGAGTCCAATAGTTGCGCTCGTGGGCGTCGATCAGCCGGTTGGCCAAACGCACCGACGCCTTGGGGTTGAGTTCAGCAATGCGCTTGCGCATTTTCTCATCCAGCACAAAGGTTTCCGTCATCCGCTGATAGACCCAGGGGTCCACCTCACCGGTGGTGGCAGACCAGCCAACGGTGTTGGTTAACTGGGCCTCGATCTGGCGCACACCTTCGTGACCATGATTGAGCATGCCTTCAAACCACTTGGGGTTAAGGGTTCGGGTGCGGGTTTCTAGAGCCACCTGCTGGGCCAGGGTACGAATCTTGCCTTCACCCTGGGTTTGGTCGCTGATATAGGTGGGCGCGGCCTCACCCTTGGCACATTTTACCGCTCGCCCGATGCCGCCCAAGGTGTCGAAGTAGTGATCGATGGTGGTCACACCAAGCTCCACCGATTCCAAATTCTGATAGGCCAGATCCACCTTACCCAACACGTTTTGCAGCAGCTCAGGTTGCGCAGTGGCGCGCCCGTTGCGGCCGAAGGCAAAACACTTACGCTTAGTGTAGGCCTCAGCCAACTCGTCGTCTTCTTCCCAGGTGCCGCTATCAACCAGCAGATTCACATTGGCGCCGTAGGCGCCGTCCGCGTTGGAAAACACCCGCAGCGCCGCGGTTTCCAGATCGCAGCCGTTGCGAGCCATAAATGCCAGGGTGTTGGCCCTGACAAAATTCATCGGCGCCGGTTCATCTTCGGCGCTGGCGGCCAGATAGGCGGCCTCTGACAGCAGGCGGGTTTGCAGAGGCAACAAGTCCCTGAAAATGCCCGATAGCGTGGTCATTACATCAATTCTTGGCCGGCCCAGCTGTTCCAGAGGAATCAGGCTTGCTCCGCAAACCCGGCCATAGCCGTCAAATCGTGGCCGGGCGCCCATTAGAGCCAGCGCCTGGGCCATGGGTGCACCCTCTGACTTCAGGTTATCGGCTCCCCACAACACCAGCGCGACAGTTCGCGGCATCGGCGCGCCACTGGCCATGTGGGCCTCAATCAACCGGTTAGCCTGCTGCTCGCCGTTTTGCATGGCATAAGCCGAAGGGATACGGAACGGATCAAAGCCGTGAATATTGCGGCCGGTGGGCAGCACCTCGGGATTGCGAACGATATCGCCGCCCGGGGCAGGACGAATAAACCGTGCGTCCAATGCGGCAATCAACGCCGGCAGCTCCACTTCGGTTTTCAGCAGCAGATCTGTGTGAGCCAGCTGGGAAAGCACCTCCTGCTGGGCTTTGTCGCTGGTTATGTCGGCGGGTTTGGCGCCGGCCACCAGCTTCTCCAGCGCTTCCCGGCCCACCACACCGTTGTGGGCGGCGTCGGCGGTGGCACACAGCATGTCAATACGCCCCTGTTCATTGGGCGGCTCGCCAACCACGTGCATTCCGTGAGGTATGAGCTCGTATTCCATCTCAAGAATTTCATTGATCAGGCGGTTGGCTTTTTCTTCCGGCTGGGTCCAGGCAGGTTCGGCATCAGCCAGATCAACCACCGCGGCCTGAGCCTGAATTAGCTCAAGCAGTTCAGCCTGCTCAACCTCACTGCCCGGTGCACGGGTGCGATACCGTTCCAGGGTGGCCTTCAGCTCAGTCAGACCTTTGTAAAGACCCGCCTCAGCCAACGGTGGCGTCATGTAGCTTATCAGAGTCGCGTTAGCCCGGCGTTTGGCCAATGCACCCTCGGAGGGGTTGTTGGCCGCGTAAAGATAATAGTTGGGCAGATCGCCAATCAGCCGGTCAGGCCAATCCGACTGACCCAGACCGGACTGTTTGCCCGGCATAAACTCCAGCGCGCCGTGGGTGCCAAAGTGCAGCGCCGCATGGGCGTCAAAGTCTTCCCTCACCCAGCGGTAGTAGGCGCTGAAGGCATGGGTAGGGGCAAAGCCCTTTTCAAACAGCAGCCGCATCGGATCGCCTTCGTAGCCGAAGCTGGGCTGGATACCCACGAAGATATTGCCGAAGCGCTCGCCCAAAACAAATATTTTTGATCCGCTGCTGAGCTGACGGCCTGGCGCTGGGCCCCACTGCGCTTCGATTTCAGCAAGGTAAGGCTCTCTGCGCACGTGATCATCGGCAGCAATGGCCACGTGCACGTTGGCGTCCTGGCCGTAGCTTTCTGAGTTTCCCACCAGCACCCGTTGGCGTAACTCTTCCACATTCGCCGGCACATCCACCTGGTAGCCCGCATCGCTGAGCGCCTCAAGGGTGTGCTGCAGGGATTCAAAAACCGACAGATACGCCGCGGTGCCGGTGGCACCGGCGTTGGGCGGAAAATTGAACAGGGTAATGGCGATGCGCCGTTCGCTGCGCTGGCTGCGCTTAAGCCGTACAATTTTTGCCACTCGGTCAGCCAGCTTTTCCGCCCGCTCGGAACAGGCAATCATGTCCCTGGCTGAGGCACCGCCGGTGAACTCACACTGGCGCTCACAGCCTTCACAATGGCCGGAGCTGGATCCTGAGCGGCCGCCAAATACTGATGGCACGGTGGCGCCGTCAATCTCGGGAATCGCCACCATGATGGTGGACTCCACCGGCGACAGCCCTCGGCCATCCTTGTTCCACTCTTCCAGGGTTTGAAATTCCAACGCGTGGGCAGCCAGGTAAGGCACATCCAAATGGGCCAGAGTTTCCTCTGCAGCGGCGGCGTCGTTGTAGGCCGGGCCTCCCACCAGGGAAAATCCGGTTAGGGACACCAGCGCGTCGATGGTGGGAACTCCATCGCGGACGAAGAATTTTTCAATGGCTGGCCGTTGATCCAAGCCGCTGGCGAAGGCCGGGATAACCCGTAGCCCCTGGGATTCCAAGCTGGCGATCACACCGTCATAGTGCCGGGCATCGTTCACCAGCACGTAGGATCTCAACATCAACAGTCCAACGGTGGGCTGGCCGGGCTTACCCGGCAGGTCGTCCAGCGACTCGGACACCTTGCTCGATAGAGCCGGGTGGTATACGCCAACTTCAGGGTATTGGATGGGCGCTGGCACGTGGCCGGCGCCGCGACCGGTGACGTACTTGCAGACCATCAGCCTAAGCATGTTGACCACGTTCTCATCAGAACCTGACAGCCAGTACTGCATCATCAGGAAATAGATTCTCAGGTCCTGGGCAGTTCCCGGTATGAATTTCAGGATCTTGGGCAGTCGGCGCAGCATGGCCATTTGACCGGCGCCGGCGCTGGAGGCCTTGCCATCAGCCTTTGGCTTGCTCTTGGGCTTGAGCTTCTTGAGCAGGGCCAATGGCCCCTTTTTCTCTTTGGTCATATCCAGCTGTCCCATGCGGGTTAGCTTGACCAACTCTTCGGTAGACACACAGCACAGCATCGCCCGGCAGTGATCACGACGCTCCAGCAGCGCTGGCAGTATTGCCTGCACCTGTTCATCGATAAACATCATGCAGCAAACAATGATATCGGCGCTGGCAACCGCCGCTTTGGCATCCGCCAGGGCCTGGGGATGTTCGGCCCATTCCACCGCAGCGTGGAGGGAGATGGTCAGTCCAGGCAGTTCTTTTTGAAGCTCTTGTTGGGCCCGGACAACGGACGCGGCCAGATGACGATCCAAAGTGATAATGGTGGCGCGGATGGTGGCGCCTGTCGTGACCGGTTTTTTCGTTCTTAGCACCGATGTGCCTCCGTAATTCGCTGCTGGCGGCTGTAGCCATTCCGGCGGAGCCAAATAGACCTGGCTCGCGCTGTGACACAGACGACTAAACCGCTGAGACACCAATATTAGAAGCTTTTCATCATGTGTCAACTTGTATTGACATAAAAAATGTACTAAATTTCTGACATGTTGGGCTGGCCTGACGAATGGGTGCAGTGGGGACTTGAGGAAAAACGAGGCAAAGCAGGCATTCCTCTCCTTACTGCGGGACTGAAAATACGACCTGGAGCTGATATTCAGCGTTCAGCCACGCGATTAGCAATGGGTCGAGAAAACCAATACTTGAGGTGATCTGTTGACGTCAGATTCGCTATCTGAAGCCGCTACCAGTGCAGCTATCGGGGGCCGAGCCGATGCCATGGGCCTGGTGCAGGCCCATCCGATGAGCGGCGTTACCTTTGATCAATTTGCCCATCAGGTCATCGCCAGACTGGCCGAGCGGTTGGCCCGTGGTGAGGACGATTCAACCACCGCCGAGCTCGACAGCGTTGAGATCGACCGATTTTGTGACGCTCTGGTCTGCTCAGACGAGCAGCGAGCCATGCGAATTATTGAAAACCGCCGCTCTCTGGGGGCCACCCTCAATACCCTTTACCTGGGCTATTTGGCGGGCTCCGCTCGACGGCTGGGCGCTCGCTGGGAAGACGATACCGCCTCGTTTCTGGATCTCACCATTGCCTCCGGCCGCATTTACCACATCATGCGCGGCCTTCGTCGGTCCATGATTCAGCCCATCACCAACAAACCCCGCAAGGCCTTTTTCACCGCCGTGCCCGGTGAGACCCATACCCTGGGCGTGACCATGGCAGCGGATCTGTTTCGCCACCGTGGTTGGGATATAGAGGTGGAAATCGGCAAGACCCATGACGAGCTGGTGGAACTGATCGACGGTTCTAACCATGCCATCGTTGGCCTGTCGGCCAGCCGCCCGGCCATGATTGTGAGCCTGGCCAGCCTGATAGTTGACGTGCGGATTCGCAGGCCAGAGATCTTTATCATGGTCAGCGGCAAGATTATCGATCTCACGCCTAACATCGAAAGCCTGGTAGACGCCGATTTTATCGCCAGGGATGCTAATTCGGCGATAGTGGCGGTGGAACAAATACACGCCAACGGATAATTCCGCACCTGACAGCTGCTGTTAACTTGAACGCCATCGGACGACGAGCAGGCAGCATTGTTGCCGCCCTGCTGATCGGCTTTGCGGTGTTTAATCTGGAGCGGGCCCGGTCCGGGCTGGAAATTTCTCAGCTGGCCGTCGGCGCAACCCCCGTCACCCATTATCGAATCCCCGACACCACCGGCCCCCTGGTGGTGGTGACCCACGGCTTTGCTGGCTCCCGCCAGCTGATGCAGTCCTTCTCCTTGGACTTAGCCAGAGCCGGCTATCAGGTTCTGGCCTTTGATTTTGAAGGCCACGGCCGCAACCCGATGCCCATGTCAGGGGATATCAGCCGGGTGGACGGCACCACCGCCCTGCTGGCGGCTGAAACCCAGCGGGTGCTGGCCTATGGCCGCGGCTTAAGCCAGGTCGCGGGCGGGGTTGCTCTGCTGGGTCATTCCATGGCCACGGACATCATCATCCGCGCCGCCCAGGCAGAAGCCCAAGCCCAGCGACGGGTCGACGCTGTAGTGGCCATTTCGATGTTCTCCGAAGCAGTCAGCCCGAGTTCACCCCAGCGCCTGCTGATTATCAGCGGACAGTGGGAAAGCCGACTGCGGGAGCTTGCTCTGAAGGCTCTGCAGCAGGTTGATCCCCAGGTCATAGAAGGTGACACCGCTGTGGATGGGATGGTGCTGCGCCGGGCAGTCGTAGCGCCAGGGGTGGAACACGTGGGCGTGCTCTACAGCGCCGCCGCTATCAACGAAACCCAGCGCTGGCTGGATCAGGCCTTCCACCGCACAAGCAAGATTGCTGGGCGGCATCGGGGTCTGTGGATACTGGCTCTGCTACTGGGAATCGTGATGCTGTTTGGTGATGTGATCCGGTTACTGCCAGCGCGGCCCAGGGAAATCCCTGAGATTTCAACGGCGCGATTTTTTGCCGCCACCGTGATTCCAGCCATCGGCGTACCGCTGATCGCCACCTCCATCTACGTCGAGTTTCTGCCGCTGCTTGTAGCCGACTATTTATTGGTCCACCTGGCGCTTTTTGGGCTTGCCCAATGGCTGGCGCTGGGTGCGCCGCGAAATCTGCTCAGGTCATTAGCCCCCCTTGGGATCTTGGCGCTGGTGGTATGGGGCATTGGCCTGTTTGGATTTGCCCTGGATCGCCATGGCGCCAGTTTTTGGCCCACCCCAGGCAGGCTCCTCATCATTGCCGTGCTGAGTCTGGGCACGATACCGTTCATGCTGGCCGACAGCCTGGTAACCCAGGCCGGACGGGCTCGCTGGTGGCGACGCATCGTCGCCAGGCTGGCCTGCATGGGATCCCTGGCGGCGGCCGCGGCTCTCGACCCGGAACGACTAACCTTTGTGGTCATCGTGCTGCCGGTACTGCTGCTGTTTTTCCTGGTCTACGGGCTGATGGGTCGATGGGTAGCCCAACGAATGGGCCCGGCCCCAGCGGGAATCGGCCTGGGCCTTTGCCTGGCCTGGGCGCTTGGGGTGAGCTTTCCGCTGTTTGCGGGCTAGGAGTCTGCGCGGT
>CAYGPO010000186.1:0-6566 GCA_964351665.1 uncultured Gammaproteobacteria bacterium | reverse complement strand
CAGACTCCTAGCCCCGATAGGCTGGAAAGAACGGCCGACGCTGTCGGCCTGAGCATAGCGTCTGATATGCACTGGGGTTAAGGACCTTGCCCAGCAACGCCGTCTCGCCCGTGCAGTCACCCCAACGCTTTTTGAATTTCCAAAGTCCATCGTTAGCAGCATCTTGCAAACCAGCGCTACCACCAAGGTTAAAAAGCCTTGATCCTTCTGCTCTCAACTGCTCAATGGTCTGAGCCAGCAAAGCGGCTCCGGCGCAGGACTTCATCGCACCGGGATGAACCGCCATCAGGTGCAGATTGGCCCAATCACCCACCCGGAATATGATGGCTGCGCCTGATACCTGCTTGCTATCGGTGGCAATCAGCATACTGGCTCCCTGACAGCTCAACTGCTGCTCAATGGATTTTTCGCTGAGGCGAGCAATGCCATCTACCTGATGCTTTTCAACAATGCGCTGGTACAAATTCCAAAAGGTTCTGGCGCTGTCCGCTCCGGGCTTAGCCCAGGAGAGATCATTGCTTGCTGTCCCTATTCGGATGTCACGGCGTAAGTTTTTTGACCATGGAGGAGCGTCGTCCGTCTGGAGATTTAGCATTGACTGGCGCTTGAAGGGGCGACTGACCTCCCAGTGGGTGGTGTTTTCCAGCATCTGCGGCGAACAGAATGGATCGGCAACCATCACCAGAGAAACCACATCAGAGCTCAATTCCTGCAGGTCCAGCTCCAATAGCGCGACGTCAACCTCATGAACGAAGGGATAGACGCCCAACAGGTCATAGTATTGGCCCCGTATCCGCCGTTGTATGACCTTCAGCCCTGATCGGGGCAATGACACAATAGCGCCGGCAAACTCATAGCTGCGGGCGAATTGCAGGGTGTTATAGGGTTTCAATGGCGGTGGGTGGACCAATCAGCAGGTCAAAACGGTAACGGGCAGCATCCAATTCGGGGTGGATGTCAACAACCTTGCCCTTCATTCCAAGATCCGTCGCGGCGTTAAGCATTTTCGAAGGATCCCACCAGGTACCAAACAGATCATTGCCGGTCAATTGGCGGTAACACCACATCAGCCGCTGCCGGGCCGACGAAATCAACACCCATCGTTTGCCGCGGTTGGGTACAAAACCGATCAGAAAATGTGCTTCTGGGCAGTGTCTATAAAGGGTTTGCAGCAGGGGCCCAAGCTGCTGCGGTGAAAAATGCTGAATGGCGGCAAACATCAATACCTTATTGAATGGCTTCAGGTCCTTTTGAGCGGTAAACCAATCGTCGAGCCGAGCTACATCAGCGATGCCATAACTAACGTTATCAGCCTGATGATGGGTTTGCGCCACGTTGACCAGCCCCTGAGAAAAATCCAGACCCGTCGCAGATCCCACCAGCCCAGCAAGCCTGGTGGTAATGAGCCCATTGCCGCAACACAGATCCAATAGATGGTCGCTCTTGCACAGGTTAAGATTGCGACCAATTGAACCCACGATCAGCTTCAGATGCTCGTCACTTATGGGTTTTCCACCCACGGTGTGGGCCACCTGGGCGAGGAAGTTTTGCTCTCCAACAATCTCAATTCGAGCATCGTAGTAGCGATCCAACATTTTCAAGGTGAAACCGCCTTAAAGCCCTCAGACACCCCAGCACGCAGCTCCGACAAACGATCAGCACAGGCTCGGGCGCTGGGGCTAAGGTCTTGCCGCTGGGCCAGCTCCAGCAACAGCTGCTCGCTGGAGAAATGTTGTTTGTTGATCTCGCCTTTGCCCAGGTAGTGAAATATGCGAATGTCCTGGGGTGAATTTAACCCCTCGGGGTCGGGATTGAGCTGGCGGATTTTCTCAGCCGATACATGCAGGGGGAAGTTATCGTTAATGCTAACAACCCCCCAGGGAATCTGATGCCTGATAATCCCGAGGGTTAAGGCAATTTGAGATTTGAACCAGGTCTCCCGATACTGATCCGAGTAGCGAATTTCCTCCAGCGCCGTAGCAGCGAGTTTTTCGATCAGCCTGCGGGGCGCCATCACCAGCCCATAATTATAGTAAGGCGGGCAGTATCGATGCTGTGGCTCTGTGCGCATCAGACCCCAACCCGTATGCTCGCAGCAGCTATCGGGAACACCAAGTCCTGCAAGCTCAAACAACTCCTGCCAGTGACGCTCGCTGGATTTTTCGCCGGAGAACGGTGAGACGTGCGCAATAAAACCCAGAAGTTTGTCCTCGGCCAGGCAGCGGTAAATGATGGAATCAAAATCTCCAGCGATCAACATGTCAGCATCCATCAGCGCCACCACATCGGCCGGGGACTCAACCCAAAATCGATCCACGCCTGTTGCGTCGTACTCCAGCTCGCGAAAAAGTGCCTCATCCAGCCATCGGATATCGATCAGTTTATCGTTTAGCCAGGGGTAGATAGAGGCTAGATCCACGTAGTCGTGATCTCGACTGACTGACAGCACAATTTTTGCGCTGGCTGCGATGGGTCCGCCGAGAGTCCGCATCGAGTGCACAAAGTAACGCACCATCCGAAGGTATTTATCCGTTGGGCTGATCGGCAGCCGGATCTCCAGAGTCGGCTGACTAGCCACTGGCTGCTGCGGCCGGCTGTAGACGTTCTTCATAGGCCTGCCGGATCTCTGGCCCCGCCTCGGAAAGCTCATGCAACAGCTCAGCAATGGCAGTCACGTCCTGCTCGCTAATGGCGGAACCGGAAGGCAGTACAAGGCTGGTTTGGCCAAGATCTTCGGTCACAGGTAGATCCCATCGTCGACCATCAGAGGCATAGGGCTCTAGCCGGTGACAGCCTGGATAAAAATACCGCCTGGCCATGATGTTTTCAGCGTGGAGAATTTCCACGAGCTGGTCCCTGGATAATCCACCGCCGCAACGGTCAATATTGGCGACCATATAGTGATGATTATCGCTCTCGGGCAGCGGCGGTAGCCTCATAGACGCGGCAGATGACAGGATACTCCGGTACTGGTTGCGCACCCGCCGACTTTGCGCCAAGGAGGTTTCCAGCCCCTCCAGGTTCGACAGACCCAGCGCAGCGGACAGCTCAGACATCTTGCCGTTCACACCGATAGCGGCCGTTTGATCGTAGCCGGTAAAGCCGAAGTTACGCAGCAGGGAGACTTTTTTCGCCAGCTCGCCGTCATTGGTGGTTACCGCCCCACCCTCTCCGCAATGGAAGGCCTTGGTTGCGTGAAAGCTGAATACCTCGGCGTCGCCAAAGCCACCAACGCGCTGACCCTGGTAGCTGCTGGCAAAAGCATGGGCGGCATCAAATAACAACGCCAGCTGATGTTTGTCGGCAACCCGGCGCAGGCCATCGATGTCACAGGGTCGCCCCCAAAGGTGAACCCCCACCAGAGCCTCGGTTCGGGGTGTGATCAACGCTTCAACCTGGGCAGGATCAATATTCTGGGTCACTGGGTCTACGTCACAAAACACCGGCGTCATTCCATGCCACGCAAACGCGTGGGCAGTTGCGATAAAGGTATAAGAGGGCATGATCACCTCACCCCCTAAACCCAGCGCTTGGGCGACCAGCTCCATGGCCACAGTGCCGTTAGCTGTAGCTACGCAATGCCCCACACCCAAAAACTCTGCGAGCTCCGCTTCCAGCTTCTCCGCCATTGGACCCTGATTTGAAAACCAGCGGGTCTTCAAGATCGCGTCAACCCTTTGCTCAAAGGCTCCAGGGGGCGGCGCCGAGGGTCTGTTGACATGGCGGGGGTTGGAGAACGTCGGGTCTCCACCGAACAATGCCAGTTTTTCAAATTTCATTATGCAATGACCTGACTTAGGAGCTTGTCTGAAGGACCACCATTAGGCTGGCAGAAGCAGTTTCGCTCCTTGACGCAGCAATAAGACGTGCGTTGGTTACCCTACCCGATAAGAGCATTGTAGCCTTGGGGCCGCTCAGACAGAATTTTTAATTCAAGTATCTTATTGTGATAGTCGATAGAACGTGTATCGAACAATGACCGTGCAAGCCGGCTCTCAGTCGATATAACCTTCAACATCCTTTAAGATGAAGACGGTACCCGACCGGGATCCTAAGGGTTGCGAGCCGAGCCACTTAGACCGCAACCAACGACTGTATATCTTTAGCCCGACCCCGCAAACAGGACTGCCCGACATGACCGTACTGCGAATTCTCGCCCTGCTAATTCTTACCGCCTTTTCTCACAGCGTTTATGCGCAGTCATGTACCGCCAATGCCTGTATCGGGGCGGCAAAGCAGGCCAGCAATGTCGGCCGGCAAATTAGCTACGACATTCGACTGGAAAACCTGGGAGCGATTAACCTCACCAGTCTATCGGTGCCTGACGATTTGGATGCGGCCTTCGGCGCCGGCAACTACGCTTTGCTGACCGGCCCCACCGTCACCGCCGGCGCTTCGACGGTTGTTGCTAATAGTGGGTTTGATGGCAGCACCGATACACAACTGGTAGACCCAGGGTCGACCCTGGCATCGGGTCAGCAGGCTACCGTGTCGTTTACCGTTGAGATATCCAGCATTACCGACCAGGGACTAGGTATTGGCATCTACACCAACCAGGTAACGGCAACGGCGGACGCCTCGGGCGATACAACCTCCGACCTGTCTGATGATGGCGTCGACCCTGATCCCAATGCTAACCAAGACCCCACAGATGTCGGCGAAGATGACCCAAGCGTCATCAATATTCTGGCCAATCCGCTTATCGGTGCCGCCAAGAACGCACAGGTGATGGGCTCTGAGGTCACCTTCGAACTTGTGCTGGAGAACTTTGGCAACGTGACTTTGGAGTTGTTGTCAGCAACCGACGACCTGGACAGCGTTTTTGGCGCCGGCAATTACCTCATCACCGGCACGCCGATATTGGTTGATGACCCGGGAACCATTTTGCTCAATGGATCGTTTAACGGCAGCTCCAATACGGACCTATTGAGCCCTGCATCGACTCTTCCAGTAAACGATACGGCCTCCATCCAGTTTATCGTGGATGTTACCAATCCTGTTGACCAGGGCCTGGGCATTGGCGTGTACACCAACCAGGTCACCGCCGTGGCCAGCTCATCGGCCCAGACCCGCACAGATCTATCCACCGAAGGCCTGGACCCTGACCCGGACGGCAACTCAACACCCAGCGAAAGCAGGCCTACGGCCGTGGTGCTGGGTGAAGAACCCCAAATTGGGCTGGCAAAAACCGCCTCGGTCAACGGCAACGTGGTGACCTTTGATCTTTACCTTGAAAACCTGGGCAACGTGACCTTGTCCCAGCTATCTCTGATTGACGACTTGAACGCCACCCTTGGCGCCGGCAACTTCTTTGTCAGCAGCGACCCAGCCCTGGTGGACGACCCTGGTTCTCTGGTCATCAACAGCGGCTTTGATGGCAACATGGACACGGGCCTGATTGGCAGCGGCGACCTTACCGCAGGCGATACCGCGCGGATCCAGTTTGAGGTCACGGTTGTGTCCCTGGCAGATCTGGGCCTGGGCCTGGGTGTATTCGAAAACCAGGCGTCCATCCAGGGTTTTGCCCCCGGCGGCGGTTTCACTATGGATGTCTCAGACGATGGCACCGACCCTGACCCCAATGGCAACGGCGACCCCACTGACGCCGGCGAGGACGATCCCAGCGCATTCTCCGTTTCCCCCGCTCCTCGCCTGGGCCTTGCCAAACAGTACATCAGCGGCGGTACCTCAAGCGGCATTCCCTTTGTCACGCTGCAGTTCACGCTGACCAACTATGGCAATCAGCAGATTAGCAACATCACCATTAGCGATGATTTAAATGCGGTTTACGGCGCAGGGAATTTTGTTCATCTGACCGACCCTATGTTTGTCAACGGCTCCCCCACCCTGACCTACAACTCGGCATTTAACGGCAACAGCAATACGACCATGGTGAGTGGCGGCTCGCTGGATCCCGGCGAGTCGGTCACCTTTCGAATTGAGCATCGTGTTATCTCAATCATCGACCAGGGATTTGGCTTTGGCATCTATCAAAATCAGGTCACCGTCAACGGCACCGACCCAGGCGCAAATCCAGTCAGTGATCTATCTCACGAGGGCGCAAACCCAGATCCCAATGGTGATGGCGATCCCAGCGAAATGGACCCCACGGTCATCAACGTCAACGAACTAGGCGTCATCGGCGCGGCCAAGGATGTGTCAGTCACAGGTAACCAGATCACCTTCAACTTGACGTTGGAAAATCTTGGCAACTTGGAAGTACAGCAAATCGGTGTTGTAGAAAACCTGGACAACGTTTTTGGTGCCGGAAACTACGTGTTGTCGTCCCCACCGGCGTTTGTGGATGACCCGGGCACAATTGCTCTCAACACCGCGTTTGATGGCAGCAGCGAAAGAGAACTGCTGGATATCCTCGCTGGCAGCGCCCTGACTGTCGGCGACACCGCCACCATTCGCTATGTGGTGGATGTGGTTAACGTCACCAACCAGGGCCTTGGTCTTGGCAACTATTCCACCCAAAATGCAGTCACAGGCTTCGACGTCAATGGCGCAGCCACGTCAGACGATTCGGATTTCGGCACAGACCCAGACCCCAACGGTAACGG
>CAYGPO010000185.1:5039-6585 GCA_964351665.1 uncultured Gammaproteobacteria bacterium | reverse complement strand
TGGCGTCCCCAAGGGGATTCGAACCCCTGTTGCCGGCGTGAAAGGCCGGAGTCCTAGGCCTCTAGACGATGGGGACAACGTATAGCGAGCGCGCATTGTACCGGATATCAAAACCGGGTCAATGAACTTCGCGAATGGTGGAGCCAGGCGGGATCGAACCGCCGACCTCCACACTGCCAGTGTGGCGCTCTCCCAGCTGAGCTATGGCCCCATACGCGAGGCGCGAAAGGTTATCAGAATGGCTCTGGGTGTCAAGAAAAGACGAACATCAATTCGGGAGGCTGCTCTAGTCCTGGTCTCTGAAGGCTTTTTTACGCTCAAAGCGCTCAAGGTTAATGTCCACCGGCGCTGAGGCCAGGGGCCATTCTTCGACGCTGGCTGGGCGCAGGGTGTCAACGCCGTGGCCCTGGTGGATGAGGAAGTCCAGCCACTTGTCCAGCAGGCGATTCATTTTCCAGCGGTGATCAACCACGTCCCTGAGAGCGGCCAGCACGCCCTTCATGGGTTCGCGGTCCGACTGTGGGTAGCAGTGGGTGGCTTCGGCCATCTGGGCGTCGTGGTAGATCCGCAGGCGGGCGTCTGGGTCTGGGGTGATGCGGCCCACGCTGTCTTCGAGAAAATAGGTTAGGCGCACAACGGTGGTATAGCGGTGTCGCTCCAGAACTTCCAGATAAATTGGCAGCTCGTTGCGGACCCGGGAAATCATCCGATCCTGGGTTAACAGCAAATCATCAAACAGCAGCGTCAGCTGACGGTAGTTCTCCGCGTATAGATGCATTAAATCCCGAAAGTCAGGTGACTTCAGGCGTGGGGCTGGTAGGTCGGTAATGCTCATTTAATAAATATAGCATGACTGCCAGCCGGGTCATCGCTATCAGAACATGTTGCGTTCCAGACTCAGTGCTACCAGGATCTTGCTGGCGATTTCTTCGATGGAGGTGTGGGTGGTATTGAGACACGGCACACCGTGCAGGCGAAACAGGCCTTCGGCCTCCTCCACCTCTGTGCGGCATTGTTTCATGCTGGCGTAGCGACTGTCGGGCCGTCGGGCCTGGCGAATTTGCTGCAGCCGCTCGGCATCGATGGTGAGGCCAAATAGCTTGTTCTTGTGG
The DNA here is from genome assembly GCA_964351665.1 of uncultured Gammaproteobacteria bacterium. Classification (GTDB taxonomy): domain Bacteria; phylum Pseudomonadota; class Gammaproteobacteria; order Xanthomonadales; family SZUA-38; genus JANQOZ01. The sequence goes on along the minus strand of CAYGPO010000185.1, from coordinate 5,473 downwards.
GGGCGTAGCCGGGCTGGCAGTCGGGTTTCCTCCAGATCATCGTCGGTCAGCGGGTAATTAGCCGCTTTAACGCCGTAGTGCAGGGCCAGATACAGGCAGGTCGGGGTTTTTCCCGAGCGCGACACACCCACCAAAATCACGTCAGCGTGGGTGTAATTTACATCACCGCCGTCGTCGTGTTTAAGGGCGTAGTTGGTGGCGTCCATGCGGTTTTCGTAGGTGTGATAGTCCACCAGTCCATGGGCCTGGCCCACCGCCGGCGAACGCTGCTTGCCAAATTCTTCTTCCAGCTGGCCCAGGAAGGTGTCGAAAACGTCTAACACCAGGGCCCGGCTTTGATACAGGATGTGAGACAACTCCTGGTTGACCAGGGTGTTGATCACGATGGGCCGGGCGCCGCCGGCCACGGAGGCGGCATTGATGCGGTCCACCGC
>CAYGPO010000185.1:0-4939 GCA_964351665.1 uncultured Gammaproteobacteria bacterium | reverse complement strand
ACGCGCAGGAAGGGTACGCAGTTGAGCGATTACATTCGGTGGCTGAACGATCTTGGGATGGACGATCTGGAACAGGTCGGCGGCAAAAATGCATCGCTGGGGGAGATGATCCGACACCTGAGTCAGGCCGGGGTTAGCGTACCCGGTGGCTTTGCCACCACCGCCTCTGCCTTTCGCGAGTTCACCCAGCAAAGCGGCCTGGCCGATCGCATCAGCCAGCGGCTAAAGGGGCTGGACGTTGACGACGTCAAAGCCCTGACCAAGGCCGGGGTTGAAATTCGCCAGTGGGTGATGGACACCCCCTTTACCCCTGCCCTGCAGCAGGCGGTGGAGCAGGCCTTTGAAAAAATGACCAGCGACGCTGGCGCTGAGCTGTCCGTTGCGGTGCGCTCCTCAGCCACCGCTGAAGATCTGCCCGACGCCTCCTTTGCTGGCCAGCAGGAAACCTTTCTCAACGTGTCGGGCATCGAGCAGGTGCTGGAACGGATGCACGAGGTATTTGCCTCGTTGTACAACGATCGGGCCATCGCCTATCGGGTGCACCAGGGCTTCGACCATGACGTGGTGTACCTGTCTGCCGGGGTGCAACAAATGGTGCGCAGCGACGTGGGCGCCAGCGGCGTGATGTTCTCCCTGGATACCGAATCGGGCTTCCGCGACGTGGTGTTTATCACCGCCGCCTACGGCCTGGGCGAGACGGTAGTTCAAGGTTCGGTTAACCCGGATGAGTTTTACGTTCACAAACCCACCCTGGAACAGGGCGCAATGGCGGTACTGCGCCGCAGCCTGGGTTCAAAGGCCCTGCAGATGGTGCATTCTGAAAGCATCGGCGGGGAGTCGGGGGTGCAAACCCTGGAGGTGTCAGAAGAACGGCGCCAGACCTTCTGCTTAAACGATGCTGAGGTGATGGAGCTGGCCCGTCAGGCGGTGACCATCGAAAAACACTACGGCCGGCCCATGGACATCGAGTGGGCCAAAGACGGCGTGACCGAGCGTCTATACATCGTTCAGGCCAGGCCTGAAACGGTGAAAAGCCGGGCCAACGCCAACGTCATTGAACGTTACCGGCTGAAACAGCAAGGCCCCATCATCACCGAGGGCCGCAGCATCGGCCAGCGGATCGGCTCCGGCGTCGCCCGGGTGATCGACGATATCTCCCAGATGGACAAGGTGGCCGCCGGCGAAGTGCTGATCACCGATATGACGGACCCGGATTGGGAGCCCATCATGAAGCGGGCCTCGGCCATTGTTACCAACCGGGGTGGGCGCACCTGCCATGCCGCCATCATTGCCCGGGAGTTGGGCATACCGGCGGTGGTGGGCTGCGGCGATGCCACCGCTGCGGTGGCCAACGGCCGTGAGGTGACGGTGTCCTGTGCTGAAGGTGACACGGGCTTTATTTATGAAGGCCTGCTGGATTTCGACATCAACCGGGCCGACATGGCGGAGATGCCGGAAATCCCGCTGAAAATCATGATGAACGTGGGCAACCCGGATCGGGCCTTTGATTTTGCCCAGATCCCCAACGCCGGCGTCGGACTGGCGCGGCTGGAGTTCATTATTAACCGAATGATCGGCATCCACCCTAAGGCGCTGCTGGAATATTCACTGCAAGATAACGAGATCAAAGCCCTGATCGACCGGCGCATTGCCGGTTACGGCGGCCCGGTGGAGTTTTACGTCAGCAAGCTGGCTGAGGGGATCGCTACCCTGGGCGGCGCTTTTTATCCTCGCCCGGTAATCGTGCGCCTGTCAGATTTCAAATCCAACGAATACGCCAACCTGATTGGCGGCTCGCGCTACGAACCCGACGAAGAAAACCCGATGATCGGCTTCCGCGGCGCGTCCCGCTACCTGGACCCAGGGTTCACTGAGTGCTTTGAGCTTGAGTGCCGCGCCCTGAAACGGGTGCGGGAAGAACAGGGGCTCACTAACATCTGGGCCATGGTGCCCTTTGTGCGCACCGTCAGCGAAGCCGAGCAGGTGGTGGAGATGATGGCCAAATACGGCCTCAAACGCGGCGAGAACGGGCTCAAGATTGTGATGATGTGTGAGCTGCCGTCCAACGCCCTGTTGGCCGATCAGTTTCTTGAGCACTTCGACGGCTTCTCCATCGGCTCCAACGACTTAACCCAGCTAACCCTGGGCCTGGATCGAGATTCCGGACTGATTGCGGAGCTGTTCGACGAGCGCAACGAGGCGGTGAAAATGCTGCTGAGCATGGCGATTTCCGCTTGTAAGAAGCGCGGAAAGTACATCGGCATCTGCGGCCAGGGTCCTTCAGACCACCCGGACCTGGCGCGCTGGCTGCTGGATCAAGGCATCGATAGCGTTTCCCTGAACCCCGATACCGTGATCGAAACCTGGATGCACCTGGCCGGCAAAGAGCAGTAGCCGGTTAGGCCCGACTACAGGCCCGCCAGCTCGCCCATGTGCTGGCGGTAGTGCCGCAGTTCAGCGATGGAATCGCGGACGTCGTCCAGGGCCAGATGGCTGGAGTTTTTCTCAAAGCTCTCGGAGATCTGGGGCGACCAGCGCCGGCTGAGTTCTTTCAGGGTGCTGACATCCAGATTGCGGTAGTGGAAGAAATGTTCCAGCCGAGGCATCACCCGAGCCAGGAAGCGACGATCCTGACAAATGCTGTTGCCGCACATGGGTGAATGACCCTCCGGCACCCATTTGCGCAAAAATTCCAGCGTCTGGGCCTCCGCCTCGGCATAGTTGATGTTGCTCGCCCTGACCCGGTCCCACAATCCGGATTGGGAATGCTGACGGGTGTTCCAATCGTCCATCTTCTGCATCACGCTTTCGGGCTGGTGCACAGCCAGTTCTGGCCCGCAGGCCAGCTCTTTGAGGTCTTTATCCGTGACCACGGTTGCGATTTCAATGACCTGATCTCGATCACAGTCAAGGCCGGTCATTTCAAGATCTATCCAGATTAGATTGTCCGATAACACAGAAACCATTCCATTGCGCCGTTGTGATCCATAGTACCAGAGGCTAAATTGCGAACGTGACCGAACTTCCGTCAACAGCTGAGAAAAAACCTGAGGGAACCGTTGTAGTCAGCCACGGCCCCGAACTACTGGTGGAAGTGGACGGCCAGCTGGTGGCCTGCAGGGGCCGGCGCAGGCTGGGTAAAACGGTCTGCGGCGACCGGGTGCTGCTGTCCAACGATCAGCCGCCGGTGCTGGATGCCATTGAGCCTCGAAGCAATATTTTCCCCCGGGCCGACCGGCGCGGACGCCAGCAAATCGTGGCGGCCAATCTGGCTAGGGTGGTGATTGTGGTGGCACCACAGCCTGCGCCCACCCGGGATCTGATCAACCGATACCTGGTGGCCTGCGAAAACCTGGGCCTGGCAGCCATAGTCTGCGTCAATAAATGTGACCTCATCGACCCGTCTAGCCAGAACGAATGGGAGCAGCGACAAGAGCTGTATACCTCCCTGGGATACCCGGTGGTGCGGGTCAGCACCAAGTGCGAACCGGGCATTAGCGCCCTGGCCGAACTGCTCAGCTCGGGGCCCAGCATCTTGGTGGGTCAATCCGGGGCAGGCAAATCTTCCATCATCAACCAGCTGTTGCCTGATCTGGAACTGAAAACCCAGGCTATTTCCAATGCCACGGCCAAGGGTCGTCACACCACCACCGCTACAACCCTCTACGGCCGCGACCAGGGCGGCCCTATCATCGATTCACCCGGGGTCTGGGAATACGGCATCTGGAAGATGCCCTGGGACGATGTGGTGCGGGGTTTTCCGGAGTTTTCTGAGGCGGCCCAGCAGTGCCGTTTCGCCAACTGCCAGCATCTGACCGAACCCGGATGCGGGGTCCAAGCCGCGGCGGCCAGCGGGCTCGTTGCCCAATCCAGAGTGGATTCCTACCAACGCATCATCAGCACTCTTGAGCATATGCATCCGGGCAGCTGACGGCGACTGACCCTTTGGGGTTTTCCCTTAGCAAATGTTGGACAAACCTGTGCCTTTACCCCTAAAGCGGCGATAATTACGATCTGCTCTTATCGGGGAACGTCCATTGTGAGTAAATTCTGCAGCGAATGCGGATCGGGCAATATTGAATACAAAATTCCGGACGGCGATCAGCACCAACGAGCGGTTTGCGTGGATTGTGGAATTATTCACTATGTGAACCCCAAAGTTGTGGCAGGCTGTTTGTTGACCTGGGACGGCAAGATTCTGTTGGCCAAGCGTTCCATTGAACCCCGAAAGGGCTACTGGACCTTGCCGGCAGGTTTTATGGAGCTGAAGGAAAGCACCGCCCAGGCGGCGGCCAGAGAATGCTGGGAAGAAGCCCTGGCAAGGCCTGAGAATATGACGTTAATGGGAATCAGCAGCCTGCCCCATATTGGCCAGGTTTACGTAATGTACCGAGGAACCCTGGCTAACGGCGAATATGGCGTTGGTGAAGAGAGCGCTGAGGTGGCACTTTTTGCGCCAGAAGATATCCCTTGGAAACATTTGTCGTTTCCCATTGTCCATTCAACACTCAAGCGTTACGTTAACGGTGACGACAGAGTATTTGACGAAGTAATAGACCGCCAGCAAGACTGGCTCATCAAAGGAGGCTGATTTTGGACCCCACAATAGCTTTACTGCTGGCCGGCGCGATAGGCGCAGCTGCCGGCGCGCTACTCACCATCATGCTTACTGGCGGGGGCGTTGGAAAAAACGCCAGCACCCAGAAGGTTCAGGACGAACTGGATGAGTATCGAGACAAAGTTGCTGATCATTTCAGTCGCACCGCCGACGCGATAGACCAGCTGACCGACAGCTACAAGGAAGTTTTTGATCAGCTCCAAAGCGGCGCTCAGGAGTTGATGGATTCTGATCGGCTGCAAAAGCGGCTGGCAGATCGCGAGGACAAAGTCATTACCCTGAACCGGCTGGGCTATCAGGGCATTGCGACTCCAGCGGCAG
>CAYGPO010000184.1:0-6660 GCA_964351665.1 uncultured Gammaproteobacteria bacterium | reverse complement strand
CCCAGCCGCGTTGAGAGTCGCCAACGCCGCGATGACCAGCTCATCATTCGGGGCTGTGGCTAAAAGATTTTCCGTTTCGTCAGGGTCTGAGGCCAGGTCATACAGCTCTTGACTAAAGTCAGAACGAGTCACGAGTTTGTAGCGCTGATCTCGCACCGTCCATTCGTCCGGGCCGCCATTGCCGCCCTCTGAATAGGCGAAGTCCCTGGGTCCAGGAAGGGTTGATGAAAACAGCGGCAGCAAATTCACACCGTCTTTGGTGTTGGCCCCAGTTGCGCCGGCCAGGGCGCTGATGGTGTTAAACAGATCCACGCCATTGGCAAGCGCAGATTCCCGTTGTCCAGCTCGAGAAACCCCAAGCCCCGATACAAACATGGGTACCCCAACACCACCTTGGCCTAAGCTTCCTTTAGCCGTTCCCGCGCCCTGGTAGACGTTTCTGGGTGTGCCGTTGTCGCCGATAAAAATGATCGTGGTGTTGGCACGCTCAACGGGGGTGAGGGAATCCAATAGGCGTTGTATCTCATGATCCATTGCCTCAATAGCTGCTAGGTACAGGGGTAGAGGGTTGCTTGTTGGGTCGCCGCCGGACACATCGGTGGTATACAGGCCGTCTGGAGGAAGATGAAACGGCGTGTGGGGTGCGTTGTAGGCCAGCCAGAGAAACCAGGGTGCTTGCTGTTGATCGATCCACGCGATGGAGAGGTCCGTCAGTTTTGTTGTTGCATATTCATTGACCACCTCAGTCTGCGTACCTTGCGAGGTGAGGGTCCAGTTGTAGTAGTCACGGACGCCGCCGTTGTAGATGCCGGCGTAGTAGTCAACGCCAAAATCCGCTGGTTGATTGAGGTTGGTATCAGCGCCGGATCCGGCAACATGCCACTTTCCAATAACGGCGGTGGCGTACTGGGCCACAGAAGATGCTGCGATGGCGTTGTGCAGGGAGGATTCCTGCAGTGACAGTGGATCACCCACCTCAAGCACCTGGGTTCTAATCCCGTATTTGCCCGTTAGCAGGGTTGCCCGGGTAGGTGTGCAGGCGGGATTCACCCACAGGTTGTCGAAAATCAGACCCTGGTTCGCCAGCTGGTTCAGGGTAGGCGTGGCGGGTTTTTCAGATCCGTCGGCATACTGGGCTGAGGCATCGGTTCCTAAATCATCGGCAATGATCAGCAGGATATTGCCCGGCGCTCCGGCGGCAGGGATCATTGGCATTAAGCCCAACGCTAGAGTTAGTATCAATAGCCACCGCAGATGCTGGTTTCGGATCATTGGGACTTCCAAGAGCAGTGCAAAGAGCTTTGACTCTAGCATCGAGCATCTTGAGAATATTGCAGAAATTCGGGAGTTTTTAGGGTCATGGCGGTGCATGATTGTGTGTATGGATCTCAGCCAGGAACTGCCAACCCAGGTGCCGGTAATGATGAGTTCTGGCCCGGATTCCCGGGCCAGCGGCGGCGCTCTGGCCGTTGGCGTAACATGGGCCCACGGGCCCACTGATTTGGCATTTTCACAACGCCAACAGGGTACTTTGGCCAACTGGCGTACATCTGGCGTACATCTGGACTGGTGCAGGTTAGGCCCAGTGAGGAGCATAGAACATGGTTGACCTTAGACGCCGTCATCTATTGATCGGTGCGCTCAGCGCGGGTGCCGGAATGTCGGCGGGCTGCGGGACTGCGCCGCTGGCTGCGGGCAAAACCCGCGCGGAACTCAATTCCTATGCCCGGCGATCGGGCCCCATGCCGACACCCTTTGTGCCGCCCCGTGGCTACGCCGACGGCCCCTATGGCCAGGTTCACTATCGAGATACGGGTCGCGGTATTCCGTTGGTGCTTTGTCATCAGGCGCCCCAGACATCCCGGCAATTTACCAACGTCTACCAGCCCCTACATGAACGGGGAATTCGGGCCATAGGCGTCGACACACCGGGTTTTGGTGAATCCGACCCCACGCCCTTTGTACCCACGGTGGAAGATTGGGCGGTGGTGGTCCCGGCGGTTCTCGATCATCTGGGGATCAGGCAAGCTCACGTGCTGGGTCACCACACCGGCGCCATGGTCGCCACCGAGGTTGCTGTGCAATTTCCCGCTCGGGTTCTACGGCTCATCATCAATGGCCCGCTGCCACTGGACGAGGCCCGCCGCCTTAAGCTTCTGGATGGCACTCAGAAACGTGAGATCGATTTTGTGTATCAGCCCGATGGTAGCCACCTGCAGGCATCGTTTGCCACCCGCTATCGCATGTATGGTGAGGGTGCCGACCCGAAGACCATTACCCGCTATACGGCGGAGAAGTTTCAGGGCTATGCACCTTTCTGGACTGGCCATCATGCTGCGTTTATCTACGACCACGGCGCGGCCATCAAGAAGATTCAACAGCACACCCTGATCCTCACTAACACCGGGGATATGATCAACGAGGACGCCAGGTTAGCCAGGCAAATGCGCCCGGACTTCGCTTTTGTTGAGCTGCAGGGCGGCGGCGTTGATATCGTTGATCAACAGCCCGAGGAATGGGCCGACGCTGTCGCAGCTTTCGTTAAGGCTTAGCAGCAAGTGGCAGGCTAGACCGTTCGGTAAAAAATCACCTTGGCCAGAGTCTCAGGGCCCATGCCGGCGTAAGTCGGTCACCGTCATAGCGATACTGTGGCAACGCCCGACCGCCTTGACCCAGGCTAAGTCGTTGCGGTGGAGTTTGCACGGCGCGCGAGTTTTTTGAAAATCAGGCGAAGGTTAGCAGCTTCTGCCCCAGCAGCCGGCCGAAGGTAAGTGCCGGAGTCACCTGCATACCGCCGCAGTAAGAGCGGCCCATCAGTTGTCCGTTACCCAGCAGTTCCCCCGCCGCATACAGGTTGGGAATCGGCGTGCCGTCTTTCTTGATCACCCGCAGGTCCGTGTCCACCGCCACACCGGCAAAAGAGGTCAGCAGCCAGCCCTGTAGCTCAATGGCGTAAAAGGGCGGTTCGACGATGGGCAGCGGCAGGTGCTTCCTGCCAAAGCTATCGCTGCCGTCACCCTGGCCTCGGTTGTAGTCGGCGATGGTGGCGAGCAGTCCATTGGGGTCGATCTGAGCGGCCGCGGCCAGCTCCTCAATGGTGTCTGCCTTGTAGAACATTTTCAGCCCTGCCTCAAAGGCAAGCTTCACGTCCTCCTGCGTCCATGGAGCGGCAAAGGATCCACGCACCAGTTTTGGGGCTTGGGCGAAAATTTCTTTGTCGAACACCACCCAGCAACGTTCCTCTGGCTGTTTGAGCAGGGCGTGCTCGTGGGCGTCATGGCTGGCGATGTCTTCAGGCATGAAACGCTCGCCACCCATGTTGACGTAAATTTCCCAGGGCGGCCGCTCCGGCGGCCAGGGGCGCGCGGTGGCGATCATTCTTGCCGGATAGGCGTTGTCAGCCAAAATGGCGCCGAACAGGGGCAGGTGATGTTCGCCGCCGCGCAGGTAGCCGCCGGCTGCCAGAGACAGTGTGATGCCCGCGCCCTGACTGTAGGGATAGGTGATATCCGTGTAGTCCCGCACTCCTTCCAGGGCTTCACACATTGCTCCGTTGGCGGTGTATCCGCCGCAGGTAAGCAAGGTGTTGCGCGCCGTATGACGCTGGCTATTGCCAGCGCTGTCACGGGTGACCACGCCGGTTATGGCCCCATCGCTGGCCTGCACCAGTTGCGTCACCTCGGTGCTCATCAGCAGGGACACGCGCCCGGCATCCATATGAGGCTGCAGCTGCGCTTCCAGCACCTTCAACAGGGAGCGCCCGCCATCGGTGCCCCAGACGTAGCGCGCCCGGCTGTAAGGTTCGTGGTTTGTGCCGGTTATCGGGTGCTCCGGGTGAACCTCCAGGCCGGCGTCCATCAGCCAGTCGAAGGTTTCGGCGGCGTTGAAAACCGCCAGCCTCATAATCTCTGGGTCAGCGGTCCCCTTGCTGATCCGCATGATGTCTTCATAGTGAGACTCAGGCGAGTCATCGATGCCTTTGGCTGCCTGCAGCCTGGTACCCGCTGCGCTCATCTGACCGGACGACAGCCACAGAGTGCCGCCCAGTTTGGCGGCGGCATCAACGATCAACACTCTAGCGCCTCTGGCTGCTGCAAAAATCGCTGCGGGCAAACCGGCATTGCCGCCGCCGACCACCACAAGGTCCCAGTGGGTTTCAGGCAGGTCTCGGGCCACGTCCTGGGCCATTGATGCAAGGGGGCTTAAGCTCGCTGCTGCGCCCAGGAGGGACAGCACGCGGCGCCGGGAAAGGTTGTCGCTCATGGGGCATCTCTCAGTGGTGCTCTAGTTGAAGCTCAGTATACGTTGATATGCTGCGCCTGGGCGCTGATAGAAAGCAAAGGTCCGCTGGGTTTTGGCCACAGCCAAGCCAGGAGGAAGGAGATAGTTAAGCAAGCTTGTCCGCTCCCCCATTGTTGTTGTTACCACGATAGAGTCCGCTACATGGCAATAGGGTCAAAAAATAAACGAGTAGGGCGGTTAAGAAGGCCTCAGAGGCTGGCGGTCTACTGGGTGTCCACCTTCCTGGTGCTCACCGGGCTACTGTGGCTTTACTACTTCTATTTTGTCCGGGTGGTGGACCAGTTCGGGTTTGAGAATCCTCACCCATTGCAAAGCTACTGGCTGATCGGCCATGCGCTGTTGGCGTTGCCAGCGGTTTGGATATTTGGCTCTTTATGGCACATTCATATCAAACTGGGGTGGCGGGCAAGAACCCGGCGTTGGTCCGGGGGTACGTTTTGGACCCTGGTGTTGTGGATGAGCCTAAGCGGCTACTCGCTGTATTACATTGGCAGTGATGATGTTCGCCGCTGGTTGTCCTTGTCCCACTGGATTGCGGGAGGTCCCGCGCTGGTGGTCTTTTTTCTACATATTCGCCAGACCCAAAAAGGCCTCGCCAGGGACAGTCAGCCCGATGACCGATAGCAGCGCGTTTTTGTATGTGGGTTTATTGGGTGTATTGTAAGGCTGCGGCCCCACAGGCTGTTGGTGGGACTGCAGAGTTGGTTCAATAGTGTGTCAATAGGAGGCTAAAAATGTCAGATTCCGCCGACAAAGAAGGACGCGAAACCTATGTCAGTCCGCCGGTTCCCTACGATTTTGGGGCCCAGGAACTTTTAGGCAACCCGGCCTTGGACAACGTTGTTACCTGCATCGTCGCGATGGGGGCTGAGATGTGGGCCACCCGGCGCCGGCTCGGTGCTTTGGAAGCCGTTCTGGCAGAGCAGGGGGTATCGTCCAGCGCCGTGTCGAACTACGTTCCAAGCCCTGAGCAGGAACAGGAGTGGAAGGCTGAAAGAGATCGATTCATCCAGCTGGCCCTGGCGCCTCTTGGGGATTCGGCGTTTAGAAAAATGTCATCCGATGACAACGGTTTCACAAGCTTCTAACCTACACGAGAACTGAATCATGATAGGCAGGCGAAAACTACTGACCCTAACCACCGCGGGTGCGGCAGCTGCCGGCGCAGGCACTTTGTTAAAAAGCTCCCAGGTGATGGCAGCGCGGCACAATGAGCTGCTAACTGGCACCGGATTTGCGCCCCGCGGGATGGATGGAAGGCTGACTCGACTGGGCAAGTTTGACGTGGAGAGCCGACAGGATTTCACCAAAGGCTTTCGCGCCATGCACCGGCAGCGAATCCGCACAGCCGCCGCTGAAGCGCTGGATAGAATGCTGGAGCGCGAAGGTATAGACCCCACCGCCGAAATGGATATGGCGACCATGGTCAAGCTGCTAGACGCTGAGCCAGCAATCAATATTTCCACACAATCGTGGATTGCCAATCAGCGGGTAACCTGGGCAAATCTGCAGGACTTCTACCACGCCAATGCCGACGAGTATTTGTCGGAAATGGAAGCGGCGGACGGACGGGGGCCTGGCACCTTGGAACTGGCATCGAAGATTCAAATACCCGAGCACGCCAGCCACCAAATACACATTCAGCCCGGAGGCTATGTGGGCGACCCATTTGCCGGCCACATGTACCACTATGGCACCAATAGTTTTTACTTCGGTGGCAGAGGCCATAACAATCAAGACCAGATCCACCGCGCTGCGGCGGACAATATTCCCGTACCTAAAGACGGCAAGGTGCGGCGTATCTTGGACTACGGTTGTGGCATCGGGCAGCTGACCGTGGCGCTGAAAGAGCGCTTCCCCGAAGCGGAAGTCTGGGGCCTGGATATCGGAGCGCCGATGATTCGCTATGGTCATATGCGTGCAGCACATTTGAACTTCGACGTGAACTTTGTGCAGCGACTGGCTGAAGATAACGGCTTCCCCGATGGCTACTTTGACATCGTCACAAGTTTCCTGGCTCATCACGAGATGCCGGCTGATGTGTCGCGACAGGTGATCGCAGAATCCCAACGTGTTACCCGGCCCGGCGCTGTATTTTATCCGGTAGATTTTATTTCCGGCGGCACCAAAATGATTCCCCGTGCCTTGTCGAGTCGCTGGTGGGACCATCGCTGGAACAACGAGCGCTGGTCACTGGAATATCACGCGATGGACTTAGACGGAGAGATTGAGGCTCGGGGGTTTGCAAAGGTGCAGAAGGCCAAACCGGTCATACGCGGATTCGGCATTAGACACTTTATTCGTACCTAGCAGCCTGTTGAAAAAATCGCATTTCTTACAGTCTGCGCTCGGCACAGG
>CAYGPO010000183.1:4290-6674 GCA_964351665.1 uncultured Gammaproteobacteria bacterium | reverse complement strand
TCTTAGAATATGATCTGGCCAAATTGATCTACAACTTGAACCAGTTTGACCGGCCGGTGATCGGGCTCATGAGCTCATTGCCCATTAACCGAGGTTTTGATGCCGCCACCCGCCAGATGACCGAGCCATGGATCGTCACCCAGCAGATTGAGCAGCTGTTTGACGTGCGCTCGGTGTCCACCACTGCCACTAACATTGATCCGGACATCGACGTGCTGGCTGTGGTGCATCCCAAGGAGCTGACGGAACTGACCCAGTACGCCATCGACCAGTTCGTGCTGCGGGGCGGCAAGCTGGCGCTGTTTGTTGATCCCCAGGCGGAGATGGACATTCCTGACAACGCCCAGCTCAACCCCCAGGCCGCCATGTTCGCCGACCGTTCATCAGACCTAAAGCCCCTGCTGGAAGCCTGGGGCGTGGCCTATGACGTGAAGCAGGTGGTGCTGGATCGCACCTACGGTTTGCAGGTGTCCACCGGACAGGGCAGTCGGCCGGTGCGCCATATCGGCATTTTGTCTATTGATGGCGAGGGCATGAACGGCGCAGACGTCACCATGGCCCAGCTCAATACCATTAACGTGTCGGAATCCGGACACCTGGCGGCGATGCCCGATGCCGACATCGAGTTCTTGCCGCTGCTGCGCAGCAGCGAGGACTCCATGAGCGTGAGCAGCGATCGGGTGCGATTCATGACCGACCCCAGCTCCCTGCTGACCGGCTTTACGCCCACCGCTGAGCGCTACACCATTGCCGCCCGGGTCCGTGGCACCTTCGCCACGGCATTTCCTGACGGCGCGCCGGAAGTGCCCCCGGCGGCAGAGGGCGAGCCACCGGTGCAGGCGCCCCGGGGTGAACATCTGGCGCTGGCCACTTCCGCCAACGACATTCTGGTGGTGGCCGATACCGACATTCTCAGTGATCGGCTGTGGGCTCAGGTGCAGAACTTTATCGGGCAACGGTTGATCAACGCCTTCGCCAACAACGGCGACTTTGTGATCAATTCCTTAGATAGCCTGACCGGCAGCAGTGACCTGATCAGTATTCGTGGTCGGGCCACCTCTCAGCGGCCCTTCACCCGGGTGCAGGCGCTGCAGCGACAGGCTGAGGAGCGCTTCCAGGCCACCGAGCAGGAGCTGGAGCAACGGCTGCAGCAAACCGAACGTAAGCTCACCGAACTGCAGGCCGGCCGGGATGACAACAACCCTCTGATTCTGACCCCGGAACAGCAAACTGAACTGGCCCGATTCCAGGATGAACGACTGCGGATTCGCCAGGAGCTGCGTCAGGTGCAGAGCAACTTGCGCGGTGATATCGAAAATCTGGGAACCTGGCTGAAAGTAATCAATATTGGTCTGGTGCCGCTGCTGGTAACCCTGTTTGCCCTGGCCATCGCCTGGCGCCGCAGCCGCCGACGACTGGAGGCAAATCGATGAACAGAAACCGACTGATTGTTCTGGCCATTTTGGCCCTGCTGGTGGTGGGTGCAGCGGCTATGCTGTCCGGCCAACAGGCGCCGGCTGAGATCGCCCGCAGCGGCGGGCCGTTGGTGGAAGGTTTGTCCGAGACGGTGAACGACATTACCCAGATCAGCGTGGACGACGGAGATCAGCAGGTCACCCTGACCCGGGCTGACGGGGTCTGGGGCGTTGCCCAGCGCGACGGTTACCGGGCCGATATTTCCCAAATCCGAAAGCGCTTGCTGGCGCTGGTTGAATCTCGCCGTGTGGAAGGCAAAACCACCAACCCCAGTCGCTACGTGCAACTGGGGGTGTCTGATCTGGCGCCGGAAGACGGTGACGAGGACAATCTGAAAGTGGCGATTGCTGGGCCCAAGGCCTTTGATCTGCTGGTGGGCAAGCGCTCGGCCGATAGCGCCGGCACCTACGTGCGGTTTGCCGACCAGGCCCAAAGCTGGCTGGCCAGCGGCGACCTGCGGTTTAGCACCAAAGCCAACGACTGGCTGAAAAAAGACGTGTTGGATCTGCCCGCCAATCGGCTGCGTCGGGTCACCCTGGTGCACGGTGATGGTGACCGGGTGGAGCTTGAGAAAACCGATCCCGATGAGCCCAATTTTTCTCTGGTTAACGTTCCTGAGGGCCGTGAAATGCTGTCACCGTCCGCCGGCAATTCCATTGCCAGTGCGTTGGCGGGGATGCGTTTTGAAGAAGTGGCGCCGGCTTCCAGTGAGACCTTTCAACAGCTGGAGATTGTCCAGGGCACCTTTGAGACCTTCGACGGTCTGCGCATAGGCACCCGTACCTTCAGCCGGGACGACAAGTTTTTCCTGATGCTGGACGTTGCCTTTGACCAGGCGCTGGCAGATCAAACCCTGGCCGAAGCCGAGCAGGCCGCGGCGCAGACAGCGCTGAAAGCAGACACTGACA
>CAYGPO010000183.1:0-4190 GCA_964351665.1 uncultured Gammaproteobacteria bacterium | reverse complement strand
GGTCAGCCCAGCAGGCCACCTTTGTTATACTGCCCCATCGCCGCACCGCTGTCGGGTTCGCGGCATTTCGATGGATTGGCCTGGGAGGGTCTTATGAAGCAAGTCTTGAGTTGGTTGCTGGTGAGTCTGGCGCTGCCCGCAGTGGTGTGCGCACAGTCGGTGGAAAACCTGACTTTTAACGGTTTGTCGGCCCCGGTTGAGGTCTATACCCCGGCCAATGGGATTCCCAGTATCGTGGCCAGCAGCGAGCGCGATGCGGCCTTCGTGCAGGGTTACCTGCACGCCAGAGACCGTTTTTGGCAGATGGACTTTAACCGGCGTCTGGCCAGCGGCACGGTGGCGGAACTTGTAGGCAGCGCAGCTCTGGGTACGGACATACAGCTGCGAACCTTGGGTTTTCGCCGGGATGCCTGGCAAACCTACGCCGCCAGCTCAGTGGCGGGCAGAGCTCAACTGCAGGGCTACGCCAACGGCGTTAATGCCTGGCTGGCCAGCAACCCGCTGCCGCCGGAATACGGTGCCCTGGAGCTAACCCGGGCCGAGCCCTGGTCGCCGGTGGACAGTCTGGCCTTTGCCAAGCTGCTGGCGTTTAATCTTTCAGCAGACCTGGAAGAGATTGATCTAACCGTCGCCGTTGGCACCTACCAGGCGGTGGGTCAAGCCGCTGGCTTTGACGGCACCGCGCTGTTTTTTGAAGACACCTATCGACAGGCGCCGCCGGACGACCGAATTACCCTGCCGGGATTTTTAAACTCCATTGGCGTGCTGGGCCAAAAGAGCGAAGGCGCCTCCGCCGCCAAGTCCTTTCCCACCCTGGACCCGGATCGACTTGCCCTGGCCAGCGATCTGCTGCAGCAAATGCGCGGCAACCCGGTGCTGGGCAAAATTCTGCAGCAGGGGCCGGAGGAAAAGGGTAGCAATATCTGGATGATTTCCGGCGCCCTCACCGATACCGGCGCACCCATTATCGCTAACGACCCTCACCTGTCTCTGGATACCCCAGCGGTGTGGTATCCCATCCACGTCAACGTTCGCGATAGCGATGGCAACGAGCAGGTTAATGTGGCCGGTGTGGCATTCGCCGGGGCCCCGCTGATTGCCCTGGGCTGCAACTCCACCTTGTGCTGGGGCGCCACGGTCAACCCCATTGACGAGGGCGACTTCTTCTTTGAAACCCTGCGCTTTAATAATTTGGGTCTGCCCACCCACACCGTTTACCAGGGGCAGGAAGAACGCATCATCTGGATTTACCAGAGCTACTACGCCAATCAGCTGGACGGCGTGGCCGATAACCTTGAGCGGCAAAACGTGGGCATCGACGCGGGCGGCATTACCTTCATCGTGCCGCGTCGCAACAACGGGCCGATTCTTAGCCTTTCCAACGGCCAGGGCATCAGCTTCCAGTACACCGGTTCTGGCCCCACCTTCGAAGTGGAGGCCTTCCAGGCCATGGGCAAAGCCCGGGACGTGAACGAGTTTGGCGTTGCGGTGCAGAAGTTTGATTTTGGTTCCCAGAACCTGGGGGTGGCGGACATATTCGGCAACATCGGCTATTTCACCCCTGCCGAGGTGCCGATCCGATCAGACCTTCAGCTGCTTAATGCCCCGGACGGCGGTATTCCGCCGTTGTTTATCCGCGACGGCAGCGGCGCCCTGATGCATGAATGGCTGCCGTTGGAAAACCCCCAGCCAGACCAGGCCACCGATACCGAAATTCTGCCCATTGCTGAGCAGCCCACGTCCATCAATCCGCCGTCGGGCTACATCGCCAATGCCAACAACGATCCGGTGGGCACCACCCTTGATAACAACAGCCTCAATCAGCTGCGCCCCGGCGGCGGTCTGTATTACCTGAACCAAAGCGTCTACTCCAGCTATCGCCAGGGCCGCCTGGACCGACTGATCCAATCAGCCATCGCCAGCGGTGACCCGATTACCACCAGCGATGTTGCCAGCTGGCAGGCCAACAACCAGATGCTGGACGCTGAGCTGCTGGTACCGTTTATTGATATGGCGGTGATGAATGCCAGCTCCTCGGATGCCTGGCCCGCGCTGGCCGAGGTGGCGCAGTTAGCCGGCGATAACGCCGATCCGAGAATGCTGGACGCACTGGCGGTGCTCAGCAGCTGGGATTTCAGCTCCCCCACCGGTATCACCGAAGGCTACGACCCGGGTGATAACCCCTTCGCCCTTGCGCCGCCCAGCGACCAGGAGATCGAAAGCTCCGTGGCCGCCACCATCTATGCCCAGTGGCGCAGTCTGATGATCCAAAACACCATCGATGCAACCCTGACGTCCGTCGGCCTGGGGGGCAATTTACCGCCGGGTACCCTGGCCTTTAACGCTCTGGAAAATCTGCTGGATAGCTTTGATGAAAACCAGGGCGTAGGGGCCTCAGGACTTAACTTCTTCGCCGTGGCCGATGCGCCAACGCCTGCTGACGCTCGGGATTTTGTCATCCTCAGCACCCTGCGCCAGGCCCTGGACCTATTAGCCAGCGACGAGTTTGCACCGGCCTTCAATAACTCCACCAACGTGATGGACTACCGCTGGGGCAAGCTGCACCGCATCGTGCTCGATCACCCTCTCAACGATGTGTTCAGTTTGCCTAACGGGCTGTATGGCCTGAGCACGGTAGAGGGCCTGCCTGGCATCTCCCGGTCTGGCGGTTATCAGGTGCTTGATGCCTCTACCCACAACGTGCGTGGCGACAGCCTCAACGGCTTCATGTTTGGCTCGGGGCCCTCGCGCCGGTTTATCGGCAATATGCTGCCCGCCGGGCCCCAGGCCCAGCAGGCAATTGCCGGCGGCCAAAGCGGCGTGCTGGGCAGCCCGGCTTACGCCAACCAGCTTTATCCCTGGCTGGGCAATGCCTACCTGCCGCTGCAGCTCGATCCGGCTGAAGCCAAGGCTCAGGCCGTGGCGGAAATACTGTTTGAGCCAGCGCCCTGACCGATACCGTGAGCTCTGCCGCCCCCGGGTGGCAGAGCGCCTGTCGGGCACTGCGTAAAAACGATCCCCGGCTGGCTTTGGCAATGGATAGGGTAGGGCCCTGCCGATGGCAATTAGCCGGCTACGCCAGCACCTTTGAGGCCTTGGCCCGGTCCATTACCTATCAGCAGCTTACCGGCAAAGCCGCCGGCACCATCTACGGCCGCTTTGCAAAAAAGTACGGTGACGGCCAGGTGCCAGATCCTCAGCGGGTGGCCCGGGCTCAAATGCGCGGGCTGCGCGGGGTTGGCCTGTCTCGTGGAAAAAGCGACTATCTTCGGGGCCTGGCCCGCAGTCACTGTGCCGGTGAGCTGCCGGATCGCAAGGCCCTGGAGGGCCTGGACGACCCATCGGCGATCCAACAACTCACCCAACAAAAGGGTGTGGGCAGCTGGACAGTACAGATGTTGCTGATGTCCTGGCTAGGCAGACCCGACGTATTGGCAGCCAACGACCTTGGCCTGCAAAAGGGGATTCAAATCATCGATGGACTCAGCCAGCTACCCAGCCCGGCCCAGGTGCTGGAGCGCGGCCAGCTTTGGCAGCCCTGGCGTAGCGTGGCCAGCTGGTACCTGTGGCGGATTACCGAAGCGTAGTGTCGCGTTTAAGTCATTTGTTGACTCACGACGCGCCGGTCGGGCGGCCTGAAATCAGCAAGCGCCGCGTTGCATCCTTTGGCAATGGAATGGCCATTGCCGGCAGCATGCGCCTTGCCGTTGGCAATTCCATGCTCATCATAAGTCAACGAATGACTTAAACAGGACACTAGCCTTGGATCTACTTGATCAATTTGCCCTGTTCCAGACTCAGCTGGTGAAAATTCATGCTGAGCTGCATCAGACCATCACCCCGGATGAGCCCATCAACGCCAATGTTGAGATGAAGCTCACCCCGGGGGTGCTGCCCACCAACGGCGCCCAGCCGGCCTATCAGTTAGGCGCAAGGCTGCATTGCCTGGGTACCCGTCCAGATAAAATAGATTCCACAAAAACCGTCTCTGCTTTCACCGTGGAGTGTGTGCTCAATGCCGGCTATCAGCAGATAAGCGGCGAGCCGGTGGACTTTGAGACTTTTAGCCGCAACCACGTATCGCTGATTCGACAACTGTACCCGCTGATTCGCCAGCAGCTGCTGCCCTTGTTCAGCCAGCTGGGCATTGCTAATGTGCGGCTGCCTCAGGAAATTATTCAGGGCGCCAC
>CAYGPO010000182.1:0-6804 GCA_964351665.1 uncultured Gammaproteobacteria bacterium | reverse complement strand
TCTCCCGGATCCTGCATGCCGTTGCCATCGGTATCTTCATAGACCACGCCGCTAACGGTGCCGCTGCCTGGAGCCGGCTGAAAACCGTCCACATCGGTGCCTGTGCCGCCAGGGGGCACGGTGATGATGGTCGGGTCTGCACCTTGGGTTTGGGTACTGCCAGGCGGCAGCGTGCCCTGGTCGATGTTGACGATGGTGTCACCCGGGGGAACCGTGGCCGAATAATCGCCGTTGGCATCGGTAATCAGCGTCTGCGTATTGCCTTCGCTGTCGGTAATCACCACGACCACACCGGGGATCCCTGGCTCACCTGGATCTTGAACGCCGTTGCCGTCGGTATCTTCATAGATAACCCCGGTCAGGGTTCCGCTGCTTGCTGCCGGCTGGAAGCCGTCCACATCGCTGGCGACCCCATCTGGCGGCACGGTGACCGTGGTGGAATCGGTACCCTGGGTTTGGGTCACCCCACCCGGCAGTGTTGATTCCTCAATATCAATGGTGGTGCTGCCCGCCGGAACGTTGGCGCTGTAGCTGCCGTCACTGCCGGTAACCAGGGTCTGAGTGCCGCCCAGGCTGTCGGTAATGGTCACGGTGACCCCTTCAATGCCAGGTTCACCCGGATCCTGCACGCCGTTGCCATCAATATCTTCATAGATCACGCCATTGACCTCACCACTGGGCGTGGCTGGCTCGTAACCATCAACATCCGCCGCTGTGCCGCCTGCGGGAACCGTGACGGTGGTGGCATTGGTGCCCTGGGTTTGGGTGCTGCCACCAGGCAGGGTCGCTTCGTTGATATCCAGGGTGGTGCTGCCCGCGGGCACCGTTGCGCCGTAGTTGCCGTCGGCATCGGTGGTGACGGTCTGGATGCCACCGGCGCTGTCAACGATGACGACTTCAACACCCTCGATTCCGGGCTCACCGGGATCTTGAATGCCGTTGCCATTAGTGTCTTCATAGATCACACCGGTCACCATGCCGCTGGTCGGCGGCGGCTGGAAACCATCCACGTCCTGAGCAACGCCATCCACCGGCACACTGACGGTGGTGGTGTCAGTGCCCTCAACTTGAGTCACTCCACCCGGCAAAGTCGTCTCGTCAATATTCAGCGTGGTGTTGCCGGGGGGAACCGTGGCCGAGTAGTTGCCACTGGCATCGGTGGTCACCGTTTGGGTGCCGCCCAGAGCGTCGGTAATGAGAATCTCAACACCCTGGATGCCGGGCTCACCCGGATCTTGGACGCCGTTGCCGTTGGTATCTTCATAGATCACGCCGATAACTCGCCCCGTTGGCGACTCATAGCCGGTGGTGTCGTTGACCGTTGTGCCGCCAATGGCCACCACGCTGGTCGGGTCGGTACCCACCGACAACACAACGCCCATGGGCAAGGTGACGTCGTCAATATCGATACTAACGGTTTCACCGGGGCCGGCGCCGGTGAAGGTCGCCACACCGAAAGCGTCAGTCGTCACAGTGGTGGTCACGCCGCCAATGGTGAACTCCACGTCCACCCCGACCAGCTCTTCACCTGGATCAAAAATCCCATCGCGATTCAGGTCATTAAACACCGTTTCGGTGATGATGGCTGGCTGTTCATAGCCTGTTGTGTCGTTGACCGTGGTACCGCCAACGGCAACAACAGTGGTTGGGTCTGAACCCACGGTTAGGGTGACCCCTGTTGGCAGCGTGCTGTCATCGATGTCGATGATGACGCTATCGCCGGCACCGGCGCCGCTGAAGGTTGCCACGCCGTTAGCATCGGTGGTGACGGTGGTTGGCACGCCGCCCACGGTGAACACCACGTCCACGCCGGCTAACTCTTCACCTGGATCAAGCAAACCATCGCCATTGAGGTCATTGAAGACCGTCTCAGTAATGATGGCCGGCTGCTCATAGCCGGTTAGGTCGTTCACTGTGCTGCCGCCCACGGCGGTAACCGTCGCTGGGTCCGTACCCACTGTCAGGGTCACATCCGGTGGCAGGGTGCTGTCATCGATGTCGATGGTGACGCTATCCCCGGCGCCGGCGCCGGTGAAGGCGGCTACGCCGTTGGCGTCGGTGGTGATGGTGGTCGGCACACCGCCGACGGTGAATACCACATCCACTCCCACCAGGGCTTCACCCGGATCAAGCACACCATTGCCATTTAAATCATTAAAGACCGTCTCAGTGACCGTGGTGCCCTGCTCATAGCCGGTCAGATCGCTAACGATGGAACTGGCCACCGCAGTAACGTCGGTGGGATTGGACCCAACTGACAGCGCCGCGCCGGCGGGGAAATCCACGTCCGCTTCATCAACGGTAATGGTCACGGTGTCGCCGCCGTTGGTGACCACCGTTGCCGAACCGCCTGCATCGGTAGCCACAATCACGGTGACTCCCGCAACGGTGAACGCGACATCAACCCCGGCCAAGGCTTCGCCCGGGTCCAGCACGCCGTTGCCGTTACCGTCTAAGAACACAACCTCTTCTATGATCGCGGTTGCACCGTTGTTGCCGTCGGCGGATCCGTCGTCGGTATTATCACTGGTGTCAGGATCAAACTGATCAGCGCTGACCGTTGCAACGTTATTAAAGGCGACCGCCGCCACGGCGGTTGAAGCGCCAAAAACCGTGGCAACAACCAGGGCCGCGGCCAGGGTGAGAACCATCGCTGCAAACCTGCGGGTAACACGATTATGCAGGCTGACCTCAAAGGGCATGGGATTGTGATTTAACCGGCTCATTGCACGTCTCCCTGAACAGTCAAGGTGACTTGGCCACCATTGGCGATGGCTGAAATCACACAGGGAAAGGTGTTTGCAGGCCCGATGCTGACATCACAAACCAATGGACTGGTAATGACCACGTTGGTCAAACCCACTGCGCTGTCGGTAATCGTGACGTTGGTGGCCCCGTTGGGCCCGGCGTTGTCTATAACCAGGTCATAGTCGACGGTTTGACCGGTGGCGAATGGCGGCGGCGAGGTCAGAGTTTTAGTGATCGCAAGATCGGCGATTTCCAGATAACCGAAATCCTGCAGATCATTAGTGTCACCAACGCCCACCGTGACGCTGGACGACGAGTTGTTGCCCCCATCAGGGTCAACGGTATTGTTGCCCTGCAAATTCACCGGCAGGGTAGATTCGTCTACCGTCACCGTATAAGTGCCGTCTGGCAAACCCGGGAAGCTGTAAAACCCCGTTGCATCAGTAACGGCAGAAAGCACGATGGTATTACCGCCGCCGTCTACGCCCGTTAGATTGACGGTAACCATGTTCAGACCTTCTCCGATGGTAAAAGCACCGTTGCCGTCGCTGTCTTCAAAAATCCGGTCGCCAATCACCGCAGTGCCGACGATGGGGGCCAGGGAAAGATCACACAATTCGCCGAAATACAGGTCCCGGGTGCCGGTTTCATCCAGAAACTCCGCGTCGGTGCCATCGGCGGTGGTGGGGGCACCGGTCACTGGCACAGGTGTCGCTGCGCTGGGGCTGAGATCAAGGCTATAGGTCATTGTGACCGTCGCCCCGGCCAGCACAACGCCAGGATCCCAAATCACCTCACCGGCGGCTCCAACGGGCTGACTGACAATGGTTCCCGCGGAGGTGGCGGCGCTGCCAGCAACGTAAGTGATGGCAGCGTTAACAGGCACAGTGGTGGTAATGACGTTAGCGTTAGATGAGGTGATGCTGTCCACCGCTGGGTTTGTGTCAGCCTGATTAAAGGTGACGTCATAGGGCGTAGGGTTGGTGAAACTGATTTCAATGGTATGGCGGGTGTTTAAATTCACCAGCGCCGCGTTGGTTGAGCTGACGCGCTGGGAAAGATAGGGCTTAAGCGGCGCGGCACCGGCGTCACTGGGCGCGTAGACGCGAAAAACCTGGGGCTGGGTTTGAAAATCGAAATTGGGCGGAGCCGGAGGATCAGCAGAGTCATATCGGCCAATGTAGTTGTCTGTTCGGTTGTTGGCGGTAAGCCCATTGATGGTGGTGGTGATACTCCAAACACCATAATCAGTGGCGTTGCTGGCGTTGGTAAACCCCGTCACATCGGTGGTTACCCACTCACCGTTTTCTGACAGGGCCGCGTTGGGTGTGGTCTGGCTGAAGCCGCCGCTGCGACTGCTCAACACTATCGACTGGCCAGCGGTGGCGGCGCCACCTGTGCTGTCATAATCAAAATCGTTTTGGCGAATAAAACATCCGCCGGTGACATAAGGATGGTAGGTATCGACCCGGGAGCCGCTGTCGGCGTTGGAATTGCCGGGAGTAAAGGCATTTTGAAAATAGATCTGGACCTCCTCACCGCCAGCCGTCGGGTCACCATCATGGGCACGCACCTGGTAGCCGTTAGTGCCGCTGCCAAGCACATCGGCTGTTACCAGCCAGTGGCCGACTGCTGGGTTTGGCACTGTGACAAAATTTACCCAGGTATTGTCGCTGCCGGCCAGAGCACCGCAGGTAAAAGTAGCATCACAGACACAAGCCCCCGCTAGGTCACAGGTGAAACCTGAAAATTTGCTGCCGCTGGGATCAAAAATCTCAAACGCGGTGGCGCCGGTTGCGCTGTCAAAGTTGGTACCGCCAGCAACCGATTCGGGATCAAAAACATCCACCACCAGATTTGCCAGGCTCGGTGTGACCTCAACAAAGATCCGAGTATCTTCATTGTCACAGTGTGAACAGCCTGCTGCTGGAACCGTGGAGGGCCCGAAATGCTGTTCCTGTGGCGTCACGCCGGCCTGCGCTGGCAGGGCGATCAGGAGGGCGACCAAGGGGACGACCAGGGGGACGACCAGAATCAGCAATTTCTTTGGCACAAACGCGCTTGGATGCAGTGTATCCCGCATGATTTGAAAGGCCCCAATCTGCAGTCGCCATCGACCTTCCCGGATAAAGAGATGACGGCTAAGTTAATGAAGTTATGCAGTAAAACGCATTTTCTAACGATTTGCCAGAGAACCACAAACACTCAGCTGCTAGCCTAAGCCCAGGTGGCATAAGGAAATTTCCGTCTCTTAGCACAATGCCGACCCAAGGGTATGTGAAGCGCGCCACACTATTGAAACCCTTGTTGCTCAGCGATGTTGGGGCAACAGCAGGACCGAATAGCTGCTAACCCACCTTAAGACTGACTCTGGTTTCCAGCCATAGACAGGGCCACCGTGGTACCATGCGGCCGCGCTTTTCTTCTTTACCCGGTACAAATCCTTGATCTCTGCAGCAAATCTGTCGATTCAGTTCGGCCCCAAACCCCTTTTCGAAAATGTCTCCGCAACCTTCGGCAACGGCCACCGCTACGGATTAATCGGCGCCAACGGCTGTGGCAAATCGACCCTGATGAAAATTCTGGCCCGGGAGCTGGAGCCCAGCTCAGGCAATGTCAGCGTGTCCCCCGGCGCTCGGGTGGGGCAGTTGTCCCAGGATCAGTTTGGTTTTGAGCAGCACCGTGTCCTGGATGTAGTGATCATGGGTCACCAGCAGCTTTGGGAGGTCATGAGCGAGCGTGATCGGCTTTATGCGCTGCCAGAAATGAGCGATGAAGAAGGCATGAAGGTGGCAGATCTGGAAGTGGAATTTGCCGAAATGGATGGCTATTCAGCCCACTCCAGAGCCGGTGAACTGCTGGAAGGGATTGGTATCCCAGTAAGCGACCACGACGGCTTAATGAGCGAAATTTCCCCAGGACTGAAACTTCGGGTGCTGCTGGCCCAAGCCTTGTTCTCTGATCCCGACGTGCTGCTGCTCGATGAGCCCACCAACAACCTGGATATCAACACCATTCGCTGGCTGGAAGAATTCCTTGATACCAGCAAAGCCACCATGGTGATCATTTCCCACGACCGTCACTTTCTAAACAGCGTCTGCAGCCACATGGCGGATCTCGACTACGGCAAGCTGCAGATCTTCCCAGGCAACTACGATGAATACATGACCGCCGCCACCCAGGCCCGGGAGCGCATGTATTCCGATAACGCCAAGAAAAAAGTGAAAATGGCTGAGCTTCAGGCCTTCGTGAGCCGCTTCTCGGCCAACGCCTCAAAAGCCAAGCAGGCCACCTCCAGAGCAAAACAACTGGAGAAGATTGAGCTGGAAGAAGTGATTCCATCAAGCCGAGTCAGCCCCTACATTCAGTTTGAGCAGGACAAACCTCTGCGTCGCATGGCCGTTGAAGCAAAGGGCCTGGCCAAGGGTTTTGACCAAGGGCCACTTTTTGAAAACCTCAACATCACCCTTGAAGCCGGATCGCGGCTGGCCATCCTGGGCCCCAACGGGATTGGAAAGACCACCCTGTTACGCTGCCTGATTGAAAACCTGGAACTGGACAGCGGCACTATTAAGTGGGCGGAAAACGCCAAACTCGGCTATTTCGCCCAGGACAATGCGCCGGAGTTTGAGCAGGACATGAGTCTGTTCGACTGGATGTGCCAATGGCAGCCCACCGGCTCCCAGGAACAATTGATGCGGGCCACCCTGGGCCGCATGCTGTTTTCCCGGGACGACAGCGAGAAGTCTGTCAAAGTGGTTTCCGGCGGTGAACAGCGGCGCCTGATGTTTGGTAAGTTGATCTTGCAAAAACCCAACGTGCTGGCGATGGATGAACCTACCAATCACCTGGACATGGAATCCATTGAGGCCCTAAACCTGGCCCTGGAGAACTACCCGGGAACCCTGATCTTTGTCAGCCACGACCGGGATTTTGTTTCCACCCTGGCCACCCGCATTATTGAAATCACCCCTGAAGGCGTTATCGATTTTTCCGGCAGCTACGAAGAATATCTGCGCTCCCAGGGGATCGTCGAAAAAACCCGCGCCGCCTAAA
>CAYGPO010000181.1:1852-6837 GCA_964351665.1 uncultured Gammaproteobacteria bacterium | reverse complement strand
GTCTGCGCCGTAGGCTCTAGTTTAGCGCAGCCCGGGCTCAGGTTTGTCGCTGAATCTTCACCAAATGCCCAGGGCTTAGGCGTCCCGGGGACGTACAGAACCGGGGATAATTTCGGCGCCCATCTGCTGCTTTAGCGACTGAATAAGCGGATCGGCGTCCACCGCTGCCTCAGCGTCGCGCTGGCGCTGCTCCGTGGCCTCGCTGCGGCGGTGAGCCGGGGTTTGATCCTGCAGTTCACCCAACACAAATTTCAGCTGCATATTCTTGCCGAAATAGCGGCTCAACCCTTCTCTAATCCGGGCCTCAGCCTGGGGCGTGTGAAGATGAGCCATCTGACTATCCAGGGTTAACTGGTAGCTACCCGGGCCTTGCCGCTCCAGCACGCTGTTGCGAGCCATCACCCCGGCGGTGCCATTGAGATTAAGGCTGTCGATGATCCCATCCCAGGAGTGGGCGGGCTGTGGGTTTTCTACGCCGGCGTCGGCATCGACTGTCGGATCAGGTATCCGCTCCACCGTTGCCGGGCTACTGCTGGCCGGCGGCGACGCAACGCTAACAGTTTCTAACGGAGCTGGCCCAGGCGGCTGCTGATAGCTGATCTCATGGCTGGGAGGCTTGTCAGAAGGCTGCTGGGTTTGCTGAACACCATTGTTGCCGCGGCCAGACTGAGGTGTCACCTCGAACTCGCCAACAGACCCCACAGCCGGCTCCATAACAGGTTCAATGGCCGACTCCTGGGCAGAGGATGGCGGTCGCGGGTCTTCGCTATCTACCAGCGGCCTGGGAGCAGCATCAGCCTCAGAATCTGCCCGGGCCGGGACTTGCTGTTGAGGCCCGGGAGAGGCTTCCTGGGTCGGCGGTGCTGCCTGGACCTTGTCAGGCACTGAAGCGGCGGGTTGCGGGGATTTTGCTGCGGGCGTGGGGCTGTGAATTGCCCCAGAGGCAATGGAGGCGGCCAGCCGCCGGGCCTCAGCCTTGGCGGCACCTGGATCCACGGCCGCCGAGGCTGACGCAGGTGAATCAATACCCATGGCAGGTTGAGCCGGTGGCCTGGCGCCTGGCGGGTCCGCCTTGGCCGTGGCCTGGCCTTTGGATTGGTCATTGACCTGGTGGTTGCCTAGGCCGTTGGCTTGGAGGTTGATTGGGCCGCCGACATGACCCGCGGTTTTGCCTGTGGATGCACCACCGGCATCTGCAGCGGGGGTTGGGCTGGCGCTGGCAGCCTGACCGGTTCCGCCACTGCTGCCGTTACCCGGGTCAGGGGCAAAGGCCAGCATCCTCAGTAGGGTCATTTCAAAGCCGCAGCGGTGATCGGGCGCTAAATCCAGGTCACGTCGGCCGTGCAGCACAATTTCGTAGTAAAGCTGCAGGTCTTCCGCGGACAGGGCTCGGGCCAGGGCCTGCACCAGGGGGTCGGGATCTTCCACCGCCGGCATTACCTGGACCAGGGCCGCACGGTGAAACATTTGCGCAATCTCTCCCAGCACCCGGCTGAAATCCGGCGAATGGCTGACCATTTCCTGGGCCGCCTTCCACACCTTTTCCCCATCGGCGGCGCACAGTGCCTGCAGCAGACCTTCCAGCTGCTGGGCCTGGACCGTTCCCAGCATCGCCCTCACGTCCTGGGCACGAGCCTGGCCGGCCCCGTAGGCCACCGCCTGGTCCAACAGACTCAGGGCGTCGCGCATGCTGCCGTCGGCGGCGGAGGCCAGCAGCCGCAGCGCGTCATCGTCAGCGCTAAAGTCTTCCTGACCGGTAATGGACTGCAGATAGCCTTCAATCTGGGCCTGGGAAATGCGTTTCAGGTTGAACTGCAGGCAGCGGGACAGCACCGTCACCGGCAGCTTTTGCGGGTCGGTGGTGGCAAACAAAAATTTCACCTGGGGCGGGGGTTCTTCCAGGGTTTTCAGCAGCGCGTTGAAGCTGGAGGTGGACAACATGTGCACCTCGTCGATCAGATACACCTTAAATCGACCGCTGGTGGGAGCGTACTGCACGTTTTCCAGCAGCTCCCGGGTGTCTTCGACCTTGGTTCGGGACGCCGCATCCACTTCGATCAGGTCCAGAAAGCGCCCATCCAGAATGTCCTTGCAGGCACGACACTCGCCACAGGGGGTCGAACTGACGCCTTTTTCGCAGTTCAGCGCCCGGGCGAAAATCCGCGCCACGGTGGTCTTACCCACCCCGCGAGTACCGGTGAACAGGAAGGCATGGTGGACCCGATCCTGATCCAGCGCGTTAACCAGCGCGCGTACAACATGATCCTGGCCAACCAGATCAGCAAAATTTTGTGGACGCCACTTTCGGGCAAGAACCTGATAAGTCATGAGGGGTACGTCGATAATGGGGGCCTATTGTGCCAAGTCGATCCGAAAAGACCAAACCAACCGTGCTGATCGGGCCAAAAACTCGCCCCTGAAGCCCGTACCCTGTAGCGCATCAGCAAGGGACGTTGTTACTCTGTAAACCATGACAACCGCCGCCCCCTCAGCTGCCGAAAAACTCGCCAAAGCGTTGCAGATAAGCGATCTTCGCTTTGCCTACCCAGACAGCCAGGTCGACGGCAAAGCGGTGATACAGATTCCCCATTGGCAGGTCGATGGCGGTCAAACCGTGTTCATGCAGGGGCCCAGCGGCAGCGGCAAAAGCACCCTGTTGGGCCTGCTGGGAGGTATTTTGGCGCCTGATCAAGGCACCTTAGAGGTTCTGGGTCAAAACCTCAGCGACATGGGAACAGGGGCAAGAGACCGGTTTCGAGCCCAGAACGTGGGTTTTATTTTCCAGATGTTCAACCTGCTGCCTTATCTCAGCGTGTTGGAAAATGTCACCCTGCCCGCTCGCTTTTCCGCCAGCAGAGCTCAGTCTGGCAGAGGTCAAAGCCCTATAGAACAGGCCACCGCGCTGCTGGCCAGGCTGGGAATCGGCGATCAGCTGTATCGCCGACCGGTGACCCAGCTCAGCGTTGGCCAGCAGCAGCGAGTCGCCGCGGCCAGGGCCCTAATGGGTTGCCCTGGCCTGCTGATTGCTGACGAACCCACCTCTGCCCTGGACGCTGATAATCGGCAGCAGTTTATTGAGGTGCTGCTGGCAGAGGCCAGGGCGGCGGGCAGCACGGTGCTGTTTGTCAGCCATGACCCGGCCCTGGCCGGCTACTTTGACCAGGCCGTCAACCTGGCGGACATCAACCAGGCAGACGGCGCTGGGAGCACCGGCCAGTGACGGCCCTGCCCCTGGCCGCCGGCCTGGCGCTGAAAAGTCTGAAAAATCGCCGGGGCACAGCGTTGTTAACGCTGATTTCCATCGCCATCAGTGTGGCCCTGTTAATTGGCGTCAACCGAATCCGCAGCGAGGCCAAAACCAGCTTTACCAACACCATATCCGATGCCGACCTCATCGTTGGGGCGCGCAGCGGATCGCTTAATCTGCTGCTATACACCATCTTCCGCATTGGCGACCCCACCGGCGCCGTCAGCTGGGACAGCTATCAGAAAATCGCCAGCCGCAGCGATGTGGCATGGAGTTTTCCTATTTCCCTGGGCGATGCCCATCGCGGCTATCGGGTGATGGGCACCAACGACGACTATTTTCGCTGGTATCGTTTTGCCGCTGGCAAGGCGTTGACCCTTCAGTCCGGTGAGTTATTCCGGGACGACACCGACGCGGTTTTGGGCGCTGAGGTGGCCCGGCAACTGGCGTATCAGGTGGGCGATGCCATCGTGGTTTCCCACGGCATTGGCGCCACCAGCTTTGCTGACCACCGGGACGCGCCGTTTCGGGTGGCCGGTATTCTAGCGGCTACCGGAACCCCGGTTGACCGCACCGTCCACGTCACCCTGTCTGGGGTGGAGCTGATGCATGGGGCGGAGCCTCGGCCCGGTACCGATCACCAGAACGCACAAGACCCTCATGACGCTGAGGCTGATGAACACCGCGACCATCAAACCAATGGTGATGCTGAGGCAGGCCATGACCATAGCGAACCAGGCCACGAAAGTGTTGATGAGCATGATCATGCAACGGGCCAGGCCTCTCATCAACCCACCGTTATTACCGGCTTCGTGGTGGGCATGAAAACTCGCGCGGCCCTGTTCGGACTGCAGCGAACCATCAACGATTATCGATTAGAGCCCCTGTCAGCGATCATTCCTGGGGTTGCCCTGACCCAGCTGTGGAGCCTGGTCAGCAGCGCCGAAATCGCTCTACTGGCGGTCAGCGGTTTTGTGGTGTTGGCGGGTTTGATCGGGCTGCTCACCACCCTGCTAACCAGCCTTGGCGAGCGACGCCGGGAAATGGCCGTACTGCGCTCGGTGGGCGCCGGACCGGGCATGATTTTTCTGCTGCTGATCAGCGAAGCTGCAGCCCTGGCCCTGGCCGGCGCCGTTAGCGGCGTGGCCCTGGTGCATCTGGGCATGTTCATCGCCAGAGAGCTGGTGCTGCAGCGCTTCGGCATTTTCTTAACCCCGGGCTGGCCCGGAACCTTCGATCTGCTGGTGGTGGGGATAGTCACCGCCGCCGCCGCCCTGATCGCCGTTTTTCCCGCCTGGCAGGGTTATCGCCAGTCACTGGCTGACGGACTGACCATTCGAACCTGATCGGCGTATTCGCCTTTGCGATGTTTGCCCGGCAGGGTTTTCCATCGAGGTGTTACACAGCTCAAGCTCTGGAGGAACACCGCGCCAACATTCCCACCGTTACCCTCTCGAGTCCAAGCACCGCCTCGGTTACTCTTGCGCTCCCGCGGAGAGGTGCCAGAGTGGTTGAATGGGCTCGCCTGGAAAGCGTGTATATGGGAAACCGTATCGAGGGTTCGACAAACTGCCGCCAGGCAGTTTGGACGCCGCAGCGCAGCGTAGGCGCCCCGCAGGGGTGAGTAGACGACCCTTCGTCTACGAATCAATCCCGTACCAACATCCCCACCGTTGCCCTCTTGAGTCCAAGCACCGCC
The DNA here is from genome assembly GCA_964351665.1 of uncultured Gammaproteobacteria bacterium. Lineage (GTDB taxonomy): Bacteria > Pseudomonadota > Gammaproteobacteria > Xanthomonadales > SZUA-38 > JANQOZ01. The sequence continues at coordinate 1,891 of CAYGPO010000181.1, read as the reverse complement.
TCGGTTACTCTTGCGCTCCCGCGGAGAGGTGCCAGAGTG
>CAYGPO010000181.1:0-1752 GCA_964351665.1 uncultured Gammaproteobacteria bacterium | reverse complement strand
GTTGAATGGGCTCGCCTGGAAAGCGTGTATATGGGAAACCGTATCGAGGGTTCGAATCCCTCTCTCTCCGCCACTATTTCTCCCTGAATCAACCTCCTGCCCGTTTCGCCCCTGCTAGTCGTCCTGCTGATATCTTCTCCAAGGCATTCGTCCCCCAATGAGCGCTGGCAGCCATTGATTTCTTATACCATTTGCCTTAATTTAACCAAATGGTTACAAAGCAAATCGAACGCTCAGCCTTTGCAGCAATCGCAGACCCCACGCGACGGGCAATATTGGACTTAATGCGACAGGGGGAAATCAACGCCGGCGACTTGGCTGAACGCTTTACCGTCAGCAGGCCAGCCATTGCCAGACACGTCAAAGTGCTGCGCAGCGCAGGTCTGGTGAACCAGCGGGTAGACGCCCAGCGCCGATTTTATTCCCTTAACGCCGCAAGGCTGGGAGAGGTTGACCAATGGCTGGCACCCTTTCGCCTATTTTGGAGCGCGCGAATGATGGATATCAAAACCGTCGCTGAACAGGCAGCCGCTACTTCAAAGGACCCTTCAGCTGATGACGACTAATGCTCCCTATGTGTATGAATACGCCTACCCGGTGCCACTGTCGGGCAGCATAGAACACGTTTTTCATGCCCTAACTGACGCCGAAGCGCTCAGCCAGTGGTTTGCTGAGCAGGTCCACATCGAGGGCAAAGTGGGCGGCAAATTTTGTTTCTGGGGTAAATATACCTTCGGCACACCTGGCTCTTCAGATGCAACCCAAATTCTGACTGAAATTAGCCCACCGACACAGCTGAGTTTTAGCTGGCACCTCATGAACCGGGACACTCAAGTCAGCTGGACACTGGTTGAAAAACCCAACGATACCGGGACCACGGTGAAAATCACCGTCCGGCAAGAATTTGAATCGCTGCCCGAGGGCGCCCGTGCGGACGCTATGATTGATGACCTGTGGCGTATTCATACCGGCAACCTTTACGCTTACTTGCAAGGCGACAGTGTTGTGTATCGGCCGGATTTTTCAGACCCAAACCCAGTGGTGAACTGCGAACAAATTATCAACGCCCCGCCGGCTATCGTCTTTGCCGTGCTGACTGAACCTGACTACATTAAGCAATGGTTCCCGGCGCCGGCTCCCACGGTGGATCCAAGGGTTGGGGGCGACTACGGGTTTGGCTTTAGCTTCGACATTGACGGTGAAACGATCACGCCGCCACCGATGAAAATTCTGGCTTATGAACCCAATGTCAAACTGGCGATTAGCTGGCCCGACTGGCGCATGGACCCCAATGTGCCGGATCAGACGGTCACCTGGCTGCTGGAAGACCTGGGAGGGAAAACCCGCCTGACACTTCAGCACTCAGGGTTTACCCGCGCAACCGATGTCTCAGACTACCCCTTTGGTTGGCAGGAATTCATCCGGAAAATCGATCAGATTGCCTGCCTTCATCAGTGTACCGTTCGGTAACCTCTAGCCCGCATTATTCATGAAGGTCGGATGACTCGGCTCAGCTGGCGAGTCCAGATTGGACCATCGGGGGAAAAAGCATAGCCGTAGCTATGGTTTGAGGCCGATGGTTCAAGATGGGCCGCCAGATGAGGCGAGACACCGACAGCGACACACCGTCAGCCACCGCCATTTAGGCTGATCACGCAAGGGCCTGAAAGCACTGGGATTTGCCAGGTCATCAGCGGCCTTCATGAATAATGCGGGCTAGGGCACCAGCACGCTAAGGGTCTGATGCCAAAC
>CAYGPO010000180.1:3338-6859 GCA_964351665.1 uncultured Gammaproteobacteria bacterium | reverse complement strand
CTGGGCCCGGTGGGCTCCGCGATCTTACTGGAAGTGTTTCTGGGCGGATTGCTGCACTGTGATGACAGCTTTTTGCATCATCCGAAGTGGAAACCCGATCCCTGCATCGCCGGCCCCGGCAAGGGTTTTGAGCTGGCGGACGTGGTGCGTTACGTGCAGTCCTGAGGCTTTCGATTGTGATGTTGGCCTAGTGTCCATCACCCCGACTTTGTATCTGCCATGGTTTTTACCCTCCAAGGTCGGCAGATGCAGGGTCGGTTTTTGGTTTGGCAACCCCGACTGACCTCAGCGTCGCCAGGGCCTGGTCCAGGGCCGGCGCGTCGTCGGTTTCCAGCAGATAGGGCCGGGCCTGTTGCAGCAGGCTGACGGCCTCCGCGGCGTCGCCCTGACTGGCTCGACAGCGACCCAGATGAAAGCGGCTCTGGTTGGTTCTTACCGCCTGGTCTCCACGCTGGCGAAGACGGATTTTCAGGGTAGATTCCAGCCGCTCACAGGCCTCGTCCACCTTTCCTGCTTTGAGCAAAACCTCCGCCAGCTGCTGATTGGCGCCGGCGATATGCAAATGATTTTCTGGCAGGGTCGCGGTCAGCAGGCGGACGGTTTCCCGCCAGTGCATCTCAGCTTTACCCAGCTGCTGTTGGTCCGCCGCTACCTTGCCAAGATAGCCCAGGGTCCAGGCCTGTTTCGGGTGATCGCCCTGATAAATGGAGCGCTCACGTTCCAGCACCTGATGGAACAGCCGCTCGGCTTCCGGCAGGTTGTTAAGTCCAATTTCCAGCGCCGCCAGGTTGCGCAGGGTGATCAGGGTTCGGGGATGGGTGGGACCCAGTTTGGCTTCCTGCACCTCCACCGCCTGCCGGTAAAGTTCAGCGGCTTCTTGCCTGCGCGCCTGACGATGCAGCACCACACCATAGTCGGCCCTGGCCGCTGCCAGGGTAAGGTCGTCCTCAGTCAGCCGCTGGGCTCGGATGTCCAGGGCCTTGCGGTGGTACTCGCCGGCCGGTTTATAGTCCCCCAGCTCCGACAGGGTGATGCCCAGCGCATTGTAAACTTCGGCAATGGCCAATGGCTCAGGTTCGGCTGCGCCCTGCATTTGGTCCAAGGCCTGATGCAGGTTGACCAGCGCTTGATCGAACTGGCCAGCGCCCCGCTGAGCCCTGGCCAGTTGCAGCAGGGTCTGAGCCAGCTCGGGGTCGCCATCGCTGTCCAGTTGGCGAATCTCCAGGCTGCGCTGGAAGTGGTCCACGGCAGTGGGGTACTCACCCAGGGAAAAGTAGATGCCGCCAAGATTTTCCAGCATGGCGGCCTTTAAGGCGGGCTGGTCTGCCAGCTTGTTGGCCAGCTGCTCGCTGCCCTGGTTGACCATTTCCTTAATGCTCAGGTCCTGACCCAGGCTGACCTCTGGCGACGCGTTGGCAAACAGATCCTGGAGGAACCCCGCAATTTCTCGCGCTTTGGCGGCCTCCAGACGGGCCGCGTCACGCTCGGTGGTGATGCGGCCGGATTGCCAGGTGACCGTTCCGGCATAGGCCACCAGCGTCAATGTGAACAATCCAGCCACCGCCACCCCCAGCCGATGGCGGGAGACAAATTTGGCCATCCGATGCCAGCGCTGACCGGTATTGGCCAGCAGCGGCAGGCCGCGCTGGTAGTTGCTCAGATCCTGGGTCAGATCTGACACGCTGGCGTAACGGTCTGGCGCCTGCTTTTCCAGGCATTTCAGGATAATGGCGTCCAGATCCCGGTCCACCTTCAGCCCGGTGATGCCCTGGCGGCGAGCAACATCACTGGCCCTGGGGGCCGGTTGCTCAACAATCTTGCGCTGAAAGGTCAGCGGCGAATCATTGCCCCGGGTGAAGGGTCGCTGGCCGGTGATCAGCTCAAACAGCAGCAGGCCCAGCTGGTAGATGTCAGATTCAAGGCCCAGATTGTGCCCGTCCAGCTGCTCAGGGCTGGCGTATTCCGGGGTCAGCAGCCGGGCCTCGGTAACCGTGGCAGCTTCCTGGCCCTGGCCCAGCAGTTTGGCGATACCAAAGTCCACCAGTTTGACCTGGCCGTTTTCATCCACCATCACGTTGGAGGGTTTAATGTCCCGGTGGATGATGCCCAGGCGATGGGCGGCGGCAACCGCCGCCGCCACATCTGCCAGCAGCGCAAGGCGCTGGTTAAGATCCAGCGAGTGGGTTTTGCAGTACTCATCCACTGGCTGCCCGGGGACATATTCCATGGCCAGCCAGGGCCGGCCCTCTGGGGTCACGCCACCGTCCAGCAGCGAGGCGATATGCGGATCGTTGAGGTCCGCCAGAATTTGCCGTTCGCGCTCAAAGCGCGACAACAGGTCATCGCGCAGCATGCCCTGCCACATCATCTTGAGCGCCACCTGCTGCTCAAACAGGCCGTCATTTCGGCGCCCCAGAAAGACCTGGGCCATCCCGCCGTGGCCTAGCTCCTGGACAATTTCGTAAGGGCCAACCTGCTGCCCCATCAGGCCGGGCTGATGGCTACCCGTTGCGGCCAGAGTGTTGAGCATATCGGTGCTGATGGCTGCACTGATAGCGGCCCCCTGGGTCAGCCAGTGGGCCTGGGCTTCAGCGTTTGCCAGCAGTCGGACAAGTCCCTTGGCCAGCTCCGGGTGGGTGTTTTGCAGATCCTGAATAAAGCCCTGGCGTTGGGCTAGGGGCAGGTCCAGGGCCTGTTCCAGTAATGGATCCAGCTGTTCCCAGTTCTTGTGCAGGCCAGACATGGGTGTTTTAGCCTAGCCTGCCAGGCTCTCAGTGAGCCATGCCTTGGCCCGCAGCCAGTCCCGCTGCACCGTGCGCAGGGATACCCCCAGCGCTTCGGCGGTCTCCTCGAAGGTATAGCCGGCAAAAGTATGGCATTCCAGCACCCTCACCAGCCGTGGGTCGTGCTGTTCCATGGTGCGCATGGCGTCGTCCACGTTTAGCCACAGCTGGTTTTGATCCGCCCCTGCGATGCGACTTTCTTCCAGGGGCAGCGGCGCCATGCCGCTGCCCCGTTTGGCGGCGCTGCGCGCCCGCAGTTGATCAACCAGAAGCTGGCGCATGGCGCGGGCGGCAATGGCAAAAAAGTGCCCGCGGCTGGAGGCGGACAGATGGGACTGGCCGGCAATCTTGCAGTAAACCTCGTTGACCAGGCCCGTGGTGTTGAGCTGGCTGTGGCCAAGCCGGTTCAGCTGCCGCCGGGCAATGGCTTTGAGCTCCCCGTAGACCAGGGGCATCAGGTCTTCCAGGGCGTGCTGTTCTCCCGCATCAACGCGGGCGAGCAGGGCAGTGATGTCCGATTGGGTGCTGGCCATCTGCTGATGTTAGCAGGCTGTGATAGCTCTGGCGGCGTGCTGATTGGCGCTTTTGGCAATCCGGTCGGCAATGTTGCATGGCGCCGGCGGTGGGGTGAGGGATCTGCGGCGCTGGGACGTTTTCCCTTAATGTGGGAGGATTTTAGCCCGGGCGGCTTTTTTCAATACCCGGCGCGGTGGTATACCCACCGTTTACCCGCGGGGC
>CAYGPO010000180.1:0-3238 GCA_964351665.1 uncultured Gammaproteobacteria bacterium | reverse complement strand
GGCGGCTTTTTTCAATACCCGGCGCGGTGGTATACCCACCGTTTACCCGCGGGGCACGCCACGGGATGGGCCACAAGATGGACCACAAGATGGGCCACAAGATGGGCCAGATCAATTATTCGGGGAGGAAACGAACATGTTTGTAGTCACCAATCGCCAGGTTAGCAATCGTAAAGGTCTGGGTCAGTTTGGCAAAAAACCCAACGAGGAAGGCCCCAACGAAATTCGGCTGTTTGACGTGGAAAAAACCGGTCGCAGCTGGGAGGTCAACGCGTTGAATGACCAGCTGACCAAAACCCAGGTCAAGGCGCTGGTCAAAAAGCACCATTTGCCCATCGACCCTGAAGATGGTCGAAAGTGGTACGCCAGTTTGAAAGTGGCCTGCCAGATTGCCGATCAGGCCCGCAGCGAGAAAAAGAACATCTTAATCTTCGCCCACGGTTTTAATAACGACGTCAAAGACGTAATGACCGCCGCCAAGGCCATTGCTGAGCACTATCAGGTCATCGTGCTGCCCTTCACCTGGCCAGCCAACGGCGGCGGCGCTGGCGTTGCCAGCTACCGCTCGGACAAGCGCGACGCCCGGGCCTCCGCCGGCGCCCTGGATCGCCTGTTCCTGAAAGCCATGGACTACCTGAAGCTCATCACCGAAGCCCAGCGCCAGCGGCTTATGAAAAAGGCCCTGGACAAGCATCCAGATAATCGGGTCCAGGCAGATCAGCTATACGCCCGATTGCTGGAAGCCGAGTGCCCGTTCACGGTCAATTTCCTGGCCCACAGCATGGGCAACTACCTGTACAAGAACCTGCTCAAGTCCACCGCCACTGAGGCCACCCGACCGCTGTTTGACAATGTGATCATGGCCGCGCCGGACGTTAACAACGATGAGCACGGCTGGTGGCTGGATAAAATTCAGTGTCGCAAGCGGGTTTACGTGTGCATCAACGAAAACGACCATGCGCTGAACGCCTCGCGGATGAAGGCTGGTGAGGAACAGCTGGCCAGGCTGGGTCACGTGACTTACAACCTTAACTCACGGCGCGCCACCTATGTGGATTTCACTCACGCGGCAGGGGTGGGTAACGCTCACACCTATTTTAAGGACGACCCGGTGAGGGATAACGAAGCCGTGCGGGCGTTTTTTGACAACGCATTTAACGGTCGATTTGCTGAGAACGATCTTCGATACGATTCCATAAAGAACGTTTATCGGGTTTGATGCCAAGGCCCGGCACCGCAGATGCTGCCACCACCGCCGTAGTGGTAGTGCATGGTGTGGGCAATCCCCAGCCCGGGGAAACCCTGGGCCGGCTGTCTGCCACCCTTTCCCATGTGTCTGATGAATTTCGCCTGTGCGGTCCGGTGCAAAGCTGGGACGCACTGGACCACGACAAAACCCAGGGTGATTTGTACGCGTTTTCACCGGTGCCCTGGCAGCGGGCACAGCTTGGCGATGAAGCCCTGGTAATGGCTGAGGTTTACTGGGGCACCCAGGGAGCCCTGCCCTCGGGGGTGGCGGGGTTGCTGCGCGGACTATTCCAGCTGATCTTCGGCATGTCCGGCCTGATTGAGTGGCAGCCGGAGAAGGTCAGCCCCATAGAACGCCGGGTTATCGCCTGGGGAACCCTGGGAAGCCTGATCCTGCGCGGGCCGGTATTTGCGATCAATACCGCATTGCTTATGGCACTGGGGGTTTTTCTGGGCCCCCACCTGTATCGCCGAATTTCCCAGTGGTCTGAAGCCAGCGTAGCCGGCGGGGGGCTGTTTGACTGCGCTGCGGTGAGTTTTTTGGGAGTGTCGGTTCAGCGTGCGGTATGGATCGGCTCCTGCCTGGGGCTGTTGCTGTCGGCGGGGGTACTTTGGCGCTGGTATGCCCAGCGCGCCAGGCAGCCTTCCCTTGGCTTCGATGCCCAGTGGTTTTATGGGGTGTCACTGCTGGTATTTTGCCTGGCCTGGCCCGTCATCGTCAGCGCCATGGGTTATCAGACCCTGCAGCCGGTAGCCCTGGTGGCGTTCGGGTTTCTGTTTGCGGCCTTTGCGGTGGTCATGATGGCGGTATTGATGGTGATCAATTTTTACGGCGTGACGGCGCTCTGGCGCTCTCGATTTGATCAGCGCCAGCGCCGTTCCATCAGCGCCAGGGCCATGGCGTTGGCGATCCAGTTTGTGCTTTGGAGCATTCTGGTGCCTTCGATCTGGCTGGTGCTGCTGTGGCTGATGCCCGAGGTCAACGGTGATCATCAGTGCTGGCTGGACAGTTTTCGTGCCGTGGTGCCCTCCGATGGCCTGCAGTGGTTTTTTCTCTTACTGCCCGCAGTCTCCGCCCTGGCCGTTGTTATCTATCGGAAAAGCCTGTGGCGCAGCCAAACCAAGACCAGGCCCCGTCTTATTGTTCATTTTCTCATCCGTGAGTCCCTGCTGTGGTCGGTGGCCGCGGTGGCGATCGCCATCGCTGCAGTCTCGGTGCTTAACGCCCTGAGCCTGTGGCAGGAAGGCGCTCCGCTGGCAATACCTGGCTTTATTCAATGGTTCAGGGACATAGAGGTTGATCTGATTCCCTTCATACCCGTGCTTGTTGCCTCCACGGTGTTGGTGAGAAATGCGGTGGTGTCGCTGGATATTGGCAACGATGTAGTGAAGTACGTGGGTGAGGCCATGCCGTCGGCCAGCCGCCCCCGGTCGGCCCAAGACCCGCTGGAGCAGCAGCGCCCCATCCGGCATAAATTCAATCAGGTGATCCGGCTGCTGCAGCGCCATCATCACCTTAAGAGAATTATTGTGGTGTCCCACAGTCAGGGCACCGTGCTGGCCATCGATGAGCTGGCCCAAAGCGACTTCGGCCAGGCTGACGACTGGCTGGAAAAGCTGGAGCTGACTCTAATTACCATGGGCTCACCCTTTAGCCACCTTTACCAACACTACTTCCCCCTGGCCTATCCGGCCTTGAATGATCCGGTCTGGAGCCGGCTGCGTCGCCGGCTCAATCGGTGGATCAACATCTATCGGGTGGACGATTTTGTCGGAACCGCAATAGGTCAGGAAAACGACAGGTCGGATGAATTTGAACTGGTTCAGCACCCCATGGGGAAAGGCGGGCATGTGTCCTACCTCTACGACGCCAAGGTTGTGATGATTATTGCGCAAGCGCTAGGGCCTGAGATTCCGGGGACAGAAGTGCATTCCTGAGACCTTGATCAGAGACTAATTTTTGGCGGTTGCGTATAGTTCTGCCGATGAA
>CAYGPO010000179.1:3090-6881 GCA_964351665.1 uncultured Gammaproteobacteria bacterium | reverse complement strand
AAAACTAACAGCCAGTTCTTCGACTCAATGAAGCGCTAGGAGTCTGCGCCGTAGACTCCTAGCCGGCCCAGCCCAGGATTATTTGATCCGAGCTAAGATTCCGTCCAGCTCGTCCAGCGAGTTGTAGCTCACTACCAGCTGACCCTTGCCGCTTTGACTGTGCTTGAGCTGGACCTTGGCCGCCAGGCGATCGCCCAGGTCATTTTCCAGCTGCGAGATATTGGGATCTTTGGCCACCGCAACCGGTTTGCTGCCCGTGTCACCTTTCAACCACCGTTTGACCAAGGCCTCGGTTTCCCGCACCGACAGGCCTTTTAAGGCGACCTGGCGGGCGGCCTGGGTTTGCTCTGCGCCTGACAGGCCCAACAGGGCCCGGGCGTGACCCATTTCCAGGGCGCCACTGTCCACCATTTTTTTCACCGCCGACTCCAGCTCCTGCAGACGAAGAAGGTTGGACACAGCAGCTCGGGATCGACCCACCGCCCGGGCGGCAGCTTCATGGGTTAAGTCAAACTCGTCTATCAGGCGCTTAAGGGCGGCGGACTCCTCCAGCGGATTCAAGTCTTCGCGCTGGATGTTTTCGATCAGGGCCATGGCGATGGTGGCCTGATCGGATACCTCTCGAACCAGGGTGGGCACCTTGGCCAGGCCCGCCAGCTGAGCCGCTCGCCAACGTCGCTCACCGGCGATAATCTCAAACCGGTCTTTGTCGATGGCCCGCACCACGATGGGCTGGACCATACCCTGGGCGGCGATAGAGTCGGCCAACTCGGTGAGTTTCGCCTCGTCCATGCCGGTGCGGGGCTGATATTTGCCCGGCTGCAGCAGGTCTACCGCCAGTTCGCGGTATATGCCGTCGGTTTGTTCACCGGCGGGTTTGCTGGCGTTGCCGGCGGATTCCCCCAGCAATGCGTTAAGGCCTTTTCCCAGCCCCCGGCGTTTGGCGTTCATTGGGCCACCCGTCGATCGTTGCCCAAAGACTCTCGACGCACCAGTTCACCGGCCAGCCGCAGGTAAGCCTGGGCTCCCCGGGAACCCGGGTCATAGGTAATCACCGGCTGACCAAAACTGGGGGATTCTGCGATTCGCACGTTGCGGGGAATGACCGTCATATATACCTTGCTTCCAAAATGTTGCACCAGCTGGTTGGATACTTCTGTGGACAGATTATTGCGCACATCAAACATGGTGCGCAGCAGGCCCTCAATTTTCAGGTCCGGATTGACGGCTTCGCGGATGTCTTCAATGGTATCGAGCAGGGATTTCAGTCCCTCCAGGGCAAAGTACTCACACTGGATGGGAATCAGCACACCGTCAGCGGCGGTCAGCGCATTGACCGTCAGCATACTTAAAGAAGGTGGGCAGTCCACCAACACCTCGTCGTACTGGTCCTGAACCGGCTCCAGGGCGCGTTTGAGCTGCGCTTCCCGGGCTAGTTTGTCCATCAGCCGAACCTCAGCCGCGGTCAAAGCGGTGTTACCGGGGACCAGATCAAACTTGAAGTCCTCAAGGGTATGGCGGGCCTGTTCGATGCTGGACTCCCCCAGCAGGACCTCACCGGTGGTGACCGTCTGGCCCCGGGAATCCATACCGCAGCCCATGGTAGCGTTACCCTGGGGATCCAGATCCACCAGCAATACCCGGCGCCCGCGATCGGCCAAGGCATAGGCAAGATTGACGCAGGTGGTGGTTTTTCCCACCCCGCCTTTCTGGTTGGTTATGGCAATAACTCGGGCCACTAGGGCGTCTCCGGGTGTTTCTCAATAATGCTCAGTTTACGCACTCCGTCGGCCCCCGGCACAGCAAGGGTGACCTGTTCTCGCAGGACAAAGGGCCCCGGTGGGACCTGGCTGTCCTGGTTTGGGCCCTGCATCGCCAGAATCTGGCCCGAAGGGTTTAGCAAATGGCCGGTTAATGCCAACAGCCGATCCATCGGCGCAAAGGCTCTGGCGATGATGCCGTCGAAGGGCCCATCCCAGTCGGCTTCGGGTTGATAGTCCTCCACTCGGCATTGCAGTACACGAACATTGTCTAGCTCTAACGCCCGCACCGCGTGGCGCATAAACCGCGCTTTTTTGCCGGCGCTGTCTAATAACCAGAACTGGCGGCCCGGCTGGGCAATAGCCAGGGGTATCCCCGGCAGACCGGCGCCGGCTCCCACATCAACCCAGCGGGACCCGGAAAGATACGGGTGAACCGACAGGGCGTCCAGTAAATGCCGCTGCAACATGCCTTGTCGGGATTTGATCCCGCTGAGATTATAGGTCTGATTCCATTGGTGTAGCTCGCCCAAATAGACCAGCAGCTTGGTCAGCTGGGCCTCGCTGAGAATCAGATCTAAGGCCTTAGCCCCCGCATTCAGACTGGCGAATTCTGCTGGATCGGTGATCAATAAGGTTACCCCGGGCCAAGTTATGGGTATATCGGGGCTGGCCCTGCCCCGATCAGGCGATAGTGCGGGCCGCCAGTATCATTTTTCGTGATCCTTGAAGCAAGACGCCCGGTAATGCGCCGCTTAGCCTTCCTGCGGGCATCCTAAGGCCGCCGGGCCCTGATACCATCGCGGCATGAAATTTTTTCGACCTTGGTGGCTGGTTGTGGGGGGATTGGGTGTGGCGCTGCTAGCTCTGGCGCCGCTGCTGATCGGGCTGTTAATCGCCCGCCAGCTGCCGCCGGCCCTGGCCCAGCTTGACCAACAGATTGGCTCCTACGACCTCAGCCTGTCCAGCTTTCAACGGCGCTGGCTGGCCAGCAGTGGAACCCTGTCTGTGGTCCGGGCTGATGGACGCGCGGTGTTGAACTATTCGGTTCGCCTTCGCCACGGCCTGCTGACTATGGCGCCGGGCCTGTTAAGTGGTTCGGGCACCATTGCCAAGCCAGACGGCAGCGCCATGGGCGAACTGAATTTTCGCCTGGGCATCACTGGCAAGCTGGGAATTGATCTGCGGCTCAGGCCGGCCAGCGGACTGGATGGCCAGCTGTCCCTGAGCCATCGTTTACTTGGCCAGCAGCTGACCATTGCCAGTGAAAATCTCAGCGGCGGCGGGTTTGATGGGCTCAGCGGTGATCTGACCTTAAGCCTTGATAATTCGGCCTCCCGGCTGAACCTTAGCTTGGACCGGATCGGCGGATCGGCCTGGTCCGCGCAAACCCTACAGGTGTCTGGAGTCATGACCAGGTCCCAGGACTTTGCCGATGTTCAGCTGACAGCCGCAGCCCAGCAATGGCGTCAGGCAGGTTTGGCGCCCTTTGCGCCGGCCCAGCTGAAGCTGGCCATGAAACACCTGCCCGTTGCGTTGCTCATCAAAGCCCTGGAACTTCGCGACCTGCAATCCGCCCTGGCCCTGCTGCCGCCATTGCTGAATCAGCAGCCAAGCATTGAAACCCTGGAGATTGAACTGGACCACCCCCTGGGGCAGGCCCGGGCGGCGCTGTCAGCCAGCCTGAGCCGGCCGCCGCCGCCGGGTTTCATGGCAGATCTCGGCCGCCTGATGCCGGCGCTGTCGGTGAACGGCAGTTGGTTCATCACCCAGGCCCTGGCCCAGGACTATTTTCGGGCCGAGTTCATGGCCGCCGGTGTGCGTCCAGAAAGCGCCCAGAGGCTGGCCCTTGAGCGTTGGCAGGCCATCTCTGTAGGCGGCTGGCTGGTGCCCGGGGACGGCGGTTCCAGGGGCAGTCTGAGCCTGGCCAACGGGGAACTTGAGGTTAACGGCGTGGTTCGTCAGCGCTGGTAGTGCAGCGTAGGCCCAGGACCTGCTCCGTGGGGCCGTGATTGACCAGCCGGCCGCCTT
>CAYGPO010000179.1:0-2990 GCA_964351665.1 uncultured Gammaproteobacteria bacterium | reverse complement strand
CAGCGTAGGCCCAGGACCTGCTCCGTGGGGCCGTGATTGACCAGCCGGCCGCCTTCCAGGACCGCCGTATAGTGGGCCACGCCGGCTAATCGGTGGGTATCGTGGGTGATCATCAGATAGCTGATCTGCCGCTGGCGCTGCAGCGCCAGGAGCTGGCTAAGCAGAGCGTCTCTTACTGGTATATCCAAGGCGCTGAAGGCTTCATCCAGCACAATCAGCTGGGGCGACAGGGCCAGGGCCCGGGCCAGGGCCACTCGCTGACGCTGACCGCCGGACAGCTGATGGGGAAAACGCTCCAAGAACGTCGGCTGAAGTCCCACCTCAGCTAAACAGTCTGCGGCGTCAGCCAAGTCCCTTCCTGCAGCGGCCAGAGATTCAGCCAACACCTGCCTGACCCGACGCCGGGGATTCAAACTGGCAAAGGTGTCCTGCAATACCAGCTGTATCGGAAGACGCCGGCGGCTCCAGTTCACCGAAAGGGGCTCACCTGCTAAAGCCATTTGACCTGAGGCGGCGGGCAGTAAACCCATCACCGCTCTTGCCAGGGTGGACTTACCACCCCCCGATGGCCCAATAACCGCGGTGGTGGTGCCGGCCTGCAGCTCCATACTCACATCCACCAGGGCCGGCCCAGGGGCACCGGCATAGGTCACGCTCAGATTTTTAATGGTCAGCAGCGCAGGGGCTGAGGTGTCGCCGGGGCTGATCAGGGCGGGGGCGCCAGCCCTAACAGCAGAGGCACGATGGCTTGCGGGGGTGCCGAGATGGTGACTGACAAGGCCCTGTTTTTCCACCATAGGCAGATCATGGGTAATCAGCAGCACCGACATCCGGCGCGATCTTGCCAGCCCTTTCATCAGCGCCAGTACCTCCGCGGCGGTGGTCCCATCCAGGGCGGCGGTGGGCTCATCGGCCACCAACAGGTCCGGATCACAGGCCAGAGCCAAAGCTAAGGCCACCCGCTGACACTGGCCGCCGGACAGCTGATGGGGGTAAGCCCGCAGCCAGTTTCGCCCCGCCGGCAGGCCCAGCTCCTGCAGCAGGCGGGTGGCGGCCTGGCCGCTGCAGCCCACCTGCTTAAGCTGGGTTCCGACCCTCAGCACGGGATTTAGCGATGCGCTGGCATCCTGGGAAAGGCCGGTGATGCGTTTGCCCCGCAGCTGCCGCCAGGCCCTGGCGTTAAGCCCCTGCAGCTCCTGTCCGGCAAAGCGAATACTGCCGGTCATCCGTGCGCCGGCGGGCAGCATGCCCATGACGGCTCTGCCCAGGGTGGTTTTGCCACAGCCAGAAGGGCCACAGATCGCTAACAGCTGCCCGCGACCCAGGGTCAGGGAATTTAGCTGCAGCGCCGAATCTTCCGGCAGGCCTGAGTAAACCGGGCCATATTCCACCGTCAGATCCGCTATATTCAGGAGAATTTCAGACATCGTATAGGCGCCATCATATGCCGAATCGGGATAACGGCGCAGCGGGTTTGCTGATATGCTTTTGTCCCCAGGTAAACCCGGTGGATTGCTGATTGGATAAGATCATCTCGATAGACGTTTCAGCTTCCGATCCAAGACGCTACGGGCTCCGCCACGGGTCGCCCGTGGTGACTTGCAGGGCCGGCCCGGGCTCGCACTGAGGCCACCTTTTTTATTCAGCGGCACACGAGTGTCCTGAAAGGATACTGGATCCTATGAACTCAACTTCACCCTCCCAGCCCGCTACCCGGGACACCCTGCTGGCCGACCTTGAACGTGGCAGCAAACCCCGGGACGCCTGGCGTATCGGGACGGAACACGAAAAATTCGGTTTTCACCGGGAAAGTCGCCGCCCCCTGGGTTATGACGGCGTGCCCGGCATTGCCGCGATTTTGCAGGGACTGGCCAAAGACGGCTGGCAGCCTGTGGCTGAAGAGCAGCACATTATCGCCCTGAAACACGATGACGGAAGCACGGTGACTTTAGAACCCGGCGGCCAGCTGGAGCTTTCCGGTGCGCCCCTTGAGACCATTCATCAAACCTGCACCGAAGTCAGCCAGCACCTGAAGGCGGTCAAAGCGGTGGCTGAGCCCATGGGTGCGGGATTTCTTGGCCTGGGCTTTCATCCCCTGGCCCGTCGGGAGGAAATCAGCTGGATGCCCAAAGAGCGCTACCGCGTGATGCGCCGTTACATGCCAAAGGTCGGCAAACTGGGGCTGGATATGATGACCCGCACCTGCACCGTGCAGGTCAATCTGGATTTTGAAAGTGAAGCTGACATGGTGGAGAAGTTTCGCCTGTCTCTGGCACTGCAGCCCCTGGCCACGGCCCTGTTCGCCAATTCACCGTTCACCGAAGGCAAACCCAACGGCTATTTAAGCTATCGCTCCCAGGTCTGGACCGACACCGACCCCCAGCGGGCCGGCATGCTGCCTTTTGTGTTTGACACGGGCATGGGCTTTGAGCGCTGGCTGGACTACATGCTGGACGTGCCCATGTACTTTGTATACCGACAGGGCAAATACATTGATGCCGCCGGCCAGTCGTTCCGGGATTTTCTGCTGGGCAAACTGCCGGCCCTGCCCGGAGAGCTGCCAACCCTGGTTGACTGGCAGAACCATTTGACCACGGTATTTCCCGAAGTACGTCTGAAGACCTTTCTTGAAATGCGCGGCGCCGACGGCGGCCCCTGGCACCGGCTGTGCGCCCTGCCGGCATTCTGGGTGGGTCTGCTGTATGACGCGGACGCCCAAACCGGCGCCTGGGATCTGGTCAAACACTGGAATGCCGAGCAGCGTCAGACCCTGCGGATGGACGTACCCCGGCTGGGCCTGGATGCCCAGATCGCCGGCCAATCATTAAAAGACCTGGCCAAAGAGGTTCTGGATATTGCCTCAGCCGGCCTGCGCCGCCGAGCCCGGCTAAACGCCGCCGGCGACAACGAAAGCGGTTTTCTTGAGCCGCTGCGGGAAATTGTCGACAGTGGCATTACCCCGGCCCAGCGCAAACTGGACATGTTCCATG
>CAYGPO010000178.1:0-6954 GCA_964351665.1 uncultured Gammaproteobacteria bacterium | reverse complement strand
TGTCGCTGTCGGCGTCTCGCCTCATCGGGCGGCCCATCTTGAACCATCGGCCTCAGACCATAGCTATGGCTATGGGTTTTCAACCGATGGTCCAATCTGGACTCGCCAGCTGAGACCAGCCATCCGACCTTCGTGAATAATGTGAGCTATTTCGCGGAGTTGCACAGGGCCTGAAAGCCTGCAGCGATGAACCGGGGCATGCGCTCACTGACGCTGGCCATGTCAGAGGATCGGCACACGCCACCGGATAAGTTGTCGATTCGACCGGTTTCGGCAAAGGACAGGGTCAGCGCGCCAGACAGGAAGTGGTAGCTCCAGTAAAGATCCTGCTCGCTGCAGTCCGGCAGTGCCCGGCGCAGCGCACTGATAAAGCGCTTAACCAGCGGGTCAAAGTATCGGGTCATCAACTCTCCGCCCCACTCGGTGGAACTGTTGACCTGGGCAATCAGCGCAAAATAGTGCCGCCATTGATCGTGGTCTTCTGCCAGCAGTTGCAGCAAAGGGGTGGTGAATGCGCTGATAATTTCTTCAACGCTGGGGGCATCCTCTTTGTGCCGACTCTCCACCTCATCCAGGGCTTTTTCCCGCAGCCGGTTAAGCTCTTTGGCTCGACGCAGTAAAACCGCATCAAACAGGGCTCGCTTGGAGTCGAAGTGGTAGTAGGCCAACGCCACGTCGGACTGGGCCTGTTTCATGATCTGGCGCACCGTAACCGCTGCAAAGCCCTGCCGCGCAAACAGCTCCTCAGCGGCATCCAGTATCCGGTGCCGGGTTATTTCTGCTTTCCCTGCCATCAGCGCATCATAACCATAAACTTGTATTTCAACGAACGTTGAAATAATCTGCTGCCTCTGTTGCATGCCCTTGCTGGAGTACCGCCTGCCCCATGTCCTGGTTTGAACCGCCGCCGTTACTGCTGCCGCAGATGATTGCCAACAACGGCAAATTCCGCGCCGATCGGCCCGCGCTGATCGTTGGCGAGGTAACCCTCAGCTGGCGCCAATTTGATCAGGCCACAGCCCGGGTGGCCAATGGACTGCACGGCCTGGGCGTCCAGCCTGGGCAAAGCGTTGCCATCCTTATGGTCAACGGCCAGGCGATGACCGAAGTGATGTTTGGCGTGATCCGGGCCGGCTGCGTCGCCGTGCCGCTGAACGTGTCAATTAGCGATCAGTCCGTTGCCAGCATGATTGACGACAGCGCCTCGGCGGCAGTGGTTGTCACCGCAGAGCACCGCCTACGGGTAGATGGTTGCCGAAACCAGCTGACAACGGTCCGACACTTTATCTGCGCTGGCGACTCGGCCGAGGGCTGGCTGGACTACGAGGGTTTCAGAGACGGGGCCTCATCAACGCCGCCCACCGTTGAGTTAGCGCCGGAGGCTGCCTGCAACATCATCTACAGCTCCGGCACCACCGGGCTGCCCAAAGGGATTGTTCATTCCCATCGCTGCCGGGCTGCCTGGGCCTACGACATGGCGGTGGGGCTGCGCTACCACGGCGGAGCACGCACTCTTTTGTCCCTGGGGCTTTATTCCAACATCAGCTGGGTCGCCATGCTGGCCACCATCTTAGCCGGCGGCACCCTGGTGGTGATGCCGACCTTTGAAGCCGGAGCGTATCTCAAGCTGGTGGGAGGGCTGAACATCACCCACTCCACCGTAGTGCCGGTGCAACTACAACGCATGCTGGACCACAAAGCCTTCGATGATGCCAGGCTGAGCAGCCTGCAGAGTTTGATGTGCTGCGGCTCACCCCTGCCCGAGGCCAGCAAGCAGCGGGTTATTGACGGATTTGGCCCAGCCTTTATGGAGCTCTATGGCCTCACCGAAGGGCTGGTGACGATCCTTTCGCCGGAGGATATGCAGCGTAAAATTCGCTCCGTTGGTCTGCCCTGCCCTGGCCAGCAAATCATGATTTTGGATGACAATGATCAGATCTGCGAGGCGGGAGACAGCGGCGAAATTATCGGCCGCGGGCCGCTGCAAATGTCCCACTATCACAATCGACCAGAGGCCAACGAAGAGGCCACCTTCACTGATGCCCAGGGCCAGCGCTGGCTGCGCACCGGTGACATTGGCCATCTTGATGACGATGGCTATCTGTTTTTGGTCGATCGCAAAAAAGACATGATTTTATCCGGTGGCCAGAACATCTTTCCCGCCGATATTGAGGCGGTGATTGCCCAGCATCCCGATGTGGTGGAAGCCGCCGTGATCGGAGTTGCCAGTGAAACCTGGGGCGAAACGCCGCTGGCGCTGGTGGTGTCGGATACGCCGTTGAACCACGCCGAACTGCGGGAGTGGATCAACCAGCGGTTGGGCAAGCAACAACGGGTCGCCGGAGTTGCACAAATCGATGAACTGCCGCGCAACCCCAACGGCAAGGTGCTCAAGCGTGAGCTTCGAAAAGCCTACGCCGACTGGTCCCAATGAGCGCCCAATCTTATTCCCAGAAATCCGCTCAAAGTGACGATGGTCTAAGACTTTACTACCGTGACTATTGCGGGCCCATGGAAACGGGCCTGGCGGCTCAAGCGACGCCGGTGATATGCCTGCATGGGCTCACTCGAAACAGCCGGGATTTTGAGGATTTTGCGCCCCATGTGGCAGCAACCCGGCGGGTGCTGGCCCTGGACTTTCGCGGTCGGGGCTTTTCTGATCATGATCCAGATTTTTCCCACTACCAGCCGCCGGTCTACGCCAAAGATACCCTGGCCGTCATGCAACAGGCCGGGATTGCCAGGGCGGTAATCGTCGGCACCTCTCTGGGCGGCATCGTCGGCATGATTTTGGCCCAACAAAAGCCCGCGGCCATCGCCGGCGTGGTGCTCAATGATATCGGCCCGGAACTGGACCCAGCGGGTCTTGCTCGAATCAAAACCTATACCGGCAAGCTGCCTCCGGTCAGCAACTGGCAACAGGCCATGGAGCAAACCCAGCAGGTTTACGCCGCCGCCTGGCCAGACCTGGATGACGCCGGCTGGCTGCGAATGGCAAGGCGCAGCTATCGAGAAAACGCCCAGGGAGTGCCGGTATTAGACATGGATTTATCCATCGGCCGGGCGATCCGGGAAATTGCGACCCAGCCAGGGAACACCCCCGACAAGTCAGCAGGAGATATGCCTGCCGAAACGCCCGAAGACAACAATCCGGCAGACCCCTGGCTGCTGTTTGGCGCCCTGGCGGAGGTCCCCACCCTGCTGCTGCGGGGCCAGTTGTCGGACCTTCTGGCCCCATCAACCGTACGCAAGGCCTGCGCCGTCAAACCGGATCTTAAGGTCACCGAGGTTCCCAACCGGGGCCACGTGCCCCTGCTGGATGAAGCAGAAAGCCTGGCCGCCATTGACTCATTTCTGGCCCTCATACCATGAACAAACCCAACCTCTTGCGACAATGCCTGACCTTGCTGCCAACGCTGCTGGCATTAACCATTGTTACCGGCTGCGACCCGTCCGTGGAAGACTCGGCGAGCCCAGCAGCCACTGACCCGTTGGCCCAGCTGGTGGTGGACACCACCCGCATCACCGTGTCCGGGATTTCCGCCGGCGGCTACATGGCCAGCCAACTTCACCTGGCCCTATCGAACACCGTCAGCGGCGTGGGCGTCGTTGCCGCCGGCCCCTGGTGGTGTTCTCGCGGAGACATCACCCGGGCCCTGAACCTTTGCACCAAGGGCGGAGACTTTGAACTGCCGCTATCCATAGCCAAGGCAAAAGAGTTGGCCCAGCAGGGCCAGATCGACCCTCTCAGCAACCTTCGCGACGATCCTGTGTACCTGTTTCGTGGCAGCGCCGACGCCACCATTGCTGCAACGGTGGCGGACGGCGCTGAAGGTTTTTACCAGCAGCTAGCCAACCCTGACCTGCACCTATCTGAGCGCAGCATCCCGGCGGCCCACGCCATGGTTACCGTCGACCAGGGAGCGGCCTGTGGCGACTTCGTAGCGCCCTTTATCAATGCCTGCAACTACGATACGGCGGGGGAAATGCTCAAGCACCTGACCCAGCGCAGCGCCACCGCCACCGAGGCCAGGGGCACAATATTGTCTGTGGCGGTGCCCGGGGCGCAGGGCGCAAACATGCTGCCCCAGGCCAGCCTGTACCTGCCCCAGCAATGCAGCCAGGGCAACATCTGCGGCATCCACGTCGCATTGCACGGCTGCCAGCAGTCAACCCAGGTAGTGGGTGATGCCTTCATTGAGACCGCTGGGTACAACCGTTGGGCTGATGCCCTGGACCTGATGGTGCTGTATCCCCAGGTGGCCAGCTCGTCGTTTGCGCCAATGAATCCGTTGGGTTGCTGGGACTGGTGGGGATACAGCGGGCCCGATTACGTATCCAGATCAGCGCCGCAGATCGCCGCCATCAAAGACCTGCTGGACTCCCTGGCCCGGTGAATCTGGCCTGGAGCCTGTTTGCCGTCTATCTGCTGGCCACCTCCTGGCTGGGCTGGCTCGGCTATCGCCAAACCCGGGGTTTCGGCAGTTTTGCCATCGGCAACGGCGACATGCATCCCTTTGTGGTGGGGGTGACCCTGGCCGCCAGCACCGCTTCCGCCGCCACCTTCATTATTAACCCGGGTTTTATCTACGTGGACGGGTTTTCTGCCTGGTTCCACCTGGTACCCGGGCTATGCATTGGATTTTTCACCATGCTGACTTTGCTGTCCTATCGTTTCCGAAGGATCGGCGCAAAATCCGGAGCGCTGACAATTCCAGACTGGATCGGCCGGCGCTATCAGTCGCCAGCCTTTGCCCTGTATTTTTCCGTTCTGGCACTGCTGTCCTTCGCTTTCGTGGTGCTACTGGTGGGCGGCATTTCCATTGTTATGCAGCCGCTACTGGGCCTTACCAATGTCCAGGCTCTGGCCCTCACCCTGGTTTTTGTCACCGGCTATGTGCTGGTGGGCGGAACCTATGCCCACGTCCTGACCAACGTGCTGCAGGGCACCTTGATGATTGGCGTGTCGGTGTTGATTCTTGGCTCGGTGATCTATGTGGTGATGGGCCAGGATGGCTCGGTGATCGAACAGCTGCGGGCCGTGGACCAAGGACTGGTGGCCCCGGTGAAGCAGGACGGTCAGCTGTTCAACGACGTGTTTTCCATTTACATCGCCGGCTTTATCATCGGCGCGGTGCTGGTGTGTCAGCCGCATATTTTGACAAAGGCCCTTTACGTCAAAGACGACCAGGCAGTGCGCAGCTATCTGTGGATTTTCAGCCTGATTTTTACCCTGTTTGCGCTGCTGGTCACCGTGGGTTTTGTAGCTCACCTGGTGGTGCCGGAGGCGGCCCTGATTGATCCGGTCAGCGGCAGCTTCAGACAGGACCTGGTGATGACGGCATACCTGAAAACGGTATTTCCGCAGTGGA
This sequence comes from uncultured Gammaproteobacteria bacterium, assembly GCA_964351665.1. Lineage (GTDB taxonomy): Bacteria > Pseudomonadota > Gammaproteobacteria > Xanthomonadales > SZUA-38 > JANQOZ01. The sequence continues at coordinate 1,582 of CAYGPO010000178.1, read as the reverse complement.
TGTTTACGGTGATAGCGGTAGTGCTGCTGGCCGCCGCCATGTCCACCCTGGATGGGCTGCTGGTGGGACTGTCAACCATTGCCGCCAACGACCTGGCGCTGAATCTGATCGGGAAAAACCTGCCCCATGAGTCCCGGATGAAACTGGCCCTGCGAATCAGTCACGGTGTGCTGGTACTGGTGGCCGTTGCGGCCTTTGTGATAAACCTCAATCCTCCCCGGCTGCTGGGCGTGTTCGGTCAGGTGGGGGTATATGGTCTGGCGGTGGCGGCCGCGCCGCCCCTGCTGGCTGGGGTGGTTTTTGCCTCACCGCGAATTGCGCCGGTCTGGTTGGCCTCAGCCCTGGCCCTGGTCGTTCACTTCAGCCTATATTTTCTGGGTGCCCGGCTGCTGCCCGGTAGCCCGGTCTCCTTCGCCAACCCAGGGGTTACCGCCGCCATTGCCACCCTGGCCGCGCTGCCGGCGCTGATGCTGTTTGGCGCTGTCAGCGGCTGGCGTAAGGAAAGCTCTGACCCTTCTCCGCCAACCCGCTAAACCCCTATACTTGAGGGCAGAGATCAACTGCCTTTGTTTATGAATCAGCCAGCCCGACACTACATAGAGAACCTGCGGCCCAAAGCCGACGATGCCTGCTATTGCGGCGGCGATCAGCCCTTTGCCCAGTGCTGCGGCAATCCCAACGAGGATCGGAAACTGCCCAGCCAGTTTCACGTGGTGCACGACTTTGTGCCCGCCGCGGATCGCAACCAGCTGCTGCGTTTTGCCCAGAAGCAGGAGCGCAAATGGCTGACCATGATCGATCCTAAAAAATCCACGGCGCAGAAAAATGTGCAAATGCGGGACCCGGGGCGGGTGACCCAGGCGGTCAACATGGGTAAACGGGAAGGCCTGCTGCAGGACCTGGTGCGGGGCGCGCTGAAAGATCAGGTGGGCACTCAGTATGGTTCCCCCCCAACCCAGTTCGAACCGCCTTACATCCTGCGCTATCCGCCCGGTGGCAAATACGTGCTGCACTGCGACGGAGAACAATTTGATCAGCAGGCCCAGCGCTGGTATCGCATCCGTGACCGGGATGTCAGCCTGCTGATTTATCTCAACGATAACTATGAAGGCGGCCAGCTGCAGTTCGACATTCTCAACTTCACCTTTACTCCCCGGGCCGGGGATCTGGTGTTTTTTCCGTCAAATCACCTGTTCAGCCATCAGTCACTGCCCATCGTTTCCGGCTTCAAGTGGGCCATCGTCAGCTGGTCCCGCCTGGCCCATACCCCCAGGGTGACAGCCCATCTGAAAAACTGGAAGGTACTGCCGGTTTGACCGACCGGACCATCGCCCTGGAAGCGAGCATGAATCAAATCAATCCCAGAAAACTGCTGGGCAGCAAATGGACCGCAACCAAGCCCGAGCACAAGGAAAAACACTTCCTGGTATCCGGGGTGGAATTTGACGAGGACGGCAAGGTCATTGCCTGCGAAATCCAGGCAGTGATGTCCCGGCGCGAGCGCGCCATTGACTGGCGGGACCTGAAAAATCCCATAGTGTGGCGTCAAGGCTGGAAATAGGCAGCGCCAGACCAGGCGCTG
>CAYGPO010000177.1:0-7019 GCA_964351665.1 uncultured Gammaproteobacteria bacterium | reverse complement strand
CCACCCACACCGCCCCCAGGCAGACCCCCAGCAGCACCTGGCTGATACCGTGGATGCCCAGATAAACCCTGCCGGTTGCCGCCAGCACGATCAGCAGAGCGCTCACCACATAGGGCCACAGCCGACTACGCTGAGGCAGTTGCCGGGCTAGCAATATCGCCACAAACCCATAGCCCGCAACCGCCAGAGTGATTTGACTGACCGGCGCCAGCCCCTGGCCACTGAGCTTTGCTACCAGCAGCGACATCACCACTGCCAACAGCGCGCCAAAACCCGCAGCCGCCGCCAAATGAATCGCCGCCATGTGCTGACGCCTTAATCCCAGCCAGGCCAGCAGCGCCACACAGGCGGGTAGCACCACCGCCAGCGAGCCCAGGCTGGCAAACAACACCATCCACTGATCAGTCCAGGGTGACCTTAAGTTGGCGAAGGCATCGGCCACCCGCTGGTCAAAATCCACCCTGGCCGGCAGCGACATGGTCAGCAGCAGCCACAGGGCACCGCCAGCAGCCGCCAGCAGCACCAGCGCCAGGGCCAGCAGAGAACCCGACTCGGGGCGTTTTGGATCCACAAGATTGCGCGCCATGCCCCCCAGCCTGGGATGATTTCGCGACCAGATCAGCATCGCGCCGGTGAGCCGATTGGCGAACGGCGCGGTGACCAGATAAGCGCCCTTAACCCCTATCGCCAACAGCCACACCGCCGCCCCAATCAATACCACCAGCATTGCCAACCGCCAGGCCACCGCCTGGGCCAACTCCAGGGATGCGCCGAACACCAGGCCGGGTAGCAGATAAGCTGGGGCCCAGATGATTCCTGCCACCACATTGGCTGGCAGATAGATGCGTATCGGCATCTGTAGCATGCCGGCTACCAGGGGAATAATCGGGCGAATCGGCCCAACAAAACGCCCAATAATGACGCTCTTAAGCCCGTGCCGACGAAAAAACCCCTCGCCTTGAACCAGCAGGGCGGGATAGCGGGTGATGGGCCAAAGGAATCTGACCCGGTCTTTAAAGTGATGGCCCAACCAGAAACTCAGGCCGTCGCCGGCAATCGCGCCGGCGCTGCACCAGATCCACACCGTCGCCAGATCCAGCACCCCCAGCCCAACCAACGCCCCAAAACCAAACAGGATAACGATGCCGGGCATTAATATGCCCACCACCGCCAGGCCTTCTAAAAAGGCCACAGCGCCAATGGCGACGCCCGCAAGATGGGGATTTACCCGCAGCCAGTCCAGGATGGCTGACAGCCAATCTGGCATGGTATCTATGAGCTAAGCTCCCCCGTGCCAGTCATTGATCATTCACGACCCCCTCCCTGAGGCTGTCGGCGACGAGCAGCCTGTTGAAAAAGTCGCATTTTAAGAGCCTGCGCTGGGCACAGGGATGTCGAAAAAGCCATGGATGGCCTTTTCGACATCCTGCTAACCCCCAGCCAGGGCGGCAAATGCGTTGCCGGCGGCCTTGATGGTCTCGTCTAACGCCTCATGATCATGAGCCTGGGATAGAAAAGCGGCTTCAAAGGCCGACGGCGCCAGATAAACCCCTTGTTTCAGCATCGAATGGAAAAACCGTTTGAATTGCTCGGTATCGCAGCGTTCAACGTCCGCATAGGTGTTGACCTGGGATTGGTCAGTGAAAAACATGCCAAACATGGATCCCACCTGCTGGGTGAGAAACGGCACACCGGCAGCCTGCGCCGCCTGATTCAAGCCCTGGGTCAGGTAGTTAACCTTGTCCTCCAGACGTTCATAAAAGGCCGGTTCAGCCAGCACCTCCAGGTTGGCAATTCCAGCGGCCATGGCCACCGGATTGCCAGACAGGGTGCCGGCCTGGTAAATCGGCCCGGTGGGGGCAATCTGCAACATGATGTCCCGACGGCCGCCAAAGGCGCCCACGGGCATTCCGCCACCGATCACTTTGCCGAAGGTACACAGATCGGCGGTGACGCCGAAACGCTCCTGGCAGCCGCCAGCGGCGACCCGAAATCCGGTCATCACCTCATCAAAAATCAGCAGCGCACCGTGCTCGGTGCAAACCTCTCTCAGACCCTCAAGAAAACCGGGCACCGGCGGTATGCAGTTCATATTGCCGGCAACCGGCTCAACAAAAATACAGGCCACCTCATGACCCACCTCGGCCATCACCTCTCGCACCTGATCAATGTCGTTGAAGTTCAGGGTCAGGGTCAGATCCGCCAAACAGGCTGGCACCCCCGGCGAGTTGGGCAGACCCAGGGTCAGTGCGCCACTGCCGGCCTTAACTAAAAAGGAGTCAGCATGGCCGTGGTAACAGCCTTCGAATTTGATCACTTTGTCCCGGCCGGTGGCACCCCGGGCCAGCCGCAGGGCGCTCATGCAGGCCTCGGTGCCCGAATTCACCATCCGCACCAGCTCAAGTCCAGGCACCCGCTGACAGAGTTTTTCCGCCATTACGACTTCTCGGGCGCAGGGCGTGCCAAAGCTCAGCCCCTGCTGGGCAGCGTCAATCACGGCCTGGCGCACCTTTGGATGATTGTGACCCGCCAGCATAGGACCCCAGGAACCGATGTAGTCAATGTAGCTGTTGCCGTCTTCGTCATATAGCCGACAGCCTTCGGCTTTACGCATGAAAATCGGGTCGCCGCCGACGCCCTTGAAGGCTCTTACCGGGGAATTCACACCGCCAGGGATTCGCTCACAGGCGGCGGCGAAAAGATCAACGCTGGATTGCATTGGTTACCTCAAGGACAAGTTGCTGGATTTGTCGCGAGAGTATCAGAACGGGGCGTGGCATCAACCATCGTCAGAAAAAAGCCACAGAATTTAGATAATCGGGCCATGGGATCTGGCTACCTTGGAGCATCAAACCTCAAGGAGTACGACCCATGTTGCAGTTTGTGCCGGTCACCGATGAGCTGATGGAACAAGGCGATTTACCCCACCACTGGCCGCTGGTGCCCTATCAGGTGGACCATGACTGCTTTCGCTGGTCTCTGTGTAGCGAATGGGACAGTGAGGAGGCGCTGAGCCGGGTTAAAGATCGTCCAGGGACACGCCGAAACGGCCAGCCACGCTGCCCAACTGTTCAGGATCAATCTCGCCGATGATGTTGAGGAAAACCGCGTCACCACCAGACTCCACCATCATCACCACCATCCCCTGCACCACCTCGTCCCGGGTTTTCATGTACATGTGAACGGTGGCGTCTTCTCCGCGCACGGTGACCGCCGGCTGCCAGTCTGACCCCTTCAGCCGTTTCGATATGGCGAGGGCCTGCTGCCGGGCATTGGCAAGCTGGCCGGGAGAAATTTCAAACACCCGCAGCTCAATGCCTCGCAGTTTGCCCAGGGTATTGGCCAGCTCAGGATCTTCGGCGCTGACGGTCTTGCGCACAAACCCCAGCAGCGCGGGTCCCAGAGACACTTCAATGGTGGGCTCAGTATCGGCGATACCAGACAGGTCACCGAAATCCACATATCCCGGATGGGCGGACAGTGCCTGCGCCAGCACCTGCACCGACGGCAACAGCAGGGCCACCAGCAGCAAGGGCCTTAACACTCTGGTCACCCTAACGGTCATATGGTGTCCGGCGCTTCCGCAGCGCGCCGCCGTGCCGGCTCAAACAGGCTGCGGGCAGCCGCAGCACCGGCTCGGGTACCCAGCTGCCTTGCCGCCATGTCTCCGGCCTGGTCAACGTAACCCAGAGCCAGGGCAAGATCCGCGCGGGCTTTGGCCAGTTCGCCAGCCGTGGGCTGGGCACTGGCGACAAGCTCCGGGCGACTTTCGTTGGTGAAGCTGAGGGGCCCTGGGGCCACCATCGCGATTAGCGCCGCGGCGCAGGCACCGCCCACCGACCAGCCCCAGACCGGCAGCCCAGGCAGCCCAGGAAGGGAGAATCCTGTACCCGTCATCTCTCTCACAGATCGATTAATCGAACTGGGCGCTTTCAGCGACGGCAATTCGGCCAGCCGTGAGCTCAGCCGGGTGGCCCGGGCCACTTCACGTTCAAGCAGCGGGTCGGTGGCCAGGCGAGCCTCAAACAGGGCTGCCTCACTGCCGGTAAGGTCGCCGGACAACCAGGGCTCGATGCGCTCATCAAACCAGTTGGGTAGGGCTTGTTCAGTCATCCATTTCACTCCCAAGACGATGGCGCAGTTTGCGCCTGGCACGGTGCAGATACACTTTCACCTGGCTTTCCTTTAGATCCAACGCCTCACCAATTTCCTGATAGCTAAGTTCCTGTATATCTCTTAATACCACCAGCGAACAGAAAGGTTCATCCAGTTCTCTAATCGCCTGCACCAGCCGGTGGCCGAGATCGCTGCTGGCAAGCCGGTCCATCGGGGTTTCGCTAACCACCATCGATTCGCCGCTGGCCACCTGGGATACATAGGCCTGGCTATAGCGACGGCGCCGCAACAGGTCCAGGCAGGCGTTGCGGGTAACCCGCAACAGCCAGGGCTTGATCCGATCTGCTTCCAGCCCTGCCAGGTGTTGCCAGAGTTTCACCAGCACGTCCTGCACCACGTCCTCAGCTTCCGCTGAGTGGCCCAATAGATGGTAAGCCAGCGAGAAAAGCTGGCCCTGGTGTTCCTTCACCAGGCGGCGAAAACGTCGTGTCATTACCCCATCATACGGACCCGCAGCTCAAAGGTTACAGCCTGAGGGCTAATTTTAGGGTCGTTCATCGTCCCGGGCCCGGCTACCATGATGATTGTTTACCTGGCAGGCGGTTAATTTGAGGCTTTTTTCCCTAATTGTAGTTCTGACCGGCTATCTTTGTAGTGCAGCTAGCCACGCCCAGACGCCTGAATCTGCCAACGGCAGCGGTATGCTGTGTCAACTGACCAACGACCAGCGGCCCAGAGTGGGCCTGGCTCTGGGCGGCGGCGGTGCCCGAGGCGCTGCTCACATTGGGGTGATCAAAACCCTGGAACAGCTGCGGGTGCCCATAGATTTCATTGCCGGCACCTCCATGGGCTCGGTGATTGGTGGACTTTATGCCACCGGCATGACGGGCGCCGAAATAGAAGCTCAGATGCGCGACCTGAACTGGTCCGAGCTGTTCACCGATCAACCCAACCGCACCGAGCGACGGTTCCGGCGCAAAAGGGATGACGATCTGGATCTGTTTGGGCCCAAATTGGGCTACAAAGATGGCCAGCTGATCCTGCCTGGGGGCGTGCTGGCCGGGCAGAAAGTCAATCTGCTGTTGAAGCGCGTAACCCTGAGTCAAACCCATCAGTCCAACTTTGATCACCTGCCGATTCCCTTTCGGGCCGTCGCCGCTGACATCATTACCGGTCAGGAAGTGGTGTTGAATGAAGGGGATCTGGCGGTGGCGATGCGAGCCAGCATGTCGATCCCAGGAGCTTTTGCGCCGGTACCCCTGAAAGATCAGCTGCTGGTGGACGGCGGCATTGTGAATAATCTGCCGGTGCAGATTGTCCGGGATATGGGCGCCGACGTAATCATCGCGGTGGACGTTGGCACGCCCCTGTTCGGACGCGATCAGCTGGGCAATCTTTTTGACATGGTTGAGCAGCTGACCAATCTGCTGGTGGTGCAGGGCGTGGCCGCCCAAACCCGCGCGCTGCGGGCCGCCGACACCCTGTTGGTGCCCAATCTTGCTGACACCCTGACCTCGGTGGATTTCGAAAAATTCGCCGACGCAATCCCCGTGGGCCAGGCCACGGCCCAGGCCAACGCGGAAAAGTTAAGCCGCTACGCCCTCAGCGAAGCGCAATACCGGGACTACCGACGTGCCTTGACCGCCTGCCAGCGCCCGGCGGGAGTGGTCAACTGGGTGCAGGTAAATAACCAGTCCAGCTATTCCGACGCAATGATCCTCAGCCGCCTGGGCGTGAAGCAGGGCGAGGCCCTCAATTTCGATAATCTGGACCATGAAATTGATCAAATTTATGGTCTGGGACACCTGCGGGAGGTTCGTTATCACCTGGACCGGCGAGACGGTGAGCTGGGCATCGTGCTGGATGTGGTGCCGGACCGGCGAGCGCCCAATCTGATCGAATATGGCCTGACCTTTATTTCCGATACCGACGACAACGCCTTCAACCTGCGATTGGGCCTGCTGAAAACCGACATCGATGAGCTTGGCGGGGAGTGGCGCACGGTGGCTCAGATCGGTGAAGAACCCTCCCTGTTCAGCGAGCTTTACAAGCCGCTGCAGCCAAGGGAACCCTGGTATCTGACCGCTCGCGGGCAAATCCGGCGCAACAAATTCCGCCTGTTTGATGACGGCAGTCCGCTGTCGGAAACCCTGGTAGATCGGGCCGAGCTGGAGCTAACCGCCGGTAAAGAGTTTGGCAATTCAGCGGACTTCAGCGTGGGCCTGCGCTTTGGGGTGGGGGACACCGAAGTGAACATTGGTGACCAGGCGATTTCCGATGTGGAATTCACCACCGGCGAGTGGTTTGCCAGGTTTCGCTACGATCATCTGGACAACCTGTTTTTCCCCAACAACGGCGGCCTGGGCACCCTGGAGTACCTGGCAGAATCGGATCTGCTGGGAGCTGACACCAATTTTCGCCAGCTGCGGGCCAGGTACTATTACAACTGGCTGTTGCAAGACCGCCATCATCTGCTGCTGGGCGGAACCTTTAACACGACGATCAACAGCGATGCGCCGGTCTACGGCCTGTTCCGAGCGGGGGGATTTGGCAACCTGTCGGGACTTGAGTTCAACCAGCTGTCGGGCCAACACCTGGCCCTGGGCGTGGCTGGCTATCGGTATTCCTTAAGCCGCAGCGGGCTGTTCCCGGCCTATCTGGGAGGCACCGTGGAGCTGGGCAACGTCTGGGACCGCCGCTCAGATATCAGCCTGGACTCAGCGCTGCTCCACGGCAGCGTGTATTTCGGCTACCGCTCGCCCCTGGGGCCGCTGTACATGGGCGTAGGGGTGGGCGAAGAAGGTGACGGCACCTTCTTTATTCGCCTGGGCGATATTTTTGCTAACGACTAGCTTTACAAATCGCCAAGCATGTCCCTGAGCCCGGCCAGGTGCGCTTTGGCG
>CAYGPO010000176.1:0-7042 GCA_964351665.1 uncultured Gammaproteobacteria bacterium | reverse complement strand
CCGCACCTGGCTCTAACCCCAATGGATACAGGAGGTCCTTTGCTGCTTTGAGTATTGCCGGTGGCTGATTCGGAGTTTCATCCAAGGCGTGTGGCACACGTTGGGTGAAACGAAACAACCGGCAGGTGCCGCGATCAGAACAATCGATGATCAAATAGTTGGCCGCTTTCTTCCCGAAAATCCGATCTAAGGGAAAAAGGGAGTATTGTTATGCGTAAGCCGCTATTTTTTCTGTGCATCTACCTCGTGTCATGGGCGGTTGCAGCCCAGGACCTGGAATTAACGCTAACCCAGTTTCGGGACGACTTCGATCCTAATATTGATGGCCAGACCTTTGGCACAGTGATGGAGGCTGATGGCGCCTGGGCGGTGATTTCCGCGCCGTTTGCAGACGGTGCTGATGGCGCGGTGTACGTTTTTGAATATGACGGTGGCTGGAATTTTGTAAAGCGACTGGAGGAAAATCCCACCCCCGGTAATCGGAGTCGACTGGGAACGGACGTCACGATCAGCGGCGAGTGGATAGCTACCTCCTATTCCTTCGGGGGTGTGGCGCTTTATCGGCGTGATCTGGGCGGCACCAATAGCTGGGGTTTTCACAGCGCCCTGGTTGAACCAGACTCTGTGGACAACCGTGACCTGGACTTCGACAACCGGGTCGCGCTGGAAGGTAACACGTTGGTCGTCGGTGCGCCGGTGGCTGACGAGAGTCCGTTCACTGGTGACACGAATTCGGTGGGCGCATTGTTGGTTTACAGGCTGCAGGGTAATGAATGGCTGCTGGATCAGCGGGTCCCGGTGCCGCGAGTTGACCTGCTGGCCAACGGCCGCTTCGGTGATCGCCTGGACCTTAGTTCAGGAACTTTGGTGGTGGGCTCACCTGCGTATGACAGCAATGACCTGAGCAGCGCCGGTCGGGCCTGGGTGTACAACCAAAATGGTGGACAGTTTCAACTCCAGGCAACACTGACCTCCGACAACCCTGCGGTCAATGCGCGGTTCGGCAGCGGCGTTGCAGCAGGCACCGGCTTTGTTGCGATCGGGGCCGTGGGAGGTGCGGGAGACTTGACGGCAACCGTCACTAACGACGGGTCGGTGTACATTTTTGATGCTGACAATGGCAGCTACGTCCTGAACACGGAGCTGGTGGGCAGCATTTCGACGTTTATTGGTGAATTCGGCAAGGACGTGGCGGTGGAGAGTAATCTGATGTGGACCTCTGACAACCAGGCCAGCTTTCTTTTTCGCCGCGACGCCGGCGGCGACTGGTCCGAGATAGACCGCAACGTAAAACCGGAATTTGTCCTTCCTGACACCCGCAACACCCTGCAATACGGCACATCGGTCGCGCTGACCCGGGAGGGCACACGCATTCACGGCATAGTGGGTGATCGGATTGCTGAGAACATGATGAACGAACGGGTCGGCGCGGCGTTTTTCTACGAATTCGACGACGGCCTGTTTGCCGATGGTTTTGAGGACTAGCAGGCTGTTGAAAAAGCCATCCATGGCGTTTTCAACATCGACAACGAAAAATGTCATTTTCCGTTGTCTCACATTTTCAATGACTTGCAGTCAATGAAAATGTCGGCACATCCCTGTGCCGAGCGCAGGCTGTAAAAAATGCGATTTTTTCAACAGGGCTGAGTGTCCAGTGCCTGACGCAGCAGCGTCGTAACTCGCCGCTCTAAGGTGAGATAACTGATCACTTTTTCTCCCTCTTTCGCGAGGGCCGCTGATACCTCCGGCTGGCAACCGCGCTGGAGCGTATTGGCTACGTGCTGATACACCCGCGCCACCTGGTTGAGCAGGTGATCCTGAGGCACCTGAGTCAGCCGTTCAATGGCCTCACTGGCGAGAACGCCTGACAGCGCAGCGTCGCCTTGCAGCAGCGCTAATTCCGCCCGTGTCAGTCGCGGCAATGCCAACTGGTGGTGGGTATCCGGAAAAATACGCTCGTAAATCACCTGGGCCTGCTCTGCATGGGCATTGGCTTGAATATACTGGCCGGTTTCCTTCATGGCGGCGGCCAGGTTTTGAATCGTCCCGGCTATCTCCATTGGGTCTAGATCGTCAAACTCCCGTCGACGCTCCAGAACCTGGTTGAGCAGCGGGATCGCCTCTTGATGGCGATTAAGCTGCATCAAATTTAACGCGTAGTTGTTCTTCAGAACCTGAGATTCCCGGTGATCTGGCCCCAGAGATCCTGCAGTCAGCTCCATCGCCAGCAGATGGTCTTCAGTTGCCGCCTCGGCACTCTCAAAAGCGCCTCGCACCCCGGCGCGTTTTGCGTGCAGCAAACCCATGCGGGTGTCGGGTATATTTGTTGCCTCGGCCAACGCAATGGATCGATTGATCAGCCCAACAGCGCGCTCGTCGTTGAGCCAGCGCAAAGCCACTGCCAGGTCAGCCAACGCCGTAATATTCAGGTCGTCAACCACCTCGGCGGGCGTCATGGCGTCCAGTTGTTCTACCGCACGACTTAGCGCCTCGTTGGCCTTGTCCACTTGCCCGTCACGCTGGAGGTGATTACCCACAAGATGCCAGTAGCGCGGGCGTTCAATCGCCTGATCGTCAAGCTGTGGTAACAGTTGCTCGGCCATTGCGGCGACCTTCATAAACCCGTCGCTGTCGCCTTGAAAACCCAACGCAAGCAATTTCCCCAGGTAGCCAGCAACCTTCAGCTGCACAACGTCGGGTTCATTGCTGGCCATTTTGTCCAGTGTACTGATTGCAAAGTCCGCTGCTGCCGTGGCCTGCTCATAGCGACCGGCATCCGATAAACCCGCCGAAAATGTCAGCGCCAGTTCAGCGCTGGATTGGGGCGAGAGCTGTTGGCCTGACTCCAGGCGTTGAAGGCCCAGCTGAAACACATCGGCCACCGGCAGCGACAACGCGTCAACGCCGGCTTTCATGGGATTTAGGTCCCCAAGCAATCCGGTTAGAAAGGTGAGCGCGGCCTGAGCCTGATCGCGTTCGGTCTGCAGCCGATTCAGGTGTAACGTGGTCCCTACTGCCAGTGCAAGTATCGCCGCTATAGTTGCGCCCGCAGCCCATCGGTGACGAAGCAGCCAGCGACCCATGCGCGGGAAACGTCCCAGCCGTCGAGCGGTTACGGGGCGCCCGTCACGGAACCGAAGCAGATCTCGCTCCAGCTCTGCGACCGTTGCGTATCGTCGTTGCGGCTCGCGCATCAAACATCGCCCAACGATGGCGCCCAGATCAGGATGAACCGGCGTGTCAGACACCTTTCCCAGATCCGGAAGCTCAAGCGTTCGGGCGTAGTCAACCAGCGATTCCAACGAGCCGCTGGCGGGCATTGGCGGCAATTTTTCGGCGAGCAACTCAAATAACAACATGCCGAGAGAAAAGATGTCCGTCGCCACCGACACCGACTGACCCAGAATTTGCTCCGGCGCGGCGTAGCGCGGCGTCATCAACGCCTGGGTCTGGGTCGCGGTGCCCTCCAGGTCTTTGCTGATACCAAAATCCAGCAGTTTTACCTGCCCTTCGCTGTCCACCATCACGTTGGACGGTTTTAGATCCCGGTGGATGACCAGGTGGCGGTGGGCATGATCCACAGCCATCAGAAGTTGAGAGAACAGGTCCAGCCGCTGAGAAAAATCACACGTTTTGCTGGCTTGGGTCAGCGGTTCTCCATTAACCCACTGCATGACCAGGTATTGCACACCTTGATCGCTGCCGCCATCAATCAGCGAGACGATATTGGGATGAGATAGACGGGCCAGAATCTGAATCTCAGACTTGAACCGCCGCTGAATGTCGTCACTGGCGCCCAGGGTCAAAAACTTGATCGCCACCGTGTGATCAAAGCGGCCGTCAATCCGTTTTGCCTGATAGACGCGACCCATGCTGCCGGCACCCGCCGCCCGGGTTAGTTTGTAGGGTCCCCAGGTTGCGCCGACCGCTAAAGTCAATGATGGCTGACTGTCCAACGCACCCAGAATTTCTGCCGCATGCTGGTCAGAGGCCAGCAGCTCGCTTAACTCCCGATGCATGGGTGGATCCGTTTGGAACAGCGTCTCCATGCGTTGTTTGCGGCTGTCTGGATCAAGGTCCAGCATTTCATCAAACAAGGCGTCTACAGCCGCCAGATCAGGCTGATCCATAAGTACCCTGTTCGGTCATTAATCGGTGCAGCCATGCCCGGGCTTTGCGCCAGCTGCGCCGCACAGAGCGCTCGGAGGTATCATCCGGACTGGCCCCGTCAGCCTGGCTTAGCCCAACAAAAAACAGCGATTCCAGCAGCCGCGCCAGCTCAGGTGCAAACGTAGTCAGCTGCGCAGGGGCATGATCGATTCCCAGAATTAACTCGTCAGGATTGCCGGACTCACTCAAGGCGCTGGCTTCTTCCAATGGCATTTGTTTCATATTGCCGCCACGTTTTACTGCAGTGCGCGCGCAGATTTTCGGGACCCACAGCTTGAACGACAGCGACTCAGGTCCTGATTTACCGCCGGGTCTCAAGGTTAACGTCTAGCCTTTACAGTGAGCAAGTTGGTGATTGAATAGTAGCCCACAGGTCCGTTTGGTAAAAATTTAACCTCAGTCTGTGTATGGGCCGGCATGGCACGATGCAGCCAATGGCCAGGCCCAGCTGCGGCATGTTGGCTGGCTCAGCCGGTTTTCGTACCCGGCGCGTCTCCCAGCACCCGAACCTCACGCTGGGGGAAGGGAAACTGATAGCCTTTTTCCTTGAACAGCCGATAAATATCCAGCAACAGATCAGCCCCGACTCGATTGACCCCGTCGTCGATGGCTTCCATCCAAAATTCGATCAGGATGTCGATGCCTGAATCGCCAAAACCGGCAATCTCAGCGTCTGGCCTGAGTTCAAGGGCGCAGCTGTCTCCGCTGAGCACCTGAGGATGCCGACTACACAGGGCCCGCAGGTCCTCAAACAGCGCCTCTAAATCCGTTGAATAAGCCACCTGAAACTCGATGGCATACCGCTGCTTAGGGTCTTTGTGGGTCCAGTTGGTGTAAGAGGAAGTAATAAACTTCTCGTTGGGCACAACGATGTCTTTGCCATCGTAGGTTTCCAGCACCCCAAAACGCATGTTCAGTTCCCGCAAGGTGCCAGAACGGCCGTCTTCCAGTTCCACGTGGTCGCCAATGGCCAGGGAGCGATCCAGCAAGATGATGATGCCGGAAATAAAATTGGCGGCAATTTGCTGCAGGCCAAATCCCAGCCCCACTCCCAGCGCGCCGCCAAACACCGCCAGGGCGGTTAAGTTAATCCCCATGACCTGCAGCAAGAGCAGGAAAATCAGCACAAATACGGCAATTTCGAACAACTTGGCGAACACCTCCCGGGTGCCTGCATCCAGCTGCTGCTGGCGGCGAATGGCGTCCTTGCCAGCGGTATTGGACAGTCGTCCGAGCCAGAACAAAAAAGCCCCCAGGACTAAAGTTCGCAGGAGAACATAGAGCGACACCCGAATATTTCCCGCAGTCAGGGAAATGTTATCCAGGTAGCCGGTGACGTTATCCAGCCAGCCAAATACCGCCAGCGCCGCCACCGGTATGCCGATCCAACGGCCCATAGCGCGAATAAAACTGTTGCTAATGAAGTGCGTGGTCACGGTGTAAACCACGCTGACCAGGGCGATACCCTCAGCGACACGAATCAACCACTGCTGATGGCCAGCTGAGGCCGCGATCTGGCTGGCAATTGCCAGTAACACCACCGCCAGCAAAGGAAATATCAGCGTGGTCATTTGATACAGGCGGCTGCGCAAACGCTGGCGCCGGGAAGGTTCTTTGGGTAAACCCTCAGCGGGCTTGAGCGGCTCGAGCTTAGATCGGACCACCCTGGCCAATACCCACGCGATAACCAGGGCCGCCGCGATGGCCGCAAGCTGAGTATAAAATTCTGGGCTGGCGGCCCACTGGGCTGCGGTTTCGCCAAAATCCCTCAACCGCTGCATGACCCGCATTTGGAGTTCAGATAAATTCATCGGTGAACAATAACGAATTACCCCTCTAAAGAGGAGTGCTATGGGCTCGCGGACAGCCTTTGTAAGTAGTTTTCCGGATTGTGGGAAAGGCCGGTAAACGGCCTAATAAAAGACCACAAAACGAGAGTGCTCCCATGCTGAAGGTGACTGGTCCCGTAGTCTTACCCGTAGATTTCTCGCCGGTCTGCGTGGAGCTTGTGAAGGCTGCGCTCGCCCAAGTGGAATGGCCGTGCTTACATCTGGTACATGTGGTGCGCGACCACAGCACCGACTGGGAACCAGGAATGGTGCCAACAGACGAGGGAACTTCTAACGGGCTACGCAGTTCCGGTCTTAAGTGGCTGCAGAGCTTTGCCGCTAACCTGAACATTCCCTACGAGCAGTTGGCAGTCCTGGCAGGCGATCCTGGTCGACAAATCGTCGGTTATGCTAAACATCACAATGCTGACCTGATTGCCCTGCCCAGTCACGGCCGCGGGGGTATAAAGAGCCTTGGACTGGGGTCAGTGGCTGAACGGGTGGTGAGACTTACCGATCGACCTGTATTGGTTTTGCGCAGCCAGGCCGCCACCTGATAGTCCAGCATACAGCGGCCTAGGAGTCATTCACTAATCGGAGAAGATCATGATCGAACTCAAGCCTGATACCAAGACCGTTATTCCCGTGGACTTTTCAGAAGCCTGCACCAGTGCATTGAAAGACCTGCTGGACGGCCATAGCCAAGACAACATTCATCTGGTGCATGTGACGGCCTTTACGGTCTACGCCGCCGGAGGCGAGCTGATCGCATCTGAAGAGGTAGACCAGGCCCGACGGGAACAGGTGCAAGATCACGCCAAAACCTTTCTGGAAACCAACGGTTGGTCACGTTACAGCCTTGAGGTGTTATTCGGCGACCCGGGTACGCAGATTGTGGATTACGCCGAACGATTAAAGGCTGACCTGATTGTTGTGCCATCCCATGGTTACCATGGCTGGCGCCGCCTGATACTGGGATCGGTGGCCGAACGAATCATCCGAATGGCGGGCTGCCCGGTGCTGGTTTTACGCCGGCGCGATGC
>CAYGPO010000175.1:0-7091 GCA_964351665.1 uncultured Gammaproteobacteria bacterium | reverse complement strand
TTTCGTTGTCGATGTTGAAAACGCCATGGATGGCTTTTTCAACAGCCTGCTAGTGTTGTGTTTCAGTCGCTCAGGTTGCCGCTCCACATGGGTGGGCTCATCTGTTCGGCGAAGGATTCGAACATGATGTTAAAGGCAATGCTGGTGCGTGTGGACGATGCCTGGCTGGGCTCAACGGAGTGAATCAGCCAGGAGGGAAATACCACCAGGGTTCCGGTTTTCACCCCGATGGTCACCTTGCCCGCGTTGTCGTTGGTCAGCTCAACGGTGGGCGGCATGAAGACGTTGGGCTGGGGCCTGGGGTCGTGAAAGGTGATGCTGTCACCACCTTTGGGTGCCGAGACGTAATAAACCCCGCTGAGAAAATTGTTGGGGTGGCAATGGGCCTTATGTCCCAAGCCCATTTTCGATCGATTGGCCCAGCAGCCGGTAATGGTGAACCGCTGATAGCGAATTTTCAAAAAATCCAATGCGCCGCGGGCGGCGCCGTCGATGAAGGGCAGCAGCCCCGCCAGTGCCTCATCCCGGTGCAGCTGTTGGTGGGTTTGCAGCAGCTGACGGCTGTCATCACTGGGCGAGCGCATGGCGTCAAGGCGCTGCTCGATGCGTTGGTTAAGCCCGGCAAAAACCGTGTCAGCCAGGGTTGCATACCAAACGTAGGTGGGAAACAGGGGCAGTACACGGGTTTCAGCCAGCGGTGATTGGCTCAATGTTGCGCTCTCCATGAAAAAACGATCCTTGCCAGTAACGGCCAGCCCAGCTGGGTGGCTCAATGTTGGTCCCAGTGCTTTGGCCTGCCGCTGGTGCCAGGGAACATATCGTTTCTTACTGTCCAATCGCAACTGCCAGAGTCGTGGGATGAGTCGTGGGATGAGTCGTGGGATGACGTACATGCGAACGATGGCAATGGGGCTGGTGCTATGCCTGTTGGCAGCCTGCAGCGCTGAGCCCAGTCGGACCTATATCGACCCGGCGGGCCCAGAAGCCGTGCAATGCCTGCAGGTTTGTCAGGGCGAGCGGTTTAGCTGCCGCACGCCGATTCAGCGCCGGGATGAGGACTGCCAATACCGCTATCGTCTGGCCTACAGCCAGTATCAGCGCTGCCTGCAGGCGCGAGGCAATCGCGGCGGATGCGAGCGGCCGCAAAGCTGCCCGGTGCCCAATTATCAGGCGTGTAAAGGCATCTACGACCAGTGTTTTGTGGGCTGTGGCGGCCAGATAATCAGTGACGATGAAGACTATCGTGAAGACTGAAAACAGATTTGATGGATCGCCTCCCAGTCTTTGATCAGCACTTTACCCCTGGACAGCTCCAGCCATTGGGCAAGTCGCCATTCCTGTAAATACTGATTCACGATCTGCCGGGAAATGCCCAAAAATTGGGCCAGCTCACCTTGGGAGATGGTCAGCTGTACGCCTTCGCTGGAGGTCTTTCCCAGCAGCTCAGCCAGGGTAAGCAGGCGCCTTGCCAGGCGGCCCTCAACGGGCATCAGGGAAAATTCTTCGATCAGCTGGGAGGACCAGCGCAAGCGGTCACATAGTAGGGTCAGCAGATCTCGGGCAAGCTGGGGGTTGTTGTCCATTAGCCCAAGAAAATCCTTGCGCTGGATCACCAGCAGCCGGCATTCTTCCATGGTTCGGGCTGACGCGGTGCGTGGGCGACCGTCCAGCAGCGCAACCTCACCCAGCACATCGCTGGTTTCCAGCACGGTCATGGAAAATTCTTTGCCGTCTTCCGCCGTGATGTAAATTAGCACCTTGCCGCTGGCAATGCCGTAAAGGGCATCCCCCGGGTCGCCCTGGTTAAACAACAGGGTGTGCTTTTTGAACTCCCGCAGCTGGGCTAGGGCAGCCAGCTGATCTAACTGCTGGTCCGGCAAATTGCCAAACAGCAGGCTGTGTTCCAAAACAATGCGAGGCTCCATGGGCTAGAGCATATTATTTTTAGAAAATTCCTGCTTCGATTCCAGCCGCCATGGTTTCGCCCAGAGTTTGCACCTGCCTTTCAAACGCCACCTGATAGGGGCCTCGGAGGAACAGCACGGGCTGCACCAGCCGCCAGCCCAGGCCTTTGAAAATTTTTTCGATCTGGGCCGCGCTGCCCCGGCCATCCTGGCCGGCTCGGATGTAGACCGCCGCCGGCAGTCCCTGGGTGCGCTCAAGGCAGGGATAGTAGATCCGCTCAAAAAAATCTTTGCTCAGCCCGGCCATGGAACCAAAGTTCTCAGTGGTACCGATAATAATGGCGGCAGCCTCCAGCAGATCCTGGGGGCCTGCTGAGAGGGGGGTCAACGGGCGCAGGCTGAGGCGACCCTCGCTGGCCGTCCGCAGACCCAGCAGCAAGGATTCCGCCAGGGTGTTGGTATTGTTACTGGGGCTATGGCAGACCGCCAGGATGGCCGTCATGGGCCAGCTCCGCTGATCTGCAGTATCACCGCTTCGCGGTAGCGGCGGGAAAACGGCACCTGGGCGCCGCTTTTCAGGGTGATGACGTGGTCGCCGCTACCCTGGGGGGTAATCTGGGCAATACAATCTATATTAACAATGGCAGATCGGTGAACCCGGCAAAAGTGACCCGGCAGGGTTTTTTCCAGCGCCGCCATGGTTGATCGTAAGGGATGTAGCTCGTCGCCCCGGTGCAGGGTCACATAGTTGCCTGCCGCCTGGGCCCATTCAATGTCGGCTACCTGCAACAGGTATTCACGACCGCGCTTTCGTATCAGCATGCGTTGGGGGCCCTCAGTGGCCGGCGAGTGGCTGATTGGGCTGATTTGTTGATGGCGAAAATATCGGAACAGGCTAAGCGCCACAATGATGCTGGCGTAGGTGATCAAGTCCTTGCGGTACTCATACACCCATTCTGAGCCCCAGTTCCCAAACTGGTAGGTTTCTCCCAGCAGGGCATAGACGGTATTTCTCAGGCCAACCATGCCGGCAACGTGCAGGACCGAAAAAACCACGCTTCCCAGCAGCTGGGCCGCCAGATTTTTGGCCAGTTTGCCGACGCCTGCGGGCGGCTCCAGGGGAAAGCGGTCCAGCACCCAGGCCAGCCCGGGGATCAAGGCCAGGATCACAAGGGCACTGCTTAGTTCCCAGCAGAACGGTTCCCAAGACTGTATCGGCAGCCCTCGTCGCTGGTAGTCTTCAATCACGCTCAGGGCGTTAACGCAATTGTTCACCAGCAGGTACGCCGACCAGAAGATGATACCGGTGCGAAAGGGTGATGCCAGCAGCCAGCTGCGCCAGGGGGATGAATCTGTGACGGCCGAGGTGGACATGGGTGCAGTTTATCCCGATTGAGCTGCGGCTGCTGGTCCCTAAAACTCGCCGCCCATCCCTGTACCCTGCCTTTGGTCCCATAGGGGCCATTAACTTTTATCCCTGGCGCTAATATTAGCGCTCTATTTGTTTGTTGGATTACCACATGCCGACTATCGTCTGGAGCCTACTTTTTTTGCTGGCCGGGGCCGCGGCCCAGGCCGCTGATCGGTCCTGGGAGCACTATGGCGGTTCTCTGACGGGAACTCGGTTTTCGCCCCATCAGCAGATCTCGCCAGATAATGTGCAGCAGCTTGCGGCTGCTTGGCAATTTCGCACCGGCGACGCTGCCGATGGCAGTGAGCACAAACAAGCCAGCAGCTTCAAGGCCACCCCAATTCTATTTGATGACCTGTTGTACGTGGTGTCCGGTTTCAACCGAGTTTATGCCCTGAGTCCGGACACCGGTGAACTGCGCTGGCGCTACGACCCACAGGTGAATTTTAACCGGGGCTATTCTGAGATGTTTACCGCCAGGGGCGTCAGTGCCTGGCGCGGTGCTGAGGAAGGGCACTGCTCCTCGCGAATCTTCCTGGGCACCCTGGATGCACGGCTGATCGCTCTGGACAGTCGCGATGGTAAGCCCTGTAAAGCCTTTGGCAAGGCCGGACAGGTGCATCTCAGTCAGGGTATTCGTAACTTTCGGCGCGGTGAGTATTCGCTAACCTCGCCGGTGACGGTGGTTGGATCCACCGTGATTACCGGTTCCTCGGTGGGGGACAACGGCGGCGTTGAGATCGACGCAGGCACCATTCGAGGCTTTGATGCCAGGAGCGGTCAGCTGATATGGGCTTTTGACCCGGTGCCCAGCGACAGCCAGGTGGCCGCCGCGACGGGTTGGCAGCCGTCCCAGGCCGCCCGCACCGGCGGCGGCAACATGTGGTCGGTGGCCAGTGCCAGCGACAAACTGGGGTTGGTATTTGTGCCCACCACAAGCCCGGCGCCGGATTTTTTTGGTGGTGAGCGCGGCGGGCCCAACAACTACGCTAACTCGGTGGTGGCGCTGGATATCAACAGCGGCAAGGTGCGCTGGCATTTTCAGACGGTGCACCATGATCTGTGGGACTACGACCTGGCGGCTCAGCCAGCCCTTGTGCAGTTGCCGGGGGCAGCGTCCCCCATGGTCCTGCAGGCGACCAAGATGGGCCATCTGTTTGCCCTGGATGCGGTCACCGGCAACCCCCTATTTCCGGTGACCGAGAGGCCGGTGCCGGGTTCCCGGGTGCCCGGCGAGCAGGCGGCAATAAGCCAGCCCTTTCCGGCTGATGAGCTGGTCCTGCATCCTAAGGAATTAACCTTGTGGGACCACAGTCCTGCAATGAACGCCTACTGCAGCGGCCTGCTGGCGGGACGGCGCAATGAAGGAATCTTTACCCCACCGGACTTGGCCGGAACGGTACTGTACCCAGGCAACGGCGGCGGCACTAACTGGGGTTCCATGGCGGTGGACGAGCTTCGAGGTATCGCTGTTATGGCCCTTAATCGCCTGCCAACGGTGGTGGAGTTGATTCCCCGTAAGGACTTTGCCAGGCGCCGCCGGGCCGAGGCTGGAGGACCCCAGGGGGTGCAGTTTACCGAACAGTCCGGCACGCCCTATGGCATGGCCCGCTACGACGTCTACTACCCGGAATTGGGTCTGCCCTGCCATGAGGGTCCCTGGGGCACCTGGGTGGCGGTTGATCTGAAGGCGGGTAAGGTGCTGTGGGAGACGCCGTCGGGCCCGTTCCCGGGTGCCGCGCAGCACCCCCAGGCCCGTCACTGGGGCTCAATTCTCTCCGGCGGACCGATGATGACCGCCAGTGGCCTGGTGCTGGGCCCCTCACCCTGGGATCGAACATTAATGGTGATGGCCAGCGAGACCGGCAAAGTGCTGTCGCGGATTGCGCTGCCAGCAGAGCCCCAGGCCACCCCCATGTCCTACCAGTATAAGGACAAACAATACCTTGTACTGACCGCAGGGGGCAGCCAGGCTGAAGGCAAGATGCCAGGGGATTTTGTCCTGGCCTATGCCATCGCCCAGAACACCGACGGACCTTTAGATAAATAAGTTTAGGCTGACGGATCGCTGTTGCAGGCCGCTGGAGCCGGGGGGTCTGCGCGTAGTATTGCGGCCCGCCACCGTGTAGACTTGCCGCCGCCCGAGGGAATGATCTCAAGCATCACTTTCGGCCTGTCGATATATGTAGCGGTGATTCCCGCCTTAGTCTCAAACAGCCTGACCTATGCGCCTGACCCTGTTCAAAAATTCCAGGACAGAAATCCTGTCCGGGTTGACCGTTGCCCTTGCCCTGGTGCCCGAAGCCGTGGCCTTTGCCTTCGTCGCCCATGTGGATCCCTTGGTGGGCCTGTATGCGGCCTTTATCGTGGGTCTGATTACCTCGGTATTCGGCGGTCGCCCGGGGATGATCTCCGGAGCCACCGGTGCCCTGGCTGTGGTGATGGTGTCCCTGGTCAAAGATCACGGCGTGGACTACCTGTTTGCCGCCGTTGTGCTGATGGGGGTTCTACAGCTGATCGCCGGTTTGTTTCGGCTGGGCAAGTTTATCCGACTGGTGCCCTATCCGGTGATGTTGGGCTTTGTCAACGGCCTGGCGATTGTAATCTTCCTGGCCCAGCTGGGTCAGTTTAAGATTCCCGACGGCAGCGGCATTCAGGTCTGGATGCAGGGCGTAGAGCTCTACACCATGCTTGGTCTGGTAGCCCTGACCATGGCGATAATTTTTCTGCTGCCAAAGTTCACCAATAAATTCCCTGCGCCGCTGGCGGCCATCGGGGTCGCCACCGCTTTGGTGCTGGTGGCGGATATCGATACCCGGTCGGTGGGTGATCTGGCAACAATTTCTGGCGGCTTGCCACAATTTTATCTGCCCGCGGTGCCCTTCACCCTGGAGACGCTCACCATTATTTTCCCCTACTCTCTGATTCTTGCCGGGGTGGGGCTGATTGAATCCTTGCTGACCCTCACCCTTATCGACGAGATGACCGAGACCCGTGGCCGCAACAGCCAGGAGTGTCTGGCCCAGGGCTCGGCGAATATTGTCACCGGCTTTTTTGGCGGCATGGGGGGCTGCGCGATGATTGGACAGAGCATGATCAATATCCGCTCTGGCGGGCGCGGTCGGCTGGCGGGCATTTCCGCGGCGCTGTTTCTGCTGTCCTTTATCATGTTGGCCTCGGGCTGGATCGAAATGATCCCCCTGGCAGCTCTGGTGGGGGTGATGTTTGTGGTGGTGGTGGGCACCTTTGAATGGTCGTCCATCAGAATCATGCGCAAGATCCCAAAATCTGATGCCTTTATTTTGATCTTGGTTTCTGGGGTGACCGTGGCCACCGATCTGGCCATTGCGGTGATTATCGGGGTGGTTGTTTCTGCATTGGTTTTTGCCTGGGAAAGTGCCAACAACATTTATGTTGAGGTGAAATCTGAAACCGATGACGAGAAAACCTACGTGCTCCACGGCCAGCTGTTTTTCGGCTCCATCAGCGGCTTCAAAGACCTGTTTCATCCGCGCCAGGATCCTGCGGATGTGGTGATTGATTTCCGCCACTCCCGGGTCTGGGATCACTCGGCGCTGGAGGCGATTGACGCGCTGGCTGAACGCTATATGCGCAATGGGACACGCCTGCATCTGCGGGGCCTGGGCAGCGATTGCAAAGATCTGCTGCATAAGGCCGGCAATATGGTGGAAGCCGATCGCGACGGTGATCCCCATTACCGGGTTGTGGTGGACTACGACGAACACCTACCGGCAGATAAGACCTAAGAGAACCTC
>CAYGPO010000174.1:0-7151 GCA_964351665.1 uncultured Gammaproteobacteria bacterium | reverse complement strand
TGCTGGCGGTGTTGTCACTGATGGTGGTGCCACGAATTTCCACCGTGCCTGGGTTGCTGCGGGCATCGTTGAAAATTCCGCCGCCGCCATCGTCTGCACCCAGCGCGCCAGTGGCGCTGTTGGCGGTGATGGTGGCATTGCTGATGGTCACTGTGCCGCCGTTGTTGAACACACCGCCGCCGCCCTGGGCATCCAGGGCCGCGTTGCCGGCCGCCGCTGAGTTGGCGCTGATGGATGTTCCTTCAATCGTCATAATGCCGCCGGCGTCGTTCCACAAACCGCCGCCTTCCTGGGCCGCCTGGTTGCCGCTGAAGGTGCCGCCCATTACGGTAAACTCGCTGAGGTTGTCAGCCACCGGATCTGACACGTGAACGCCACCGCCATTGCCCGGAGCGCTGCCGGTGATGTTGTCGGCCACTGTGACCTGGTCCAAAGACACAACAGAGTCACGAGCGTTGCGGGTATTGGCCTCGATTCCGCCACCGGCCCTCACCGCGGTATTTGAAGAAACCGAACCGCCGTTGACGCGCAGGCTGCCGCCATCATTCAAGATTCCGCCACCGGAGCCGGCCGCGCCATCGGCCAGGTTATTTTCGATGATGGCCTGGTTGATTGTGACCACGCCGCCGTCGTTGAAGACACCGCCGCCGCCCTGGTCTGAGTCTGCACCACTGGCGGTGTTAGCGCTGATCGTGACGCCGGAAATGTTGAGCTCTCCGCCCACCGCATTCCACAGGCCACCGCCCTCAGCCGCTGCGGTGTTGCCGGTGAAACTGCCGTCGTTCACGTTGGTTACGCTGACAAAGGCGTCGTCAGCCAGGTCGGTGATGTGCAGACCACCACCGTTGCCCGGGGATCCACCGGTGGCATTGTTGGCCACCGTCACACCGGTGATCAAGGCATTGGCAGATGCTGATGCGGCGGTGATTTCCACACCGCCACCGGCGCGACTTGAACTGTTGCCAGATACTGATCCGCCGCTGATGGTCAGAGAGCCACCGTTAACCAAAATACCGCCGCCGGAGCCGGCAACGCCATCGGCAATGTTGGTATCAATCACCGCTGTGGTGATGGTGAGATCGCCGCCGTCGTTGAAGACACCGCCGCCGCCCTGATCAGCGGCGTCGCCGCTGGCAGTGTTGCCAGTGATGCTGCTGCCGTCGATGGTCATCGTGCCACCCACCGCATTCCAGAGTCCGCCGCCCTCGGCCGCCGCGATGTTCGCCGAGAAAGAGCCACCGCTGACGTTCATTTCGCTGCTGTTAGCGTCGTCAGCCAGATCCGTCACGTGGATGCCGCCGCCGTTGCCCGGCGATGGACCCGTCAGGTTGCCAACAAAGTCCACATCGCTAATGGTGCCCAGAGAGTCCCTGGCGTTGACCGTTGTGGCTTCAATACCGCCGCCGGCGCGACTGGCGTTGTTACCAGAAATGGTCCCACCGGTGACCATCAGGCTGCCGCCATCATTCAAAATACCGCCGCCGGAACCCGCGGCACCGTCGGCAATATTGTTATCAATATTACTGAGGTTGATGGTCAGGGTGCCGCCGTTGTTAAACACTCCGCCGCCGCCCTGGTCAGCGCCATCGCCGCTGGCGGTGTTAGCGGTGATAGTAGCGCCATCCACCGACAGGGCTCCCAGCACGTCATTCCACAGGGCGCCGCCTTCGGCGCCGGCCAGATTGCCGGTATAGGCACCGCCGGTCACGTTCAGGGTGGTTGCCGCGCCTGTGGCCGGCGCGGTGATATGGATGGCGCCGCCATTACCGGGGCTGACGAAGGTCTGGTTGTCGGTGAAGTCCACATCGTCAACGGTGGCAGTTACCGCCACGGCGCTGGAGCGAATTTCAATCGCGCCGCCGGCCCGATTAGAAGTATTACTAGAGAAGCTGCCACCGGTAATTGCCAGGGAACCGCCGTTGCTGACGATAGCGCCGCCGCTGCCGGCAGCACCGGACGCCTGGTTAGTTAAGAAACTTGCGTCGTCTGAGATGGTGACCGTTCCACCCAAACTGTAGATGGCTCCGCCGCCCTGTTCTGCTGACGCGCCCTGGGCATCGTTATTGCTGAACACGCCGCCGGAAACCTGCAGGTCTGCCGCGCCCAGGTAAATGCCGCCGCCATTGGCACCGGCGCTGGATCCATCAATGGAGACGTTGGTCAGGGATACATCTTCACCATCGGCGATTCTGATCCCACCGCCATTATCTGTTGCCGCCGCTGCGAACAGGCTTAGATCGTTAATGAGGACCGTTTCGTCATCCACCGTGTCGATATCAAAAATCCGATACAAGCCGCCACCGTTAACCACCAGGCCAACAGCGGTCGCTCCGTTGATCAGCACGTCGTCGGTGATCTGAGGTAGATCTGACAGCAAGGTGATGGTGCTATCAGCGGGTAGACTAAAGTTGATCAGATCCAGGGCGTCTGCGCTGGCATTGGCCTGGGTGATCGCATCACGCAAGGTAGTGCCGCCACCGGGGGTGTCTCCAGCGCTGGTCACCGTGAAGGTAGCCGCGTGGCCGCTGAATGCGGCCCCAACCGCAGCAATCGAAATTAAAGTAGCGCGCAAGGTACGATGAGTCATGGACTAACCTGATATTGAGTGGAATCTCGGATATACACTAAACCAGGTTATAAGCTTGTTAAGAGAACCAGATCACTATACGTTGACTTTCCTTATTTTGGGATGACGCCGGTTACACCCTGTAACCGAGCCCCCTGGAACCGGCAAATTGAAAAATTTTTTCTGTGTCTGCGGAAATTTACTGCACTTTGAGAACTCTCAGTGCCTAAGCTGTGGTCGAGACATTGGGTTTGACCCGACGTCCATGGACATGGTGCCCGTGGAGGCACCGTTGCAGTACTGCGCCAACGGCCTGGACCATGGCGTCTGCAACTGGCTGCTGCCTCAAAACCAGAGCGGGGATCGTTGCTTCAGTTGCCGCTTGAACCAGGTGATCCCTAATCTGGGTGAGTCTCGAAATATCACCCTTTGGGGCCGCCTGGAGGCAGCCAAGCGACGCATGCTTTATACGATTTATCAGCTGGGATTATCGCCGGATCAAAGCGGCCCTGGGCAAAACACCCTGGCCTTTCGTTTCATGGCCGACAGCGAAGACTATTCCGAGGGTGCGCTGGGCAGCCCGGTGTATACGGGCCACAACCGCGGCGTCATCACCATTAACCTGAAAGAAGCTGATGCCGGGTCACGGGAAACCATTCGAGAAGCGATGAACGAGCCTTATCGCTCCCTGCTGGGACACTTTCGGCATGAAATTGGGCATTATTTCTGGGATCAGTTAATCCGAGAAAGCTATCGTTTGGACGAATTTCACGCCCTGTTTGGTGATGAAACCGATAATTATCAGGCCGCATTGGGACGCCACTATGAGGCGGCCAATGACCAATCCTGGACCCAGCAATATATCAGCGCTTATGCCAGCTCCCACCCCTGGGAAGACTGGGCCGAGACCTGGGCCCACTATCTGCATATGTTTGACGGTCTGGAAACGGCCCATTCCAAGGGCTTCCGGGTGGCTGGCCGTGCCATGTCCTCGCCGGTCCAGACTGACCCTTACGGCAACACGATCCAGCCCTGGTCGCCGGACTATCCTGAATTCATCAATATGGTAGACGACTGGCAGCGCCTGACCATCGCCCTGAACGCGATGAATCGCAGCATGGGGCTGAGCGACGCCTACCCTTTTGCCTTATCTCAAATGGTGATCGAAAAGCTGGATTTTGTGCACCGGGTGATTAACGATCTCTGACCACCGTCGGCGCATAACCCCCACCTTCAGTACCGCGGACCCACATGACGATCCTCGTGGGCCGGCTGTTCCCAGTCGAAGGCCGGCAAGCCGGAAAAACTTTGGACCAAAGCCTTGTCCCAGCTGTCGCAAAGCTTCACAAACTGAGGGTCGTCACGATCAAAGCTGAGCTGGCGTCCTATCTTGAGGGCATCGGTGTGGTAGTAACACAGCTCAAAGGGCGGCCCCACGGAAACGTTGCTGCGACGGGTTGAATCCATAGAGACCAGCGCCAGTCGCGCGGCCGTATCCAGACTCAGGCTCGAATGGGTGACCCGATCAAGAATCGGCTTGCCGTATTTGGTCTCGCCAATCTGCAGGTAGGGTGCGCTGTCGGAAGACTGGATGTAGTTGCCCTCCGGATAGATGAGATACAGCCGCGGCGGCTGGCCCTTGATCTGTCCACCCAGAATAAAACTCGCGCTGGTATTAACAGAACCCTGCTCAGCCCCCGCCAAGCTTTGAGCTCGGCGGCTGATCTGCCCCACGTATTCAGCGGCGTCAAACATATAGTCCAGCCGGTGCAGATTGACCTTGGCTCGACTGTCGTCCAAATCCCGCTGAAGGCGGTTAGCCACCGCTTGGGTGGTAGCCAGATTACCGGCGCTAAGCAATATCAGGCTGCGATCTGGCGCGTCGTCAAAAACCCGCATTTTGCTGTAGGTGTTGATGTGATCAACGCCGGCGTTGGTGCGGGAATCCGAGGCCAAAATTAAACCGGCATCAGCTTTGAGGGCAAGGCAATAGGTCATTGGGAGCAGAACAATTTTACCTGCGCGATGTTGGCACGAGTGACGAGGGTGTGCAACAGTACGGTCATGTCTATTAACTGGAAGACCTACAAATCCCCTGGCTTTTTCGATGAGCTGATTTTGCCCAGTGGTCGCGCCAGAGCCGGCGCGGGGACCCTATGCCGGATGTTTGCGGGGATGGATGGCAAGGAACTGTCAGAGCGAAAAGCCGCTGCTGAACTGGCCATCCGGACCATGGGGATCACCTTCACGGTTTACAGCCAATCCGATGGCTCAATTGACCGGGAATGGCCCTTTGACATCATCCCCCGAATCATTCAGGCAGCTGAGTGGGAGCGCATTGAGGCGGGCCTGAAGCAGCGGGTCAATGCCCTTAACTGCTTCATTGACGACGTTTACCACGATCAACAAATTCTCAATGACGGCGTGGTTGATCCAAAGGTCATCGAAAACAGCAAAGACTTTCGCCCCGAGTGTATGGGCATCACGCCGCCCCACAGAGTGTGGTCACACATCTGCGGCAGCGACCTGGTGCGGGATGAGAACGGCGACCCCTTTGTGCTGGAAGATAATCTCAGGGTCCCCTCTGGCGTGGCCTACATGCTGGAAAACCGCCAGGTCATGAAACGGGTATTACCGGAGCTGTTCGCTGAGTACCTGATCCGGCCGGTGGACGATTACCCGACCCAGCTTTATGAGTGCCTAAGCTCTCTCAGCGATGCAGACAAACCCACCATCGCCGTATTGACGCCGGGCATTTATAACTCTGCCTATTTTGAACACGCTTATCTGGCCCAGGAGATGGGAGCGCTGCTGGTGGAAGGCAGCGACCTGACGGTTGGCCGCGACCGCAAGGTTTACGCCCGAACCATCAGTGGCCTGACCCGGGTTCACGTCATTTACCGCCGGATCGACGATCAGTTCATTGACCCCAGGGTATTCAATCCCGAATCCCTGCTTGGGGTGCCGGGACTGATGGCTGCCTGGCAATCAGGCAACGTCGCCCTGGCCAACGCGCCGGGCTGTGGGGTGGCTGATGACAAGCTGGTTTACACCTACGTGCCGGACATGATTCGCTATTACCTCAACCAGGAGCCCATACTGGCCAATGTGCCCTCTTACCGTTGCAACGTCGCCGAGGAACGGGACTACGTACTCCATCACCTGCACGAACTGGTGGTCAAACCGGTCAGCGAATCCGGCGGCTACGGCATGCTCATAGGACCAAAGGCCAAACCGTCTGAGCGCAAGGCCTTTGCCGAGAAAATTAAACAACATCCGCGCAATTTTATTGCCCAGCCGATGCTGGCCCTGTCCACCGCTCCGACCCTGGTTGGCAGTCGCGCAGAGCCCCGTCACCTGGACCTGCGGCCGTTCATTTTAAGCGGTGCTGAGACCACCGTTACCGCCGGCGGCTTAACCCGAGTAGCCATGGTTAAGGGCTCCATCGTGGTCAATTCCTCCCAGGGCGGCGGCAGCAAAGACACCTGGATCGTCGGCGGCGCCAGTCAGGGAGACCAGGCATGAGTGGTTCTAACATGTTGTCCCGGGTGGCTAACCGGATTTACTGGATGGCCCGATACCTTGAACGGGTAGAAAACACGGCGCGGCTGATTAACGTCACCACCGACGTCATGTTGGATCTGCCCTACGTCACCGATGCGGGCTGGTTGACCCTGATTGAGATCACCGGCAGCGGCAACAACTTTGCCCCCAGCGGCGCCAGCAACCAGGAACTGGCCGTGTGTCGGTTCATGCTCACCGATACCGGCAATCCGGATTCCCTGCTGAACTCCCTGGCCGCAGCCCGGGAAAATGCGCGGACCATTCGCGAGATTCTGCCTACCGCCACCTGGGAAATGATCAATGCCACCCACCTGCATGCCAAACAACACCTTACCGGCCAGCTGTCACGTTCCGCCAGAGCCCAGGGATTGCGGGAAATTATCGATTGTTGTTATCGCATCAGCGGACTGCTGGAAAGCAGCCTGAGCCGAGGCGAGGCCTACGAGTTTCGTCGCCTGGGAACCCATCTGGAACGGGCTGACATGACCACCCGGCTGATCGATATCCGGGCCTCCAGCGAAGTGGTGACCGACTCGCCAGCCACCCGCCAGGGATACTGGCGCAGCATTTTACGCTCGCTGTCTGCCGATTCGGCCTATCGGCGAAAAATGCAGGCCACGATTTCCCGGGATGCTGTGTTGGATTTCCTGCTCCACGACGCCCAATACCCCCGCTCCCTGGCGTTTTGCATTAATGAGATGGGGTTGGCGTTAAAGCAACTGCCGCGCAACCGACGGCCGCTGACCTTCTGTCGGGAGCTGACGGAGCACTTCTCGGCGGATGTGGAACGGCTGTCTAGGGATAAAGCCCTGCGCCAATATCTGGATAAGGGTCAGGTCTATCTGGCCCAAATGCACGAGCTGACTTCTCTCACATATTTTAGTCTCAATGGCCACCGCAAGGGCCGCCAGCTGCAGCCACAGCAGGATTGAATCGGCAGGCAGTTACCAGCCTCCGCCACCACCACCACCGCCGCCGCCGCCAGAAAAACCGCCGCCGCCAGATCCGCCGCTGCGCCCCG
>CAYGPO010000173.1:0-7352 GCA_964351665.1 uncultured Gammaproteobacteria bacterium | reverse complement strand
GGGCCTGAAAGCGCTGGGATTTGCCAGGTCATCAGCGGCCTTCATGAATAATGCGGGCTAGGAGTGTGCGCCGTAGAAACTTCCAGGCTGCAAATCCACGCTCATCCATAGTTTGTGCCTATAGCCCTCGTCAAATAGCCCGGCTATTTTCCTCCCGCGATAGCCCCAACCTATGGCGATCGCGAATTTTCGCCGTCGAAAGTTCCTACGGCGCAGACTCCTAGTGGGTCGGCTGGTGATTTGGACAACAGTCCATCAAGCTGCTCTATCGACTGCCAAAAGGTTTTGTCGGACTGACTCCCCGCACGATGCAGGGCTGCGGAGACGCTGCCGAAGCTGGCCAGTCGAAACTGCATCGCCATCTGTTCCAGGGTCATTTGGCTATGCCTCCGGCATAACCACAGCGCGGCCAATCTCGGTTGATTCAGGCGTCCCCTACTGGCGCTTAAAACGCTGCGCCGAGTCACCCCAAAGTGATCGGCCACCAGCCGGATAATTCGCCGCGGCGACACTGGCGGCAAACTGACAACGCCGTCCGCCGTGACAGGTCGGCCCTGAAGCATCTGGCGAACAAAGCCCTCGCTACCCAGCACCGCGCCGGTTCGACGTTGCCGGTAAAAGCGCCTAACCAGGGGGTTGGTCTCCCCCTCACGTTCAACGTATTGACGATACTGACGGGAATTGCCGCCGGCCTGGCCCACGATTGCCTGGCGCTGCAGCCAACGAGGGTTTTTTCTGGAGGTGACATAGCTGGGGTAGCTGGACCAGCGGTAGCGGTCGAGTCGTTGCACCGTGCCGGTCACCAGGGGCCGCCGATGCAAATGCCGGGAAACTGCCAGCAGGGTGGTTTCTGGCTCCAAAAGCACTGCCCTGAAGCGTCCACGAAATAGCGGTCCGTCACGACCGGTGCTGCGGTTGTAGCGCTGGGTATAAACCCCCCCCAGGTGGCGCATGGCAGCGGAAAGATTGCTCAGGCTTGTACGCACAATCAGGTCGTAGCGGTTGCTCATCAGACAATAAGCATGGACCTCTAAGTGGAAGTCGCTAACCAGGGTTTGGAGCAGGTCCAGGAACATCTGGCGATGTTCATCGTTGCGAAATATCCGCTGCCGACCCGCACCCCGATTGGCGACGTGGTACCAGCCTCCGGGAATTTCGATTCTGGTAGACCGTGGCAAATCCCTACTCCATCAAACGTCGATACCCTGCGGATTTTCTTTCAGCGCCAGGCAAACGCCAAAGCCCTATAGTTTTCCGCAACTTACGTAAGGGTATTTGAGAAAAAATTGAACACATGGATAAAAAACCCAAAAATGCGAACCCGGAAATAAAAAAGTGCATCAAGGAAAAAAATCTCTAATAGTCTGTTTTTATTGAATTAAAAATTGCTACCTTGACACGCCAAAGTCAGCTGAGGTCCGTTGTACCTTTTTTGAACAAAAAAAACAAACCTGGCACCTGGTAGACAAACCTGAATCCAAAAAGCCCCAAAGATAAAAGTAAATACCCTGACTATGCTAATAAAACAGACCCGACCCCTTTAAGCGATATATTGATTTTTTCGCTAATATCTTGTCATTAATAGGGAAGTGAATTGACGAACTTCGATCATCAGGAGTAACGTATTTCTCAACGCAACGGACAGGCCTGACGCTGACTACCCCACCAGGAAGGCAGCGACCAGACACCACCCATAGCGACGCGTTCCAGGTGGTACGGAACGTTCTGCCGCACGGCCAAGCTCTCCGGGGTGAAGGCCTGAACACCACCGCGGCAGCTGCGATGAGGAGTAGCTCTCCTCTGAGATAGACGCCAGGCGACGCGAAAGCGCCGGCGACGTCGAAAAAGAAAGCGGATATGAAGAGATCCGATGTGGACGTCTGAGCGGTTGAGTTTTAAACAGCTCTCATACACCAGACTCTGCGGAGTCAGGAAAGGTCCGACGGGAAGCATTCTGCAGGGTGTGGACGGACTGGAACTGACACTCCTTCTTGAAAGGGGAGCCTTGGCTCCCCTTTCTTCTTTGCGTTTTTCTTATTCGCCTTCCATAAGACTTTGCCAAATTGCCACCACCGGCGCCTCAGCATCACCAAAGCTATCGGGCAATTCAGCGCCCAGGGAAATCCGCAGCTCGCAGTCCGCCGACGATTGATAGCCGGCAACCAAGGCATCGCGTTGGGCATCGGTTAACAGTCCATGGGCTGCGGCGGTGGTCAATAGCTGCGGCGTACTGGCCGAGTCTGCCAACCGGGGATACTCGCTGGCCCTGGCCAGACACAGATACTGGGCCAGGAATTCGATATCCAACCTGGCGCCGGGCCGGAACTTGAATCGATCGGCAGCGCCCACGGTTTCACGCTGCATTTTTTGGCGCATGCTGCAGATTTGCTGACGAAGCTCAGCCTGATTTCTGGGCATAGCCAGCACCCGTCGCCGAATTGCATTAAAACCCTCCGCCGCCTCTACAGATCCCGCCACCCAGCGAGCTCTGACCAGCGCCTGCCACTCCCATATCCAGGCGCTACGGGTCTGATACCGCTCATAAGCGCTCATGGCCGATACCAAAAACCCCGCATTGCCGTTGGGTCGAAGCCGAGTATCCACCTCGTACAGCCGACCGAAGGGCGTGCGCAGGGTCAGCATGCTGAGAACCCGCTGCACCAGCCGGGTATAAAACTGCTGCAGGCGCAGGGAATTGGGACCGTCAGTGCGGGCGTCGTCGGCCAGGGTATCGGTGAGAAAGACCAGGTCTAAATCTGAGTCAAAACGCATCTCCCCGGTTCCCAGGGTGCCGTAACCGATGACGCTGAAGCTAACAGCCCCTGGACTACCATGGCGCCGCTGCAGTTCCTGCTGCACCATAGAAATCACCTTACTGAGCAATACTTGAGCCAAGTTAGTGAGCAAGGCACCGACGGCCAGGGCGTCCAACTCACCGTTCAGAAAAGACATGGCAATGGCCACCATTTCCCGCTGCTGGCATTGACTCAAAGCCATCAGCTCCTGCTCCGGATCGTTGTCCGCAGCGGCTGTGGCCCGGTTCATTTGCTGATCCAGCTGGCGGGTATTGAGGCTGGGAGCCGGCGTAATTAGATCATCCAGCAAGCCGGCCTGGTTGAGGATTCTCTCGGTTAGCCATTCACTGTGTCCGCAGACCCAGATCAACCTCTCGGCGACCTTTGGTCGTTCGGTCAGCAGCGCCAGATAAGCGGTTCGGCGGGCTATGGAAAGCACAATTTCCAGAACATCTCTCAGCAGTTTGGTAGCGCCTCCCGCGCCCGCCACCTCCTTGATAATCTGAGGCAGCAACTGGTCGATCAGCGCCCGCCCCCGGGTGCCGGCATCGCGCAACGCGGGCCGATGGCGGAATCGTTGTAACAGCTGCGCGGCCTGCACTGGCTCAGCAAATTTAAGCTGGGTCAGGGCCAGCTCGGTCTGGCTATGGTCTGCGGATAGGTTCCAGGCTTTCCACTCCCACTGATCCTGGGCTGCGGACTTAACCGGCGCAAAGGTCTGGCGAAAAATGTCGTGCACCAGCTTGCGCCAATCCGCCAGGGTTTGAGAGAAGCTCTGAACATCGGAAAAACCGCAAACCCCAGCCAACTGATCAAGCTCGCTGTCGTTGACCGGCAACTGATGGGTTTGTTGGTCGTCTTTTTGCTGCAGGCGATTTTCCACTTTGCGCAGGAAACCGTAGGCCTGGATTAGGTCGTTCACCTCCTGCTCCGGCAACAGCTGATGCTCTGCCAGCGCCGCCAGCGCCGGCAACAGACCCACCTGACACAGGGCCGCCTGCCTGCCGCCGCGAACCAGCTGAAAGGCCTGGGTCAGAAACTCAATCTCACGAATACCGCCAGGTCCCAACTTGATATTGCGCTGCTGCTCCTGGCCGTTGGCGCGGATCAACGCTTTCATTTGCCTGAGCGCATCAAATGCGCCGAAGTCCAGATATCGGCGATAAACAAAAGGTCGCAGCATCTTAAGCAGCGCCATGCCCTGTTCAATATCGCCGGCCACAGGCCGCGCTTTCTGAAGTGCGTAACGCTCCCAGTCTCGCCCCTCTCGAAGGTAGTACTGCTCCATGGCCGCAAAGCTCAGGGCCAGGCGACCGGCCTCACCAAAGGGCCTCAGGCGCAGATCGACCCGATAGACAAAACCCTGCTGGGTCACTGCATCGAGCAGTTTCACAGTGCGCCTAACCACCCGGGCAAAGAACTCCTCATTGCTCAAGGGTCTGGGGCCATCGGTTTGACCGGCTTCAGAAAAAGAAAAAATCAGGTCCACGTCCGAGGAGAAATTTAGCTCCCCACCGCCCAGTTTCCCCATCCCCAGCACCACCATGAACTGGCGATCTCCGGCACTGCTACGGGGACTGCCGAAGCGCTCAGTCATGATGGCATCAGCCATGCTCAGCGCCCGATCGATCAGGATCGCCGCCAGTGATGACAACGCTGCTAAGGTCTGGGCGACCGAATCAATGCCCGCGAAATCCCGCCACATGATCAGCAGCAAAAGGCGATGGCGCATCTGCCGCAGCCAGCCCATTTGCTGTTCTTCAGACGCCGGGGCGTTACCGCCATCAAGACCCTCATCCGTCGCCTCTGCGGCAATGATGGAGTCAAGATCAAGGGCACCGGTCAAACCACCGCGGCGCCACTGGTGCGCAAGCCAATCAGCATGATCGGGCAGCACCCGTTCAGCGTATAGGCTATAGCCTGTCAGCACTTCCAGAGCCCGCGCCAATTCGGGCTCAGAATCTGCTATGTCTGCCAGCGAGGCAGGCAGGGACTGCACCGAAACTATCCGGCGTCGCTGGTCTCAGCTGGCGGGCACTGGCCCAGGGTATCGCCATGGCCCAGATGGGCTCGTACCTCAGCGTCTCCCTCCACCCGCAGGGTTTGTTTGCCGCCATGACACACCGGCGTTAGATCCACAGTTTTACCGCTGGCCGCTGGACCCTTTGTCTGATAAACCTGACATCCAGCAAGAACCACAATCGGCAAGCCCAAGGCCAGGGCGAGTGCGAGGGACAATTTCATAGGTTTTTTTGCTCCGTGATGTATCGGTCCACCGCAAGCTCCAGCAGATCCAGGGGAACCGAACCCTGGGCCAGCAAGGCATCATGAAACCGGCGCAGATCAAAACCGGCGCCCAATGCCTGCTCAGCCCGGGCCCGCAGCTGACGGATTTTCAGTTCACCCAGCTTGTAGGATAGAGCCTGGCCCGGCCAGGAAATATAGCGGTCAATCTCGGTGGTTACCTCGTGCATAGACAGCGCCGTATTGCTGGCAAGAAAATCCAATGCCCGCTGACGAGTCCAACCCATGGCATGCACGCCAGTGTCCACCACCAAGCGGCAGGCCCGCCACATCTCGTAAGTGAGCCGGCCGAAATGATCAAAGGGGGTTTCGTAAATACCTGCCTCCACACCCAGAAACTCAGCATACAGCCCCCACCCCTCGCCGAAGGCTGAAATATAGTCGTTGCGCCGGAACGGCGGCTGCTCACCCAACTCCTTTGCCAGAGCATTTTGCAGATGGTGACCTGGAACGGCTTCGTGCAGGGTCAATGCTGGGATCGTGTACAGGGTGCGACTGGCCAGATCATAGGTGTTGACCCAGTAAAGTCCTGGGCGGGTGGAGTCTAAGGGCGCACCCACGTATCGGCCGCCAGTATAAAATGGTGCCAAATCTTCGGGCACCGGTTCAACCCCATAAGGTTGACGGGGCAGGCGACCGAAAAACCTGGGCAGGGCGCCGTCCATTTTCTTCGCGTAGTAGCTGGCCACCATCATCAGCTCCCGGGGGGTCTGAGCGTAGAATTGTGGATCGGTGCGAAGATACTGAATAAAGTCGGCAAAGCTGCCCTGAAACTCAAGTTCGGCAATAATTTTGTCCATCTCAGCGCGAATCCGCGCAACCTCGGCCAGCCCGGTATCGTGGATTTCCTGGGCGCTGAGATTAAGGGTCGTGTAGTGGCGAATCTGGTCGGCATAAAATCGCTGCCCTCCCGGCAGCTGCGTGGCCCCCAGAGTGGTCCGCGCACCTTCGGTATAGTCTCCGGTAAAGTACTTCAGCAGACGCTCATAGGCGGGTATGACGCCCTCACTCACCAGCGCTCGACCTCGAGCCTGAATCTGGCTGCGATCAACATCGCTGATGCCCGCTGCCGGCTCCATCAACGGCTGGTAAAAAACGCTGTCTTCGACCTTCTCAACGATATGAGCGGCAATGGCTTTGTCCCGCCCCTGGAGCACCACCGCTGGCTGGGTCATGCCACGCTTAACCCCAGCGGCCATAAGCGCCAGATAGTCGTCCATCACCTGGGGCAGCATGGCTAAACGGTCAAGATAGTTGTTGTAGTCGGCCAGGGTCAGAAACGGCACGCCCTGGGGTAAACGGGCCAAAGAAGAATAAAAGCCGGAGTCGCTGTTGAACGGAATCAGGTAACCGTCGTTTTCGATATTGTCAACGAAACTGCGAATCTGCCGCTGGAATATGGCGTAGTTGGCCTGCTGCTCAACGCCCATTGCGCTTGGCTCAATGGCCGCCAACCGGGTCAATACCTTCTGCCAGTAACTCAGGCGGCGCTGAATGTCCTCAGGCCGCTGGCGCGCCAGCAGATGATTGTATCGCTGGTCGCCCACGTAGGTAGCCAGCAGCGGAAATTCCTGCAGACGAAACTCCCACTCAGCCTGATAGAGCTGGCGAAAATCCTCGGCGCCATCGTTGGCAGCTGCCTGTGCCAGCGCGGTGGAAAGGCAAAGCCAGATCAGGCTTGCGCCCAGGATACGTCGTTGACCCATAATTCATGCTCCGATTTTGGGCCATTATACGAACTTCAGCGCCACTGGCCGCAGAGCCGCTTCATTTCTTGCTGGTGCTGGCGTATGGCCTGTTTCAGCTCGGTTTCCCGATCCGCCAGATAACCCCTGCGTCGCTGACGCCAGAGTTCCTCCGAACGCTGTCTTAACGCTTCACAACGATCAGCGGAAGCGGAGCCGGCGACACCGGGCGGTGATGGGTTTTGACTGGCTCGATGGGCGGATTGGTGGCCAGATTGCTCAGTTGGCGGCCCCAGTGAGTCTGCTTCGGCCCCTGGCAGAGGCTGGGCTTTGGCAACATTGATGGGCCGCACAGCCATCGCCTCTGGAAATGCCCCTAGCTGCTGCCGACTTTGAACTTGAGGCACCCGGGAAGGCCGATCAGCGAACTGCACGGTACCGTCCCTGGCGATACCACGGAACACCCGGGGCGTGTCCTTGGGTGTGTCCTGGTGCGTGTCCGGGGCCGCTGGCGAACCAGCCAGCAACAGCAATCCAGCTATCAATAACCCTAACCACATTCTCACTA
>CAYGPO010000172.1:0-7539 GCA_964351665.1 uncultured Gammaproteobacteria bacterium | reverse complement strand
GGAAACACCGTGATGTCATCGCCAGCCACCCATTTGGGGTATTTGGTCATCACCTGGGCGAAGCTTGGGCTTTGCAGAAAACGATCAAGCCAGCATCGAACCCAGGCAGGCGCGTCAGCGTTGAAACGTTCCCGGTCGACATGGGCAAACTGGCGAACAAAAGGCAATAGGGCCATGTCGGCTAAACTGGGTTTATCGCCAAACAACCAGCTGGATCCTGGCGACACCTGGGCAAGACGCTGCAGAAACTCGCCAGCCTTGCGCCGCTCCTGCTCTGGGTCGCAATCGTAGCGATCGGCATACTTGGTTCGATCAAGCGCAACTTTGAATGCTCCGTCGTTGTCAGCAATCAGGCTGTGACCACTGTCAGGCATATCCAGCCAGCCTTCTGGGTCGTTCTTGCCCAGCGCCCAGACCATGATCTCCAGGCTTTCCTCAAGCACTGTTGGGCCAACCACCAACACCGGTACCGTTGCCTTCGGTGAAATCTCAACAAACTGCGGAGCCTTGTCCTTCAGCACAATTTCACGGAGCTCGGTTTGTACCCCAGCGCTGAGCAATGCCAGTCGTGCACGTATCGCAAAGGGGCAGCGGCGAAATGAATAAAGTATGGGCTGAATGCTCACATTTAGTATTCGTTAACGAATCAGCAGCACCTTCTGGTTGACCGGATAAAGCCATTCAACGCCCCGTTCGGTGACCACCGCATCATCTTCCAGGGGAATACGCAGCTTCTTTCCTCCCCACTCGGGGATGGCGGTGTAGGCAAACAGTTCGATGGAAAACAGATTGCTGGGGTGGATCATGTAGGTCATACGCTCAGGGTTGAACCAGGCGATGGAGGGGCCAATGCCGTGCCCCAGATTGCCCACCGAGTGACAGCCAATGATCACGTCAATGATGTCGGGGTCGTCGGTGGGGGCGTTAAAGGTATCCATGATCCGAAAACCGGATTGATTGATCTTGTTGTTAACAATGTCATAGGTTTCGCCGGCGGTGCGGCCAGCCTTGATGTGGGCTTTCAGGATATCCCGCACGGCACGCCCGTTATCAAAGGCTTTCTGGATGCTGGCCGGCAGATGGGTCTCACCGTCTTTCAATACGTAGGCGTGACGCTTTAAATCGGTGAAAAAATTCAGGTAACCCACGCCCCAGTCGATGGCCAGAAAGTCTCCGCGCTCAATAACATGATCGTTGGAGAGGGCGACAAATCCATCGGGGCCAGTGATGTAAACCGACGGCATTCCGAAGGATGTGCCCAGGTTGTTTTCGAACTGCTGTTCCCGCATCCACCAGGCCACATCAGCCAGGGTGGTCTTGCCCGGCGTAATCACCTCATTGGAAAAGGCCCGCTCGGCAATCTGCCGGGACATTTCGCCTGCGTAGGCAAAGGCAGCAATTTCCGTCGCCACCCGACGGGAGCGAAAATCTGAGGCCAGCTTTTGCGCTGACACAAACCGCCGGGTATATTTTTCCCCAAGCATGTCAGCCAGCTTTAAATAACTGGTGTGGCTCAATCCGTCCACGGCGCCTATGTGTTCTGCGTAGTTCAGGGCGATGGATTTGGGATCGCGCTCAGCCACAAAGGCCGCAAGATCAAACTCGCCGGTCGCGATGTCATACGCGCCGTTTTCTTCCACCAGATAGGTGCCAATACCAAGGGCCGCGCGCTCGATGCGGTCCGCGCCGGTATCGGTGAAGACGTAATACCCGTAGTCGCCCACGTAGCCCTTGCCGAAATCTTCAGTGAGAGGGTCGTCGAAGCCTTCCCGATTCACGGTGATCCACATCTCCACACCGTTTTCCCGCATCACCTCAGGCAGCACCAGGTCAAATTTTTCCTGGCGAATTTGGTTCATCATCTGCCAGCGTTTCTGGGCTTCGCCGCCGGCTTGCACAGTGCCAGCTAACAGCAGAGCCAGCGCGATGCAAATCATCTGAAGCTTATTCATCATGGGAATTTTTTTCTCCGATCTTGTGGGCCGTTTGGTAAAACTACTGGGTGGTAGGCGATGGTCTACGGCCATTAAAAATGTCTGCTAAAACATGCCCAGGTAGTCTGGCAGCTTGATCGCAGCCAGCACCAGGGATACCGCCAAACAGGCCAGCAAAATCCCGTTGCGCCAGATACCCGCCGTGTGTTCGCCCATCACCGACTGCCGATTTAACAGTATCAGCATGGCAATAATTACCATCGGGATCACCAACACGTTGACCCCCATCAACAGCACCACCTTTAACATGGCGGGAAAATCCCAAACCGGCGCCAGCACTGCAGCTGCCAGGGTGACAACAATCACCAGATTACGGTAGAGGGTATTTTGCGGGGTGTAGGTCCAGTCTCGTTTAAACATATCCAAGGACAAATAAATCACCACCTGCACGCAAATAATCAAGGTGGTCATGGCGGCGATAAACAGCCCGAAGGTGAAGATCGGTGGCCCCAAATAATTAATCGCCGTGGGAAAGGCCTGGGTCAACACCTGCCCTGCCGCATTGACGGTTTCGATCTCAGCGTGGTTGGCCAGAGGATACAGAGCGAAGCCTCCGGCAATCAGGATGAACATAGCGTAGGCGCCAAAAATCACCCCAAGATTCAACACCGACTTGCGCAGGTCGTCTTTTAGGGTCAGCGCTCCGCTGCCGGCGTCTGAGCTCAGATAGGGAATGGCCAGCAGCGCGCCCGGCGCGATGGCAGCGCCGACAATCGCGATGATTGAACTTGAACTCATGCGCAGCCCGTCAGATGAGGGAACCGGTAGATCATCGGGCACTGTGGGCACAAAGCCCAAAATAATGTCACCGGCTTCGCTGAAGCTACGCAGGGCAATAAACAGAAAACAAAAGAACATCAGCACCATCATGGCGGTCATGGCTTTCTGCATCCGGTCGTAGCCCTGGGACAGCACCAGCCACAGCAAGGCCAGCGCCAGCGCCAGGGACGTTCCCCACTCAAACTGCTGATAGCGGGCCACCTGGGCAACGCCAGCGGCAGCGTCCGGCGGATGCAGTCCAAACAGAGATAAAAAGGCTGAGGTCATGACGGAAAACTGCCCCATGGCCACCAGAATATGGATCGGGACGTTGATCAGCAGAAACAGCCAGGCAACGCTGGGATGAATCTGCCGGCGAATCAGGGACATCATGCCAACGCCCCGGTTCACGGCGCCAATCCGTGACGAGGAGTCGACGGCAATCACAAACAGTGGCAGCATGAGCAAAACGACCCAGAGCAGATCGTAGCGGAACCAGGCCCCGGCAAGAATTAATGAGGCCACAGCGCCTGCGCCCATGGTACCGGCGGCGATGACGGCGGCGGGCCCAACAAGGCCATTAAACAACTTGAATACTAGGTTCATTTCGACGAGTACGTGTTGGCCATTGCGGGGTTTTCCCAAGTGTAGCGTCTGAGTTTACAGGTTCGACCCTGGACAGAGATTCAAATTGCGCTGAAAGCAACACATTTACGCAGAATTTGTCATGTAACTGTCACGACGTGTCTGCAACTATTACCAACAAGTGGGACGCTTGGTAACAACGGCCCACCAGGATTTAATCAAACTCAGGAAGGCCGAAATGAAGACACTTTCGTTTAAGCGTGTTGATCACGTCTCGCTGACGGTTACAGAACTGCAGCCGGTTATCGATTTTTATACCCGGGTTTTTGGCGCGGAGCTAAGTTACGAGATGGGCCCCTTTGACGCCGCCGAATCCCCCCAGATGGACGATGGCAGAGACTGGACAGAGGCCTACGTCAATGTCAAAGGTGCACGGCTAAGCATTGCCATGCTGAAAATGCCCTGCGGGTTGGGAATGGAATTGTTTCACTACGAAAAACCCACCGACGGCGCCACCACGCCGCCACGAAACTGTGACGTGGGCTGCCGGCATCTGTGTATCGAGGTGGAACATCTTGATGACGCCGTGGCTTTCTTGAAAGAAAACGGCTGCACGCCCATGGCTGGCTCCATTGATATGGCTGGCGCGCCCTGCCCAGACAGTCGATCCTGGTACGTGCTCGATCCATTTGGTCACCAGCTTGAGCTGGTTGAATACAGCAAGTAGCCCTCGGAGAAGCTAAATGACACGCGAAGCGATTAACCCGGAATCCCTCTACGGCAGCGTTCAGTATGGATTTTCCCACGCCATCAAATCCACTGGCAGCACCACCATCCACTGCGCAGGTCAGGTGGGATGGGATAAGGATTACAACCTGGTTGGCGAGGGTGACATCGGCGCGCAAACCCGACAGGCCTTAGCCAACCTGAAAACGGTGCTGGCAGCGTCCGGTGCAGGGCCGGCGGATGTGGTTCGGATGCGAACCTATGTGGTCAATCACTCGCCGGAGATGATAGAACCCATTGGCGAGGCTCTGGCGGAATTTTACGGCCAGACCATGCCGGCGGCTAACACCTGGATCGGCGTACAGTCCCTGGCGCTGCCGGGATTTATGGTGGAAATTGAAGTTACCGCTGTCATCGATTAGCCCCATAGAGAGCGGCAGTCTGCCGCCCGGCCCCGGAGCCACCTGATGTCGCAAGCTGATATCACCGTCATTGGTGGCGGCCTGATCGGCTGTGCCTGCGCGCTGCACCTGGCACAGGGCGGTGCCAGCGTTACCTTGCTTGAACGGGGCCAGCTGAACCAAGGCGCTTCGGGCCAAAACGCCGGATCCCTGCACTTCCAGTTAGAACACCGTCTACTCAGCGATATCCACGGCCAGCGCCGCGAGCTGGAACACTACGTTGGGCTAACCCGCATCGCTATTGAGCAGTGGCGCAATATTG
The DNA here is from genome assembly GCA_964351665.1 of uncultured Gammaproteobacteria bacterium. GTDB lineage: Bacteria > Pseudomonadota > Gammaproteobacteria > Xanthomonadales > SZUA-38 > JANQOZ01. The sequence goes on along the minus strand of CAYGPO010000172.1, from coordinate 2,752 downwards.
ACGCTGAGGTAGGGGTCGAGACCGAGCTGCATATGAATGGCGGCATTATGGTTGCTGAAACTCCGCAGCAGGTCACCCTGCTAGAGCGAAAATCGGAGATTGAACAAAGTCAGGGCCTGCAGGTTGAACTGCTGGACGGGGCTGCGGCCCGGCGCAAAGCCCCCTACCTTTCCAACCGGGTCCTGGCAGCCCTTTATTGTGAGGTCGAAGGCCACTGCAATCCGCGGCTGCTAACCCCCGCCTATGCCAAAGCTGCAGTGCAACGGGGCGCCAATCTGCAGGGCGGCTGTGACGTCACAGCTATTCGGCAAAGGGCTGGAACCTGGCAGGTGACCTATCAGCGCGCCGCTGCCGACCAGCGCGACAACAACAATACTGAGACCATCTCCTGTGGCGCGGTGCTCAACGCAGGCGGGGTCAGCGCAGCAGCTATCGCCGCTTTGGCCAATCTGCACCTGCCGCTGTTTCCCGTCGCGCTGCTGATGAACTGCACCGAAAAAGTGGATCCGATGATTCCTCATCTGGTGCAACACGTGGGACGCAAGCTGTCGTTGAAACAGACACACGCAGGCAATCTGCTGATTGGCGGCGGCTGGACCGCGCGGCTACGGCAAAACGCCGGCGCCTGGTCCAGCATCCAGGCGCCAGAGATCGATCTGCTCTCCGTCAAAGGCAATCTGCGCACCGCCTGCGACGTGGTGCCTGCAGTGAAATCTCTGCGACTGTTGCGCAGCTGGACCGGTATGACCGCCATCACCACAGACCAGCTGCCGGTGCTGGGTGAAATAGCCCAGGCACCGGGGTTTTACGTTGCCGCCGGCGGCTCGGGTTTTACCTATGGCCCCACCTATGCCCGGCTGCTAAGCGAACAGATATTGACCCAGCAGCCATCGTTCCCTCTTGACCCCTACAGTCCAAATCGCTTCCAGGGCCTGAACGCCTTCATGGGAACCAGGGCCCAGCAATGAGAGATCCGTCCAGCAACATTCAGCGCGGCCCGGCTATCGCCGTCACCATCGACGGCACCACGGTCAGTGGCTTTGCCGGGGAAACCCTGGCCACGGTAATCCTTGCCAGCGGACTGCTGCCGTTTAATCGAACCGGATCAGGCCAGCCCCGGGCCGCCTACTGCAATATGGGAACCTGCTTCGAATGCCAGGTGCGCCTGGCAGTCACCTCAGATGCCCCCCATCGATGGGTTCGAGCCTGCATGGTGCCGGCGGCGCAGGGCATGTCCGTGGTCACCAACGCATCAAGGCAAACGCCGGGCGAAATTCCCAATGAAGACTGAACTGGCGGTGATTGGTGCTGGCCCGGCGGGGATGGCAGCGATAAAAATCGCCGCAGGCTTTGACGTATCGGTGACGGTGGTTGATGAACAGGGCGCGGCAGGCGGGCAGTTTTTGCGCCAACCGCCGCCCCAGTTTCAGGTCGACAACTGGCTGCAGGGGTCAACTTACCGAGCCGGCAAGAGTCAGATTGCAAAGGTTCAGGATTTGCCCGAGATCCATTGGAAAATGCACACCACCGTGGCCGGAATACTCCCCTCGCCCACCGCTGACCAGGGATTTGAGCTGCTGCTCGACGGTTTTGAGCACGATCCTACTGATCCATCCCATGGCGTTGGAACCCAGTCTCTGCACGCCGACACCGTATTGTTGGCACCGGGCTGTTTTGATATGCCGGTGCTGTTCCCGGGCTGGAATTTGCCCGGGGTGATGGCAGCCGGCGGCATTCAGGCCTTTGTCAAAAGCCAGCAGTTTGTGCCCGGTGAGCGATTTCTGTTTGCCGGCAGCCACCCGCTGCAGCTGGTGGTGGCCGATCAGATTATCCGGGCCGGGGGCCAGGTGGCGGGAGTGCTGTTTGCCCAGCCCAGGCGAACTGCCCTCAAGCTGCTGAGTAAGCCGAAAGTGCTACTGGATAGTGGGGACAAGCTGATCCAGACCGCGGCCATCCTCAGGCGGTTGAAAAAAGCCGGCGTGCCGGTGAAATTTGGTCAGACCCTGGTAAAAGCCAATGGTGATAGCTGCCTTACCAGTGTCACCACGGCTGCTGTCAATGATGACGGGCGGCTCGCCGCCAGCGGCCACCAGGACATAGCCTGTGACCGCCTGGGCATTTGCTTCGGCTTTCTTACCTCAAGTGAGCTCGCTCGTCAGGCCGGCGCCCACTGCATCTGGGATGGGCCTCGCGGCGGCTTTCTGGCCAGCGCCAGCCAGTCCATGAGCAGCAGCGTGGACAACCTGTATGTGGCAGGGGAAATTACCGGCGTCGCCGGTTCTGAGGTAGCGGCGCTGGAAGGACAGATTGCGGCCTTTCACATCATGGCCAGGCTGGACAAAATCTCCCCGGCAAAAGCCAACAATCTGGCGGCGCCGGTGCGGCGTAAGCTCAAGGCAGCGATGGGATTTGCCGGATTGCTCAGCCATCTGTCCTGGCCGGGCCACGAGCTGCTGGATCAGCTGATGACCGAATCAACCATTGTGTGTAAATGTGAGGAGGTAACCGTGGGTGAGCTGACCATGCTGCTCAAAAGCCATCCCCACATTGCCACCGCCAACGCCGCCAAACTGTTGTCCCGGGTAGGTATGGGCTTATGCCAGGGCCGATACTGTCACTATGGGTTGACCCGGATCATTGCCCGTCAACGGGGGCTGCCGGAAGCTGCCGTGGGCGGCTTTACCGCCAGATTTCCCAGCAAGCCTCTAGGTATTGATCAACTGATCTGCAGCGCTGAAGAGCAAATCTGACT
>CAYGPO010000171.1:0-7631 GCA_964351665.1 uncultured Gammaproteobacteria bacterium | reverse complement strand
GCAATCCCCAGCTCATCCAGCAATGCATCAAGTTCATCCGCCGGCCTGGGCGGCGATCAGCTGGTCACCCAGGTGATTGAAGTCAAACACGTATCCGCCGCCCAGCTGGTGCCCCTGCTGCGGCAGTTAATTCCCCAGAACGGCTCCGTAGCCGCCCACGAAGGATCCAACATACTGTTGATCTCCGACCGGGCCGCCAACGTCAATCGGATCGCCAAGATTGTCCGCCGAATCGACACCGTCAGCGAAGACGATGTTGAAGTGATGGCCCTGCAACACGCTAACGCCACCGAGGTGGTGCGGGCGCTGAACTCGGCTAGCTCCGCCGGTACCGCGGGCGCCGCCGCCGGGCCCAAGGCGCTGGCGGACCAGCGCACCAACAGCGTTTTACTGTTTGGCGACCCCGCCGCCAGGCTGCGTTACAAGACCATCGTTTCCCATTTGGACACACCCATGGAAACCGGCGGCAGCACCCAGGTGATTTATCTTAGCTATGCCAGCGCTGAGTCACTGGTGCCCATACTCGATAGCGTGGTGCGCGGCCCGGAAGGATCAACCAGCGACAGCGAGGCCACCATTCAGGCACATGCCGAAACCAACTCATTGGTGGTAACCGCGCCGCCGGCGGTTTTTCGCACGCTACAGTCAGTAGTTAGGCAGCTGGATATTCGGCGCCACCAGGTGCAGGTGGAAGCGATTATTGCGGAAGTCTCCACGGACTTTGCCCGGGAGTTGGGCGTCCAGTGGCAGGCGGCCTCCATTGGCGAACTGGGACAGTCAGGGCCCATCGGTGGCACCAATTTTCGGACCAACTTTGGTACCGGCGCCAGCATCTTAGATTTGACCCCCACCGGCGACAGCGTGTTTCCCAACCTGGCCACATTGGGTTCTGGTTTTAACCTTGGGTACCTATCCGGGGTATTGAACATACAGACTGGAGTGGACGCCGATGGTGCTCCAGTGTTTCAACAAATCCCAAGGCTTAGCGCCCTGGCCAGCGCGCTCGACTCCGACGCTGACAACAACGTACTTTCAACACCCTCTATTGTCACCATGGACCACCAAGAAGCCATTATTAACGTGGGCCAGGAAGTACCCTTTGTCACTGGCCAGTTCACCAACACCGGCGCCAACCAATCAGCGGTCAGTCCTTTCCAAACCATCACCCGGGAAGACGTGGGCATTACCCTGACGGTCACCCCCCACATCAACGAAGGCGACGACGTGGTGATGCTGGCGATTCAACAGGAAATATCCAGCATCTCCCCCCAGTCGGTGGCGGTGGATCTCATTACCAACAAGCGGGAGCTGTCCACCACGGTGCTGGTGCCCGACGGCGCGGTGCTGGTGCTCGGGGGGCTGATTGACGATACGGTCTCTGAGCGGATTCAAAAGGTACCGGGAGTGGGAGACATCCCCCTTCTGGGCAACCTGTTTAAGTACCGCACCACCCAACGCACCAAGCGTAATCTGATGATTTTTATTCGACCAACGATCCTTCGCGATGAGGCCACCATCAACGCCATTACCGGCGGCAAATACAACTACATGCGGGACATTCAGCTGGAAGAACAGGATAACTACGAGGGCCTGTTGGACGGCAACTCCCTGCCGCTGTTGCCAACCCTTGAGGAATACCGGGAAGTTCGCGACAGTGTTATTGAGTCTCCGGATCAGTAGTCGGTAGCCTCGGTGGAAGCTCGCCCCACTCGCCCTTCCTATGGCTTTGCCCGGCGCAACGGCGCGACCCTGCTCGAGTGGCGAGGCAACCGGGCCTGTATCGCCTACCGGGAAAACGTAGCGCCCCAGGCGTTGCTGGAACTACGCCGCTATCTGGGCGCAGAGCTTGAGTTCGAAGCGCTGCCGGACAAGGCCTACGATGACCTGCTGCAAAGCCTGTATCAAACCGGCGGTGGTGATGCTCGGCAGATGGCAGAAGACATCACCGACGAGCTGGACCTGAAACAAATTGCCGAGGAACTGGCTGAACCTGAAGACCTGCTGGAAAGCCAGGATGACGCCCCCATCATCCGGCTGATTAACGCTCTGCTCACCGAAGCTGTTAAAGAAAACGCCTCCGATATTCATATTGAACCGCTAGAACATCGTCTGATGGTGCGTTTTCGCGTGGACGGGGTGTTACGCGAGGTGCTGGCGCCGGAGCGCCGGGTTGCTGGATTGGTGGTGTCGCGGATCAAAGTGATGGCCAGGTTAGACATCGCTGAAAAGCGCTTGCCCCAGGACGGCCGGATTTCCCTGCGGGTAGCGGGCCGGCCAGTGGACGTAAGGGTATCGACCATTCCTTCCAGCCACGGCGAGCGTTTGGTACTTCGACTGCTGGATAAACAGGCCGGCAGACTGGATCTGCAGCAGCTGGGCATGGGTGAACAGGCCCGGGACGCCCTCAGTTCTTTGATAACCCGGCCCCACGGAATTCTGCTGGTCACCGGTCCCACAGGCTCGGGTAAGACCACCACTCTTTACGCCGCCCTGGGCAGGCTCAATGATCACAGCCGTAATATCATGACGGTGGAAGATCCCATCGAGTACGACATCGACGGCATCGGCCAGACTCAGGTTAACCCCAAGGTGGAAATGGATTTTGCCCGGGGCTTGCGGGCCATCTTGCGCCAGGATCCCGACGTGGTGATGGTGGGAGAAATTCGCGATCTGGAAACCGCCCAAATAGCGGTGCAGGCTTCCCTCACAGGCCATCTGGTTTTGGCCACTTTGCACACTAACAGCGCCATTGGTGCGGTGACTCGTCTGCGGGACATGGGCGTTGAACCGTTCCTGCTGGCGTCCAGCCTGGTGGGCATGCTGGCCCAACGACTGGTGCGGGTGTTAGATCCTGATCTGCGCCAGGCCTATCAGGCAAGCCCCGCTGAACTGGCCGCCTTTCATCAACCCTCAGGCAGCACGGCGACCTTGTATCGGCCGCCGGAAAACAGCCCCGGCGCCGGCTACCGGGGCAGAACCGGTATTTACGAGCTGGTGGCCATGGACGAAACCCTGCGCGCCCTGGTGCACGAAAGCAGCGGCGAAGCGGCCTTGGAACAACAGGCCAGAAAGCACTGGCCCAGCCTGCTGGATGACGGCTGGCGGCTGGTCAGCAGCGGCCGCACTTCAGTGGAAGAGGTTCTGCGGGTTACCCGCCAGGACTAACGGCCAGCCATGGGCGCATACGAATACTCAGCTCTGGATCCCAAAGGCCACCGCCGCCGCGGCGTGCTGGCGGGGGATACTGCGCGCCAGGTGCGCCAACAGCTGCGCGAACAGGGGCTGAGCCCGCTATCAGTGGACCCGGTCAGCGAGGGCGGCAGTGGCATGGGTCGCGCCGGCATGAACACCGCGGAACAGGCCCTGGTTCTGCGCCAGTTAGCCAGCCTGCTGGCGGCAGGTTTGCCCCTGGAAGAATCTCTGATAACGGTGGCTCAGCAAAGCGAAAAGACCGCCAGTAAGAAGATCCTCACCGCGCTGCGCTCCCGGGTCATGGAGGGACATGCGCTGTCGTCGTCCATGGCCGAATTTCCCCGAGCTTTTCCGCCCCTGGTCAGGGCCTCCATCGCCGCCGGCGAACAGTCGGGTCAGCTGGATCAGGTGATGGAGCGGCTGGCAGACTATGCTGAGGGCCGTGACGAGCTGGGCCGCAAAGTGCTGCTGGCGGTGTTGTACCCAGCCATCGTTGCGCTGGTGGCATTGGCCACCATGATGGGATTGCTGACCTACGTTGTGCCCCAGGTCATCACGGTGTTTAACTCCATGGATCAGACGCTGCCGTGGCTGACCCGGGCTCTGATGACCCTAAGCGGCTGGCTTACCCAGCACTGGGCCGTGTTGTTAGGGCTAGCGATGGGCATCGTAATCCTGACCTTGGTGGCGTTTAATCATCCCAGCATGAAAAAACCCCTGCACCGGGCTTTGCTGGCCCTGCCGGTGATGGGCCGGCTCAATCGCGCGGCCAATACGGCTCGGCTCTGCCGCACCTTGAGCATTTTGACCGGCAGCGCTGTACCCCTGCTTGAGGCTCTGAAAATATCCGCTGACGTGTTGACCAATCTGACCATGGCTGACGCCACCCGTGAAGTCAGTCGGCAGGTGCGCGAGGGTTCCGGGCTCAGTGCCTCGATGCAGGCCGCCGGCGTTTTCCCGCCCCTGGTGGTCCGGCTGGTGGCCAGCGGCGAGAAAAGCGGCAAACTCGATGACATGCTGGAGCGCGCCGCGGAGCATCAGGATCGCCACGTGGAATCCACCGTGGCGGTGTTCATGGGGGTGCTGGAACCGGTGCTGATTTTGCTGATCGGCGGCATGGTGCTGACCATCGTGCTGGCCATTTTGCTGCCGATTTTTCAGCTCAACCAGCTTACTGGCTTGTAGCAAAGATCAGCGATGACGCCACCATGATTCGATTTGATAACGTCAGCAAACGCTATGCTGGCGGCAATCAGGCTCTGGAAAACCTCAGCTTTGAGATTGCCGCCAACGAAATGGTGTTTGTCAGCGGTCACTCCGGGGCCGGCAAAAGCACCCTGCTTAAGCTCATTGCCCTGGTGGAGCGGCCCAGCCGCGGACTGGTGCTGATGGACGGCAGCAACGTGGGCCGAATCCGCCGCCGCGGCGTGCCTGCCCACCGTCGCCAGGTGGGGATGATTTTTCAAAATCACCGCCTTCTGCCCGAAGCCAGCGCCTTCGACAATGTGGCGCTGCCCCTGGTGATCGCCGGGGTGGGTCGAGCAGAACGCCAACGCCGGGCCCGGGCCGCGCTGGATGCGGTGGGGTTGCTGGAGCGGGAGAGGGCCCTGCCGGAGCAGCTGTCCACCGGCCAACAGCAGCGGGTGGGGATTGCCCGAGCCATCGTCAATCGCCCGCCGGTGGTGCTGGCGGACGAACCCACCGGTAACCTGGATCCAGAATTGTCGGCGGAAATCATGAATCTGTTTACCGAGCTCAGCCACAGCGGCATCTGTTTTCTGGTCGCCAGCCACGATCTGCACCTGGTGCGGCGAATGCGTCGACGGGTACTGGTGCTGGAACAGGGCCGCTTGCTGGACGATTTCAGGCCCGACAGCTCATGAACCGTAAGGTGGCGAAAAAGCCCCCGGCCAATCGGCTACGCGGTGCCATAGAGCACCACGGCAATTCTGCCCTGGGCAGCCTGCAGCGGCTGCAGCGCCGACCCCTGGGCAGTATCATGACTGCGGCGGTACTGGCAGTGGCACTGGGCTTGCCCGCCGCTCTTTTCTGGCTGGTGAGCAACCTGCAGAAACTGGGTGATGCCTACCCCGACGCCCGGGAAATATCGGTGTTCCTGCCCCTGTCGAGCAGCGCCGACTCGGCCCAGCAGCTGGCGGACCGTTTGAGTGAACGTGCCGATATTAAGGCGCTGCGAATGCTTGATCCTGAGCTGGAGCTGGAACGGTTTGAATCCCGCTTTGGCGCCGCCGAAGCGTTGGCAGCGCTGCCAGCCAACCCGTTACCCTGGGTGTTGGTGGTCACCCCGGCAGACGCGGTATCCAAGGCTGAGCAGGTGGCCGCCCTGGCCGATGAACTGGGCGCCCTGGACACCGTGGACTCTGCCCAGCTGGATATGAAATGGCTGGACCGACTGAATAACCTGCTGCAGCTGGCTTCCCGGGCCGCCCTGGTGCTAGCCATGTTGTTATCCATAGCAGCGTTGCTGATCGTTGGTAACACCATCGGCCTTGAGCTAAAAACCCGCCGGGAAGAAATCGCCATCACCCGTTTGCTGGGCGCCACCGACGGATTTGTTCGGCGCCCGTTTCTGTACCTTGGCCTGTGGTACGGTTTGGCAGGCGGGCTATTGGCAGCGGCAGTGATTTTCTTTGGAATCTCCCTGCTGGAAGGTCCGGTAAATCGATTTACCGGCAGCTATGACAGCGAGCTGGGGCTGGTCTGGCCTGGGCCAGGTTTCGTCTTGACCCTGGTTGGCGGCGGCGGTCTGATTGGCTGGCTGGGAGCTTGGTTGGCCGCAAGCCGCCAGATAGCGGGGCTGGATCCGGCTTAAGCAGCGTCGCCCTGTTGCCGACAGCTTGAACGATAACAACCATAGCCCCATCAAACGAGGATTTACGGGTGGAAGACAGCGGACGCATTCTCATCGTCGACAGTTCCAGGGTAACTCGACGCCTGATAGAGAAGACCGTGGCCGAGGCTCTGCCCGAGGCCCAGGTGGTTGCCTGCGATAGTGCCGCCAGTGCCCTGGAAGAGTTTTCCAATGGCGCCGTTGACCTGGTCAGCACCGCCATATCTCTGCCGGACATGAACGGTCTGGACCTGGCGGCGGAGCTGCGCAGCCGAAGCTCTCAGCGTTTCATGCCCATTATCTTAGTCTCTGGTGACGTCAATCATCGGCTGCAGAATCGCGATATCAACGAACACGTCACCGACTATTTTGATAAGTCTGATGGCTTTAAGGCGCTGGGCGCCTTTGTACGAGGCTATGTTAAACCGGACACGGCGGTTACCGGCCACATCCTGTACGTGGAAGACAGCCGCGTGGTGGCGGTGGCCACCCGTCGAATCATGGAGGCCGCCGGGTTTACCGCTCAGCATGTGGTGTCGGTGGAGGAGGCCATCGAGATACTCGAGGGCAATTTAGCCTCTCTGGACGGCCCCGCCTTTGATGTGGTGCTCACAGACGTCTACTTGAAAGGCGGCCTGACCGGGATGGATCTGATTGAAAAAATTCGCGGGCCGATGGATCTTCAGCGCAGTCGGCTGCCAATCATCGTCATGACCGGCGATGACAACAAAGATAAACAGGCGGCGCTGCTGCGAGGCGGTGCAAACGATCTGGTGGCCAAACCCATCGATGAAGATCTACTGGTCAACAAGCTGCGCTTTCAGCTCCAGCTGTCTCAAGGTTAATCAGGGTTAACCATCCATTGACCAAGACCCTTTCGCCATGACCGATAGCCCCATCATCAGCCCATCCTGGGATCGACATCTGGCCAGTGAGTTTGACGCGCCGTACATGCTGAAGCTGCGGGAGTTCCTGAAAACCGAAAAGGCTGCCCGGAAAACCCTCTATCCGCCGTCGCCCCAGGTCTTTGAGGCCCTCAGGCTCACCAGCTTTGAGGACGCCCGGGTGGTGATTCTTGGGCAGGACCCTTATCACGGACCGGGTCAGGCCCATGGCCTGAGTTTTTCCGTTCCCCCTGGCGTGCCAATACCGCCGTCGTTGAAAAATATTTTTAAAGAAATCCATGATGACCTGGGCATAGCGCCACCCAGCCACGGCCATCTGGTGCATTGGGCCCGCCAGGGAGTGCTGTTGCTCAACGCGGTGCTGACCGTTGAGCAGGCCAAGGCCGGGTCCCATCAGGGCAAAGGCTGGGAGACGTTTACTGACGCCGTGGTGACCCGCCTGGATCAGGCGCGGACCGGCCTGGTGTTTTTGCTTTGGGGCAGCTATGCGCAGAAAAAAGGCCAGCTGATTAGCCGTGAACGACATCAGGTGCTGGAGAGCGTCCATCCATCACCCCTGTCAGCTCACCGGGGTTTCCTGGGCTGTCGCCACTTTTCCCTGACCAACGACTATTTGGCGACCCAGGGTCAGCCGCCCATCGATTGGTCTTTACCCGCCCCGCCGAAGGCTTAAGACTCCTAGC
>CAYGPO010000170.1:0-7682 GCA_964351665.1 uncultured Gammaproteobacteria bacterium | reverse complement strand
GTGATTTAACTGCTGGCAGCTAAAATACTCCTGACTCAAGGCCCAGCGGCGAATGTGGTCTGGATCGTCAAACACGCGGTCTTTCACCACGGTGGCGAAGGGTCTAGCCTGATCTATTGACGGCTCCATGGACGCATTTTATCAAAAATCATTGGCCCAACACCCTGGCGGAAACCACCAATAGCTGGTGAACTGGCAATAGCTGCCATGGCCCTGAGAGGCTAAGCCACTGTTTTACCTGCGGATTAAACATGGAACAGTTTTTGCTTTATGAACAAATAACCAACGACTCAGAAATCCAGGTAACAGCCACCATGAATGAAGAACAAGCCCGCAAACGCATTAAAGAACTAAAGGACTATTACGGCCACCTGTCCAGCTATGTGGCGGTCAATCTATTCCTGTTCGGCGTCAACATGGTGACCGGCACCGACACCCTGTGGTTTGTGTTCCCGCTAATGGGCTGGGGCATAGCCATAGTGATTCACTCCTGGAAAGTGTTTGGTGCGGGCCACGACTGGGAGTCCCGCAAAATGGAACAGCTCACCGGCCTGAAAAACACCCGGGATGAGGTGCAGCAGCTGGCAGAACGCACCGAAGCACTGGTCACCATCATGGCCAGCGTTAACTGGGAAAACATCGATCCAGCCCTGAAGAACACCCGGGATAACCTGGAAAACGCGCGCCAGCAAATCGCCGAGCTGAAGCAGAACAATGACCCCCACAGCCAGGCTGCGGTGACCCGGGAGATTGAGAAATTGGAAGCCTTTGTCACCAGCTCACGGTTTGAGTATTACGATCTGGCCGCAGATCAACGCAAGCCCAATTAGCAGGCAGATCCGTTAGCATCTTGCGTTGATGCAGGCCGGGCAGACTAAGCTCAGCCGGCCCCGCGCTGCCGCTTTATTTGTTGTTTGACCCGGCGACCCTTTTTCTCCAGCGCCGGGCGCAGTGCACGGCCCAGCCACGGCGCCAGATAGGTCAAGGTTGTGAGGTAGCCGCTGAGAGCCGGCATGGGCTGTTCTGCCTTGCCGTTGGTGACCAGATCAACCACCACCTCAGCCACCTGTTCAGCGCTACTGAGGGGCTGGGAGAAGGTCAGATCGGTAACTTGATCGATATCGTCCATGATAAAGCCGGTGTCGATGGGGCCCGGAGAAACACTGGCAATTTTAATTCCTGAGCCCCGTAGCTCCTCGGCCAGAGCCAGGCCAAAAATGCGCAGCCCCCACTTGGTCGCCGAATAGGTGGCAGAACCGGGCACCGCGGTTCGCCCAGCCAACGAAGCCACGTTGATTACTGCAGGCCTGCTGGAACGACGCAGGTAGGGCAGCGCCAAACGGGTGGCCATAATCGGGGCCTTTAGGTTCACGTCAATCATCCGCCCCAGGTCTTGGGCAGCCACCGACTCAGCCAGGCCCCGCTGATGGAAACCGGCGTTATTGATCAGCACGTCCACCGAACCAAAACGTTGCTGGCTGGCGGCCAGCAGCTGCTCAAAGGCATCGATATCGGTAACGTCCATGGCGGCAACGCTGACCCGATCCCCCAGATCCAGTTCCTGCGCCAATGCCTTAAGGCCGGCCTCACCCCGGGCAATCAGCACCAGGTTGGCGCCCCGGGCTGCAAAGGCCCGGGCCACGGCGGCACCCACGCCCATGGAAGCGCCGGTGACCAATACGGTTTTGCCGTCGAATCGGACTCCAGCGGTCATGACATTTTGCCGCTCAATTTGCCATCACCCATTGGTTCCTGCCGTTTGCCTTCGCTGCATACAATGCCTCATCAGCCGCCTTAATGCAGAGATCCCAATCCAGCACCCCACCGTCGGTCAAAGGGAAACGTGCCACGCCAATGGAGCACTGTACGCCAATGGACTGGCCATCAAGTACAACCGGGCTTGCCGCTACCGCCTGCATCAAGCGCTCACACAGCTGTTGCGCATCTTTTTCACTGGCGTTGCGACACAGCCACAAAAACTCCTCCCCGCCCCAGCGAACACAAATGTCATCTTTGCGGGCGCAGCCGGTCAGGGCGGCGGCAAAAGACCGAAGCACCAGATCACCCGCTGCGTGACCATGCTGGTCGTTGACCTCTTTGAAGTGATCAAGGTCGATCAAAATCACCAGCTGCGGTGCTGCCGCATCTGATCCAGCGGCTCGCTGTATTCTGGGCAGTTCTTTGTCCAGAAACTCTCTCAGGTATCGTCGGTTGAACAGGCCCGTGAGTTCATCCTCACGGCTTTGCTGCTTGACCCGATCGCTGAGGGTCTGAAGCCGCTCATGCTGACGCTGGATCTCTGCATTGCGCTCCCCCAGATCACGATTGGCCTGGGCTCGAAAGCGAATGTTCTGGATCAGATAGATGGTAAAGATGGACACCAATGCCAGGGCCGCTGTCAGTAGCCATTGAGTTTGTCGCTCGCCGGCACGCTGACGTTCCAGACGGTCAACTTTAGCCTCCGAGATCTCGCTAAGCTGCCGGGCTTCAACCAGATCCTTCTGGCTTCTTTCCAGCGCAATCTCGGCCTGCAGACCGGCAACCTGTTTTGCCGAATCGGCGCTATTGAGCTCGTCTCCCAGCTCCTTGAATTCTTTGTGCAGTTCAAGGGCTCGACGAAAATCTCCGGCCTTTTCCAGGCTTTGTATCATCACCGGATACAGTTCAAGGCGCTTGGGCTTCATGTCGTGCACCATGAACAGATCGTAGGCCTGACTGAAATAGTCGATGGCCCGCTCATGATTCCCCAGCGCCATCCAGTTCTCACCCTGATTTTTCCTGGCCAGGGCCAGCTCAATCCGGCCTTCTTTTTCATAAATGGCAACTGCACGATCCAACAGGTCAAGGGACTCACGGTAGTTACCCAGCTCAAACTGAAGATAGGCCAGATTATTCATCAGCGCCGGCTGCGGGGTACCCAGATGCTCGGCCACCGCCAACGCCCGCTGATAGTGACCCTGTGCCTGAGCCAGATCGCCCATCTGCTGATAGGCCACGCCCAGGTTGGATTCAATAACTCTAGCGGATTCGGAATTTGGAGCAGCCAAGGCCAACGCTCTCTGACTGTAGCCGATGGCCTGTTCATATTCGCCCAGGTAAATCAGCGTGCCAGCCAGGTTGCGCAATATGTCGATAGGGGAGTGGTTTTCCAGTGAGTCGCTGATCTTTAGCCCCGACTGATACGACTCAATGGCACTGGGAAACCGGCCAAGCTGGGACAGACTGGCGCCCAGCCGCCGATACAGTGAGGCCTGGGTTGCATCGGTTATGCCAGCGCGTTTGTCAATCGCCAATCTCAACTGCTCAGCGGCTGCCTCAAAATCTCCACGCCGGTAGCTGAGCAGACCCATGGATTGATTCAGACCCGCCTGCTGAACCGGGCTTAGCTGGGTCATCAGCAGGGTACTTTGTTGCCTGAGACCAGCATCGGCATCGCTGCGATTGAGCTCACCGGCAATGTCCATCTTTGCCGACAGCAACTGCGCACGCTGGGAAATCGCCACCACCAGAGGCTCCAGCTCATCCACCACCACCTCAGCTTCCCCATGGCTACCCGAGGCAACCAGCGCGCTGACCAGGGCCAGGCCAAGCTCCGGCGACCGATCGTCACCGACCTGCCAAAGGGACAGACCCATCACCACCGCCGCCGCCGGATCGCTAGCAGCAAGCTCCCTGATTCGCTGCGGATCGGCCCAGGCCCCGGCAGATAGCATGAGCAGCGCGGCGAAAAGCGGGCAAAACCGAATCCAATGCAGGTTTTTGTCACCGCCGCAGGTAGCCATGGACCTCCATAGCACAGCCGGACTGCAAATTTTTTTCATCTCCCTATGGTACCGCAAAGGTAAAAAGCACTGGGACCCGCCTGCACTTCCACATCGACAACAAAAAAGTCATTTTCCGTTGTCTCACATTTTCAATGATTTGCACTCAATGAAAATGTCGGCACATCCCTGTGCCGAGCGCAGATTGTAAGAAATGCGATGTTTTCTAAGGCGCAGACTCCTAGGGCTAACTAAAGTCCCACTGGCCAGATAACGATATAGAACGATGATTCGGCTCTTCACCTATGCTGCGGGGGTACTGGCTCTAGCTGCCTGTGTCACCGCCACGGCTCACCCCAACCGCGCCGGCCTGGCGGCCAAACCCGTGGTGGGCTATGACGTGGTGGACGGCATGAGCCAGGGTGAAGTCAACCATATGATCCAGGACTCCAGCGGCTACCTGTGGATTGCCACCCGGCGGGGTCTGAACCGTTTTGACGGGGCGACCTTCGAACATCTAACAGTTAGCCACGGCATGCGCGCCAACAACGTCTCTGCGGTGCTTGAAACCCGCAGTCGGCAGATCTGGGCGGGGGATGACTACGGCGGACTCACCCTGATTGAGGGCATGCGGGTCACCGATACTGTGGACCCCCCAGCAGACCAACAGGCCCGCATCCTCAGCCTGGCTGAAGTGAATGATCAGCTGTTTGCAGCCACCGTTGGCTTTGGCATTTTCCGTTTAGACGAAATCAACGGACAGCGGACCCTTAACAATATAGGCCTCGAACTTGCCACGGTGGATCAGCTTGTTGCCACCGGCGCCGGAGGTTTATTGGCTCTGGCAGGGGAGCAGCTTTACCTCATTGATTTGGCAGGCCAGCCCCAACTCCAGCTGCTTAGTGAGGATATAGCCACTGTGTGGAGCGCTGGATCAAACATACTCATTGGTCGCAATAGTGGCGAGATTGGCCGTTGGCAACAGGGTCAGCTTAGCTGGCTGACCGGCCCCTTGGATGAGCCTCCTCAGGCGCTGGCCGAAGATCGGCAAGGCGAACACTGGGTTGCCACTTCAGATCAGGTGTTTCCGTTAGACAGCAATCTACCCTCGATTGATATTGCCGGCGTG
This sequence comes from uncultured Gammaproteobacteria bacterium, assembly GCA_964351665.1. Lineage (GTDB taxonomy): Bacteria > Pseudomonadota > Gammaproteobacteria > Xanthomonadales > SZUA-38 > JANQOZ01. Next base: position 2,792 of record CAYGPO010000170.1, on the reverse strand, counting down.
GAATTGCTCCTGGTGGACCGTGAAGGGGTGCTTTGGATGTCCTCGGTATCGGGCCTGTATCGACATTTGGGCAGCCGGATTGATCACTACTGGCTGAAATTGGATGACGAAAGTCCCCAGGTCTTCTCCATCACCGGTGATTCCGGCGGCACCCTGTATTTTGGCGCAACCTCCGGGCTGTACCGACGCCTACCCAACAGCGAGGTTGAATGGCTTAATTCGACCTTGCCAATTCCCGGCGGCGCAATCCGAGATCTGCTGATGGCCGACGACAACCGCCGTATCTGGGCGGCCATTGAGGATCAGGGCCTGGTTCTTATTGATCCTGCCAGTGGCCAAATCGAGCAGATTGCCGAAACCTCGGGCATCACCATTCTTGATCTTCATAAATCCCGGGACGGCAGGATATGGATGGGAACCCGGGATGACGGATTGTTCCATTACGACCCCCGGCCTCAGTCGCTGACGGAGATTTCCCAGCAGCACCCTATCTTCAGCCTGACCACACAGGGCCATCGTTGGCTTTGGTACGGGGTGGATGACGTTGGCGTCTTCAAACTGGATATGGACAGTCCCGGCCTGGCGCCACAGCTGATACTGAGCACCGATACCCTGGGTCGCACCGAGTTTAACCAGCTCAGCGTGCAGGGCGAAGGGCTGTGGATAGCCACCACCGAGGGCGGGATCTTTTACTTCGATGGGCAAACCCTGCAGTCTCCCGGCGGCGGACCCATTGCTGATCAATCCCTGTATGTGGTCGAAGCACTGCCTGACGGCACCATCATGATTGGCACTGAAACGGGAATCTATCAGCTAGATCCACAGAACAAAAATTATATGCACTACGGTCAGCTGGCGGGGTTCCTGGGGGCAGAAGCCAACGTGCATGCAAGCTATTTTGATCCTGAAGGGCATTTATGGGTGGGCACCATGGCCGGCGCGGCGCGGATTCGAACCGATTTGCCGATGCCGATAACCCCACCCCCTGCGGCCAGGGTATCCAGAGTTGAAGCCGGTGACGAACTGCTGCCGATTCCGGATGGGGGTCAGGTTGCGGCGGACTTTCACAAGGTCAAAATCACTTTCGGAGCAGTCTCCACCAGGCACCCAACAGGTTTGGAATACCGCTACTGGCTGATCGGTTCGGATCCGGACTGGAGTGCCCCGGACACCGCTCAGTCGGTAAGTTTTTCTAATTTATCCGGCGGCGACTATGAGTTCAAAGTGCAGGCACGAAAGCCCGCTGGACAATGGGGCCCACCCTCCCAATGGCATTTCACGGTACTGACCCCGGTTTGGCGAAAGACCTGGTTTCCCGCCGCTCTAGTGGTCTCACTGATGCTGCTCACCGTGGCCCTGATGCGCTATCGAAACCGCCGTGTGGCCCTGTCTAATTTGCGCCTGCGCAAAGAGGTTGCGGACAGGACCCGGTCCATCGAAGATGCCCGGGTTCGGCTGGAAAAGAGCAATCGCCAGCTTGAATACCAGGCCAGTTATGACGAGCTCACGGGCCTTTATAACCGTCGCTCGTTTCAGGAAAAACTCAAGCAGGCCTGGTCTGAACCGTTGCGGGAAGGATTGTGCTGCTACCTGATGTATCTGGATCTGGATCAGTTCAAAATTGTTAATGACACCTGCGGCCACGCTGCAGGGGATCAGCTGCTGCGACAGATCTCAAGCCTGATTCGCGGCAAGGTGCGCACCGCCGATACCGTGGGTCGCCTGGGAGGTGACGAGTTTGGCATCGTCATCATGCACTGCCCGACGGACGCTGCCCTGCGGGTCGCCGAAGCAATCCGCCACGACGTTGAAGATTTTCAATTCCTGTGGGACGCCGAGATTTTTCGCATTGGGGTAAGCATTGGCGTTGTGCCCATTGAGACAAGTCGCGGCGACATCAACGAACTACAGCAACTAGCCGACGCTGCCTGCTACGCGGCAAAAGAATCCGGTCGTAACCAGGTTCATCTGGTTTCAGACGATTCAGACCAGGCCCAGAAGCACCGTGGCGAGATGCGCTGGGTGAAACGCCTGCATGATGCCATGGAGCACAATTTGTTCGCCCTGTATGAACAGAAGATTGTTCCCCTGCACGATTCCCATGAACCGGAGCGGGTGGAGGTGTTGCTGCGAATGCGCGAGCCTGAATCTCGCAAACTGATCCCGCCGGGGGCGTTTCTGCCCGCGGCAGAACGCTACGGGCTGGGCGTAAAAATGGATGAATGGGTGGTGACCAATCTGCTCAAATCCTTGTTTGTGCATGCCGGCTTCAACGCCCAGGGCCGCCGTTACTGGATTAACCTGTCTGGCCTGAGTATGGGCGACGCCAAGTTTTGCGACACCCTGCTGGCCCTGATGGCCAAATCTGAACTGCCCCCGGGCATGATCAATTTTGAAATTACCGAGACCGCGGTGATCCGCAACATTACTGAGGCATCCCGTCTAATTGATGCATTGAGGGACATGGGCTGTGAGTTCGCCCTGGACGACTTTGGCAGCGGCCTGTCGTCCTTCGGTTATCTGAAAAAACTGAAGGTCGACTATCTGAAAATTGACGGCATGTTCGTGCGGGATATCGTGCATGATCAAACCGACCGGATTTTCGTCAAATCCATCATCGATATCGCCCACACCCTGAACATTCGGACCGTGGCAGAATTTGTCGAAAACGACGAAATCTTGGCAGTGGTCAAATCCTTAGGTGCTGACTACGCCCAGGGTTTTGGGGTTTCCCGACCCAAGCTGTTGGCACCGCTTTTCCCGCCGCTACCTGAGACCGGAACGAACGCTAG
>CAYGPO010000169.1:0-7736 GCA_964351665.1 uncultured Gammaproteobacteria bacterium | reverse complement strand
GTAGACTGCAATCGATTGTATTTGCAATCGATTGCATCCCGCATTAGCATACTGCCAGCATCTTGCTTCGACACGTCGGATAAAATGACCTGAGGAAACGCCATGTACAGTCAAAAACCCCACTTTCGATACGCCGCCGCTCTGGGTGGATTAATTTCTGCCGGCCTTCCAGCCAGCAACGCTTTAGCCCAGGCTGAAGACCAGCCGATTGAAGAAGTTATTGTCACCGGCGTCGCTCGCCCAACAACCAAATTTGAATCCTCCGCGTCCGTGACCGCGCTTGGCACTGAGGAACTGCAGAACTACGCACCGCGCTCAACGGCGGAAATCTTTCGAAACATTCCTGGCATACAGGCTGAGTCCTCTTCCGGCGACGCCAATGCCAATGTGAAGGTTCGGGGGCTGCCCATTAGCGCCGGCGGCGCAAAATATCTGTCTTTCCAGGAAGACGGATTCCCCATGTTACTGGTGGGAGACACAGCCTTCGCCACCGCCGACAGCTGGCTGCGTGCAGATTCAACCCTCGCCACAGTGCAGTCCATACGTGGCGGCACCGCAGCTACCCAGGCGTTCAACTCGCCGGGCGGCATCATCAACTTTATCTCCAAGGACGGCTCAATTGAGGGCGGTTCCATGGCCATCACCGGCGGGCTGGATTTCGACTCCCTGCGGCTGGACGGGGAATATGGCGGAGCACTGTCTGACACCTGGTCTTATCATGTCGGTGGCTATGTTCGAAAAGGCGAAGGCCCGCGGGAATCCCGGGAAGAACTTGAGGACGGGTATCAGATCAAAGCAACGGTGGCGGGAAACTTCGACGCTGGTTCGGTGAAATTTCACTTTAAACGCCTGGACGATACCGTCCCTACCTACCTGCCAATACCTGCGCGATATAGTGGCGGCACACGCTTTGACGAATTTGGGGTGGATTTCGGCGAGGGCAGCTTGTTGTCTGGCGTCACCGACTGTGCACCGCGTCGCAATAACGTGATTGAATGCAACGAAGAAGGTTTCGAAACTGAGATGACCTCCTTTGCAGTAGTTGCAGACTACGATATCAACGAGACCTTTAACGCCGAGTTTCGCCATCGCAGTGCCTCCATTGAGGGCAACTTTGCATCACCGTTTCTGACCACGCCCTTTGTTGACCCAACCGCCGGGCCGTCCCAGGAAATTGTGTTCTTTAACACCAAAGTCAATGACATGGACAACCGAATCACCGAGCTGAAAGTTAATGGCGATTTTGGCCCAGTACAGGCTACGATAGGACTGGCGTCGTTTAGCCAAAATGTGAGTACAACCTGGAACTTCAACCAATACTACGTTCGACTCAACGGCGACCTCACGCCTTTTGACCAGGGCAACTCAGTCGGCGGCGTGCTTTATGGAAACCCGGCCTTCGGCAACTGCTGCACACGGCTATATGATTTCGAAATCGATGGGTTGGCCCCTTTTCTGGCCGTCAGCGGGGAAATCGGTGACCGCTTCACCTGGGATATCAGCTACAGGCAGAACGATTACGACGTAGACGGTCGTTTTGCCGAAAGCACGGTACTTTTGCCGCTGGACGTCAACGGCGACGGTACCGTTGGTCTTAACGAGCAGCAGGTACCCACCATTGGCGCAGCCCGCCGAGCCGATTACGAGCAGGATTTTGACTCCTGGTCTATTGGCGGCAGCTACCTGATCAACGACGATCTGGCAGTATTTGCCAATATCGCTGAGGGTGGCAGCCTGGCGACACCGGATCGAGTGACCGGCAATTTGGACGCCAACGGTGACATGGGATCAAGAGCTGGCCATTCCATCGTGGAAATGGCAGAAATTGGCTTGAAGTACCAGTTCGGCCAAGGCGCGTTCTACGTCACCTACTTCGATACCGAAACCACCGAAGAACTGGCATTTGAAGTTACTACTCAACAACTGTTGGGTAACACCTATGAATCCAGTGGTATCGAGATGGAAGGATTGTACGACTTTGACAACGGCTTCAACATCCGTGGCAGCGTGACCTTCACGGACTCTGAACTTGTGCGCACCGCCGACGGCAGCAACGTGGGCAACACACCGCGTCGCCAGGCAGACTATTTCTTCAACCTCACACCCTCGTACTCCACAGAGCAGTGGGATGCAGGCCTGAACTTTGTCGGTACCGATGAAGTGTTCGTCCAGGACAATAACGACCTGAAGTTTGATGCCTACGTAGTGACCAACCTGTTTGCCAACTACTACTTCAACGAAAACCTGAGCATCAGCTTAAACGCGAACAATCTGTTCGACGAAGAAGGTTTCACCGAAGGTGAAGAAGGTTCAGCGACGCCCGGTGACCTGGTCCGAGTCCGACCTATCAACGGCCGAACCACCTCTATCACCCTGCGCTATAACTTTCTCTAGTGCGCTACTAGGCAGAGCCATTGCAGGCTTTTTTCAACGAGCCCAGTCGTCACTGGACGGCTGGGCCTCCTGATTGTCATTGCAGCAATATCAAGTGATCCTGTGCCGCACCCGGCTACCAAAAGATCTCTATGGTGGTTCCAGTTTCCAGAGCGTTAACTGATGCCCAAAGATGTCCAACTGATAACCTACGTCGACCGCATCGCTGGCGATCTCCAAGGCCTTCGTTCAATACTGGACAACGAGCTGGGAGGGCTGTTTGGCGGCGTCCATATTCTGCCTTTTTTTGACCCCATCGACGGCTCAGATGCTGGCTTTGATCCCATTGATCATACCCGTGTAGACCCACGACTCGGCGGCTGGAAAGATGTGGCTGCGCTGACCCCTACTTACCGGGTTATGGCTGATCTAATCGTCAACCACCTGTCCTCCAGTTCCCCCCAGTTTGAAGACGTCAAACGCCATGGGAGCAACTCGCCATATTGGGATCTATTTTTAAAAAAATCTGATTTGTTCAGCGATGACCCGGGCAACGCAACCGTCAGCGAAGAAATTCGACGCATTTACCGGCCGCGGCCCGGTCCACCCTTTACCAACGCAGTGCTGGATGATGGCAGTCAGCATGAGTTCTGGACCACCTTCAGCCCGCAGCAAATGGACATTAACGTGGAGTCCGTCGCTGGCAAGGAGTATCTAGACTCCATTCTTGCAAGATTTTCTGAAGCTGGCGTTGGGGAAATACGATTGGATGCGGCGGGATACGCCATCAAACGTCGCGGCACCAGCTGTTTCATGCTTCCTGAAACCTTCGATTTTATTGCCACTTTGTCAGAACGTGCGCGCCAACTTGGCATGTCATCCCTGGTTGAAATTCACTCCCACTATCAAACCCAGGTCGCCATCGCCTCCCAGGTGGGCCGGGTCTACGACTTTGCGCTGCCACCTTTGGTACTTCACACCCTTTATACCGGCTCGACCAGCGCACTCAAGGGTTGGTTGCACATCGCCCCACGAAACTGTGTCACCGTGCTTGATACCCATGACGGGATAGGAATTTTGGATGTGGCCTGCCAGGGGAAAATGGAAGGGCTGTTGCAAAATCAGGAGATTGATAGCCTGGTAGAGACTATCCACCGAAAAACCAACGGCGCTAGCCGCCGCGCCAGCGGTCACGCCGCCTCTAATCTGGACGTTTATCAGATCAATTCAACTTACTACGACGCGCTGGGCCGCAACGACCTGGACTATTTGATTGCCAGAGCCATCCAGTTTTTTGCACCGGGCATCCCTCAGGTTTACTACGTGGGACTGCTGGCAGGCCATAACGACCTGGCGCTGGTAGAAAAAACCGATGTGGGCCGCGATACAAACCGCCACTACTATAGCCGGAGAGAAGTGTGCGAGGCTCTGCGCAGGCCAGTGGTGAGGTGTTTGACAGATTTAATTAGTTTTCGCAACAGCTGCGGCGCGTTTTCCGGGATCTTTTCCATGCCCGACTGCGCCGACGATGAGCTGGTCATGCGCTGGGATGCAGAAACCCAGCGGGCCGAATTACGGATTGAATTGAGCACAAGGCGGGGAATCATCCAAACCACCGGCGGGGACGGGCCGCAGCGAATCTGTATTGATGATGATCTGCTGACCTAGCTGGACTCATGAGGGTACAACGATGAAAACATCATGCGATACGTTGGATTCCAAACCGCTGTCCTTCAAAGAAAAAGTGGGCTACGGACTGGGAGATATGGCCTCAAACTTCTATATGGGGTTCTTCGGCCTGTTTCTGCTTTACTACTACACCGACGTGTTCGGCATCTCGCCGGCGGCCGCAGCCACCATGCTGCTAGTAACTAAAATTATTGATGCCATCAGCGACCCAGCCATGGGGCTGCTGGCAGATCGCACCCAAACCCGCTGGGGCAAATATCGACCCTACCTGCTGTGGATGGCTATTCCGTACGCACTGCTGGGTTATCTGCTGTTTTTGGGCCCGGACCTGTCTGATACCGGCAAGCTGATATTCGCCTATGTGACCTATACCCTGGTGATGCTGGCGTACACGGCGATAAATGTGCCCTACTCCGCGCTGCTCGCGGTCATTTCACCCGTCGCCGAAGAGCGCACCCGAGCAACTCAGTTTCGGTTCATCTTTGCCTCCCTCGGGACCCTCAGCGTCGGCGCCCTGGCAACGCCGCTGGTGCGTTGGCTGGGCGGAACCGACGAGCTGCTGGGATTTCGTCTCACCATAGTGCTGTTCGCCGTGCTCTCAGTGCTGCTGTACTGGGCCACCTTCGCGACCACTAAGGAACGAATTCGCCATCAGGCCAACACGACCAGCATTCGCGATGACCTGGCTGGGCTGCTCAAAAACCCCTCCTGGGTAATTTTGGTATTCACAGGAATTGCCGTAGTGGTTGGTCTTATTGCGCGGTTTGCTTCCATTGTTTTTTACGTCAAATACTATCTTCAAGATGACGGAGCCCAATACTTCCTGATCTTTGACCGCACGGCTTTTCTCACCTCCTGCGGCCTGATCGGCCAACTGCTTGGAGCCTTGATGACTCCGGGCCTCACCGCTCGTTTTGAGAAACACCATCTGATGATTGGAATGAACCTAGTGCACGTTGTGTTGCTGTGTCTTTGCTACGTCATACCGCCGGATCAATTTGCAGCTCTGGTGGTTCTACATAGCCTGGGGATTCTGACTTTTGGTGTCATCATTACCCTGCTATTTTCCATGTATACCGATTGCGCAGAATACGGCGAGTGGCGCACCGGAACTCATTCTGCAGGCCTGGTAGTCTCTGCCTCGATGTTCTCACTGAAATTGGGCGCCGCCGTAGGTGGCGCAATGCCGGGATTTATTCTTGCCTGGTATGGCTTTGTCGCAAACCAGCCTCAAACCGAGATTGCCATCAGCGGCATTCGCCTGATGTTCAGTGGCCTACCGGCGGTGTTTTTTTTGGCCGCAGCGGTACTCATGTGCTTCTATCGCATTAACCGGAACACCCTTAGCCGCATGGAATCAGCCCTCGCCCAGCGAAGACAGCCGGCGGCCTGGTAAACAACATGGAGCCGGCAGCCAAATCGACAGCCTGAACGGTGGCTAAAACGTAGAGCCTTTAGTTGACCCAAGATCAAACCTCTCCCATAACCTGGATCAGAACCAGCATCAGCACCTTCCTATGTTACATTTGGCGCGATAGTCTCAACACCACTGATAGCGAACACCTCCGCAGATGAGCACAGGGAAAGTCAAAAACCTACAAGATCTGGCTGATCTGGCGGGTGTATCAAGAGCCACAGCTTCGCGGGCACTGAATAACAGCTCGCTGATCAACGCTAAGACCCGCAACAGACTGCAGCAGCTGGCGCAAAAACACCACTACACAGTCAACCAAAAAGCGCGGGATTTTCGGCTGCGCCGCAAACGGGTTATTTCGGTGGTTTTCATGTTTGACATTAAGTCAAAACAACATATGTCCGATCCGTTTTTTCTGGAAATGTTAGGCGGCATTGCCGACTGCCTGGCAGATCATGATTACGACCTGCTGCTCGCCCATGCACCAGTTTTTGACGTGGGGAAATTGCAACAAAGCCGGGTATTTCAAAGTGCCGACGGAGTCATTTTTGTCGGCCAGGGTGAGCAACATGAAGCGCTGGATGCGCTGGTGGAACATTCAACACCGATTGTCGTTTGGGGCGCTCCGGTGGCCAATAGACATTACGTGCTGGTCGGTGGTGACAACGAAGGCGGCGGCTACAAGGCAACGAAACACCTGCTGGAAACTGGTCGCCAGCGGATCGCCTTTCTGGGCAATACCCGCAACCCGGAAATATCCGCCCGATTTTCCGGCTTCCAGAGGGCCTTGGCCGAAGCAGGCATAGTCAGCGAACGCCAGCTGGTGTTTGACGTTCCCTTTGACATGGAAAATGCCAGAGAGGTGACTCGCCGGGTACTGGAGTCTGCCAGCACCTTTGATGCCCTGGTGTGCGCCAGCGACGTAGTCGCTCTGGCTGCTATTTCTTCCCTGGCAGATCTCGGTTTACAGGTACCTCAAGACGTCGCTGTGGTGGGCTATGACGATATCGGCCTAGCCGCTTTCAGTACACCCTCACTAACTACGATCAGACAGAATATTCGAGGCGCGGGACAGGCGCTGGTGGAATCTATCCTGGGGTTGGTCAATGAACAATCGGTGGGTGACAGCGTGCTCCCCAGCGAGCTTATCGTTCGTCAGAGCAGCGCCACCGCCCACCCTTCAGCCAATGGCCCAGAGATCCGGAAAACAGAACCGTGACGATTGCCGTATTAGGCGAAGCACTAATTGATTTCATCAGGGATGACCACAACGCTTATCACCCGCACTTGGGTGGTTCACCCTTCAACGTCGCCATTGCGCTATCCCGACAGGGGATACCGGTCAGCTACCTGTCGCCACTATCCGATGATAGCTTCGGAAACCAATTATCCAATGCGCTGCGCCGCGAAGGGGTGAAGCTAGCCATCGCTCGGCGCTCTCCATGGCCCACCTCCATGGCCTTGGTGACCATCGACGAAAGCGGCGCACCGAGCTACCGAATTTACCGCGAGGGTGTTGCCGATAAAGACGTCACCTATGAGCAGATACGCGATCATCTGCCCACCGGCGTGGAGATTTTTCACACCGGATCGCTGGCAATTACGCCCAGCCAGCTGCCAAAAATCCGCGAGCTATTCGCTCTTATGCGCAGCAGTGGAGTGCTGATCAGCATGGACATCAATATCCGCCTGGGAGCCAGTATCAATCAGCAAACCTATCTTGAAGGGGTACAGTCGTTGTTGCCGATGGCAGACATCGTGAAGGCCAGCGATGAAGATCTAATACCGCTTCAACTGGCCTCAGATACCGCCGGTAGTGCCAGCAAAGCCCTGGAAATGATTGGCGAGGGTATTTTGCTGGTCACCGAGGGAAGCCAGGGCGCAACGCTCATGAGCGCTGGCACCACCATCAGAAAACCGGCATATAGCGCAGCACCAATGGTGGATACGGTAGGCGCCGGTGACACCTTTCACGCGGCATTCCTTGCCTCCCTGTATCGCCATCAGGCAACTAAAGCTCCAACGCGATGGCAGGATCCTGAACTTCTAGAACAAGCCCTTGAGATGGCGTGCGCAGCATCAGCCATTAACGTGTCCCGGGCTGGCTGCTGTCCACCCACCTTGGAAGAGGTTGAGGCGTTTTTACGTACAAAAGACCCTACCAAACCTCAACTTAGCGACGCAGGCGATTAGTGGGCATTCAGTATTGTCAAACGGGGCTAGCAGGCTGTTGAAAAAGCCATCCATGGCGTTTTCAACA
>CAYGPO010000168.1:0-7834 GCA_964351665.1 uncultured Gammaproteobacteria bacterium | reverse complement strand
TCGCTGGCAGCCATCTGGCCGGTACGAAATGCCCTAAGCAGCGCGCTGCTTAGGGTCGCCAGGGGAATGGCAAAAAATACGCCCCAAAAACCCCAGATTCCGCCGAACAGCAGCACCGCAACAATAATCGCCACCGGGTGCAGATTCACCACTTCAGAAAACAGCAGCGGTACCAGGGCATTGCCATCGAGGACCTGGATAATGCCGTAGGCTGCCAGCACCCAGGCAAACTGGCTGGTCCAGCCGAACTGATAAAAGGCCACGATGGCCACCGGCAGAGTCACCACCGCGGCGCCTATATAGGGCACCAGCACCGAAAATCCAACAACCGTGGCCAGCAGGGCGGCAAACTGAAGGTCGAGAAAACGGAAGGTGACAAAACTTACCACCCCAACCAGAAAAATTTCCACGGCTTTACCCCGGACATAGTTACCGATCTGAACATCCACTTCACGCCAGACGGAAATAGCCAGGTGTCGCTCCTGGGGCAGAAACTGCTGGAACCAACCAATCAGCTGATGTTTATCTTTCATCAGAAAAAACACCAAAATTGGCACCAATACCAGGAACACCAGCAGCGTGATTATGCCGCTGATGGAGGCCAGAGTCTGGGTGACCAGGCTTTGCCCTGCCTCGCCCAACTGATCACCCAGGGAACCCATGAAGCTGTTGATCTGGTCCTGACTAACCAGGTCCGGATACTTTTCCGGCAGGGTTTCGATGGTGGTCTGCAGGCGATTGACGAAGGCCGGCAGCTGCTGCACCAGCTGGGTAACCTGTCGGGTCAGCAGCGGCACTACGCCGAAGAACATGATCATCAGGGAGGCAACAAAAATCAGAAATACCAGGGATACCACCAGCAGTCGCGGCAACCCAAAGCGCTCCAGCCGCACCACCAGACCCTCCAGCAAATAGGCGATGACCAGGGCGGCAAACAGTGGCGCCAGAATGTTGCCAAAGGCCCACACCGCGATGACACCCAATAGCACCAGAGCCAGCAGGATGAAAACCTGGGGATTGGAAAAACGCCGCACAAACCATTCGCGCAGGAGCTGCATGGGAATCCTTTACCGGTGCGCCATTATGAAACGGTGCGCTGATCGCCTATCAAACCCCAATTGCCCTCAGCACACAAGCGATACGCCAGAGGCTGGTGCCACAAAGGAAAAATCAGGTGCAGGTCCAGCGCCAAAGGCAGCGTTAGAATTTCCAACTCCACAGCAGTTCCAGCTCAAAACTGTCGCCGTTCAGATCTGTCGGCTGGGCAAATTGAGGGTTGCCCAGATAGTATTCCGCCGGTGCGTAGCTGACGTTGAGGTTAACCGAGGTGTTCTTGCCTGCCCGGTGGGTCATGGCAATATTCATGCTGCGATCGGCCACGTCCCGGCGCAGAGCCCTGGCCAGGGCCGGCGAACTGGGAGCTGGCTGCTGGGAGGTGCTGTAGCTGAATTTCCAGGCAGTTTTTCTGGTGCTCTGCCAGTTCCAGCCCAGCTGGTAAACCGTCAGGTCGTCCCAATCGAACTCTGGACTGGCGCTGTCGCCCAGTAGAGAAAGAAAACGGTCCGGCAACAAGGCGGTGGTGAAGGTGCTCACATCGCTGTAAAGCACCCGCTGGATATCAAAGGTGACCGCCGCGCGGCGCCCAGTGCGCATCATGACGCTGAAATTCGCCGCAGCCGGAATATCAAAATCACCAGGCTCGGCGTAAACCCCGCGGTAATTCTGGAATGCGTCCATGTCGATCCGCGAGCGAAACGAGGCACCCATGGTCACAGCAGGGGATAGATCGCTGGTGAAACCCAATTGCAGCCCGGCGCCGCTTACCTGTTCTCCCTGGTTGGGATACAGACTGCGCATATTGCTGGCTATATCGTTGGCCGATTGGGCCGTGACTGCGCCAAACCCCGGAGTGGCATAACCCTGCTGGGCAAAAATAGCCGCCACATCAACAGAACTTTCACTGCCCAGGGATCGACGGAATCCCGAGGCCAGCAGGGATCGTTCAAATTCAAACCCTCCCACTCGCTGATCCAGCAACCGCTGGGGACCGTCTCGCGCCACCTGGGCAAGGGACAGACCCTGGCGGGAAGAGAATTGAAAGGTCAGCGCGGCGGGGGCTGGGGCCTGGGAAAACTCCGGCTTCAGCAGGTCGGTGTGACGATTGACCAGACCAATCTCCACCTGGGAGGTGAATCCCAGGTTGCGGGCAAAGTCTGGCATCAGCGCCCGCTGGGCATACTGTTTCCAGTCCCGAAGATTCATCCGCCCAAGGGCCACGGTGGTGACCGGAGCGCGCAGCCCGATCAACCCAGGGATGGCCTGGGCCGAACCTGCCGAGGTCAATCCCCACAGGCCCGTCACTGCTAATGCAGCAGCAAGGCCGACGCCACTGACGGCACCGTGAGACTGTCTTTTTTTGGACCGGAATCTGATTGGTTTTCCCCTAGACACGCATCTACATGTCTTATTACCGCTGACTATGGCAAGAACGCAACAGCCTGTCAATCGAACTCCATCACGTTTCTGCCCTTGTGCGACAAGGGTTTAACCCATGGGCGCAATACCTGGCCAGGCCTCAATGTTGTCACAAAACAACAGCTTTCGGCAGCTTAGCGGGGAATTGTTGGGGGTGGTTGCGCTTAAAGCTACAGAACGACATGATACCGCTCCCCAGCGCCTGATGTTTGCCCGATCATGGCTGATTCGCCACGCAAAATTACCGTTATTTCTTCCTCCCGAGCTGACTACGCTCACCTGATCTGGCCCCTGCGGGCGATGCAGAACGAGCCCCAGCTGGACCCGGAGCTGATTTTATTTGGCGCGCACCTGTCGCCGGAATTTGGCCGCACCGGCATCGCCGCAAGGCAAGCAGGGTTTCAGGTCAGAGCCGAGCTGGAATGCCTGCTGAGCTCCGATACCGACACCGGCATGGCAAAAACCATTGGCCTTGCGACCCTATCCCTGGCCGACGAGCTAAGCCATGATCGGCCGGATATGCTGCTGCTGATTGCCGATCGTTACGAGATGCTGGCCGCAGCCAGCGTCGCCTTGGCCCTGAGACTGCCCATGGCCCACATTGAAGGTGGCGAGGTCTCGGCGGGAGCTATAGATGACGCCGTGCGCAATGCGCTGACAAAAATGGCGCACCTGCACCTGACGCCCCATCAACAGGCCAGCGCCAGGGTTATCGCCATGGGCGAGGAACCCTGGCGGGTGACCACCGTCGGCGCACCGTCCCTGGACGCGCTAAACCATACCCCGTTGCTGTCTGCAGCCCAGCTGGCGGCAACCCTGTCGCTGCCAACCCAGGCGTTGTCGGTTGCGCCGCTGGTAGTGGCCTGGCACCCGCTAACCCTGGCCGCGGACACCAACTGCGAAACTGAAGCACTATTTGCCGCCCTGGACCAGTTCATGCCCTCCTTCCAGGGCCCACTGGTGTTCTGTTTCCCTAATGCCGACGCGGGCTCAAGACACATTATTGAGCGCGCCGGGCGCTGGTGTGAACGCCATGCCAGCGCCCGCCTGTATACCAATCTTGCGCCGCTGGAGTATTTCTCTTTACTGTCCCGGGCCGGCGCCATTGTTGGCAACAGCTCTTCAGGCATTATGGAGTCAGCGTCCTTTAAACTGCCCTGTGTCAATATAGGTCGACGCCAGCAGGGTCGGCTAATGGCTGCCAATGTCATTGACGTTGAGCCAAATCAGCCCCAGATTCTTGCAGCAATGGACCGCGCCCTTAGCGAGCCGTTTGCTGCGGGACTGAAGGAACTGGAAAACCCCTATGGCCAGGGCACCGCGGGCACCGCCATTGCCAAAGTGCTGGCGGCCGCCCCAAGCTCCGACATACTACTAAACAAGGTGCCTACCCCTGTCTGACCAACCCAACCAGCAAACCTTGAGCCCGGCGCCACCCCCGGCGATCCGAATCCCCCTGGCCAGGCCCCAGATTGGTGCCGCGGAGCAGTCCCTGGTTGCCCAGGTGTTAGGCAGCGGTCAGCTCAGCCGTGGCCCAATGGTGCAGCGGTTTGAAAGCGCATTTGCCGAACTGGTAGGCGTAGACCACGCTGTCGCCGTCAGTTCCGGCAGCGCTGCACTGCATCTGGCCCTGAAAGCTCTGGGGCTGGGACCAAAGGCCCAGGTCATCACCTCCCCTTTCACCGTGCCAGCAACCGCCAACATGATTTTGGCCGCAGGCTGCCAGCTGCAGTTTTGTGACATCAGCCCCAGCCATTTAGGCCTGTGCCCGGCCCAGGTGGCCTGCAGTGTTACCGATGACACCGCAGCGGTAATTCCGGTTCATGTGTTCGGCCAATCAGCGGAGATCCAGGCCTTGGGCGACGTTTGCCGGATCGAAAATATTGCGCTGATTGAAGACGCCTGCGAAGCCCTGGGCAGCCGGGTGGAGGGCAAAGCCCTGGGCAGCTTCGGCGATGCCGGCTGTTTCGGTTTTTACCCCAACAAACAGATCACCACCGGTGAAGGCGGCATGCTGGTCACCGACGACCCAGAACTGGCCCGGCGGGTTGCTCAGATGCGCAATCACGGCAGAACCATGGACGGCAGCTGGCATGACCAGCTACTGACCGGGCTCAACTATCGCCTACCGGAGCTGTCCGCAGCGCTGGGATTAGGCCAGGTCCAACGATTTTCTGAAATTGAGCAGCAACGCCAGCAGCTGGCAGCCCACTACCGAAAAGGCCTTCAAGGTGTGGCCGGGATCCGGCTGCTGTCCGCCAGCGACCAGGACATCTGTTGGTTTACCTGGGTGGTGATATTGGACGAGGAAATACCTCGGGACCAGATCATCCGCAAATTGGCAGATCAGGGCATCCAGGCCGGCCGCTATTTTGCACCCCTGCACCAACAGCCCGGGATCGCATCACTGGTGGCCGATCAGGGCCCGTTTCCGGTGGCCGAAGGATTTGCGGCCCGCACCCTGGCACTGCCATTTTTCAACGAAATGACCGAATCCGAGGTAGAGACGGTCTGCAGCGCGCTAACCGCTGCACTTTGACCGACGAAATTTGATCAACAATATACAAGCGCAGCGTTAGCTGGCCCAGGGGCGGGCCAGTTCAGCCACTGGTCCCGCCTACTGCTCCGACCGTCGGCAGTTTATCCCTCAGATTGTTGTCCCCAGGGGCAGCAGGCTCTACCATGGGTAGATGCGACTTCTGCTTTGTCTAATTGCCACGATGTTCAGCCCGCTGCTGTGGGCCCAGATCCAGGCGCCCATACCGGCGGCTGCGCCCCTGGCCTTCAAGTTGGCGCCGGTGACCGATGGCTCCGGGCAAACCGTGGCGCTAAGTATCTCTGGCAGCTGGCTAAACAGCTGCATACCCCAGGTGGACAGGGTGAACATGGAAGCTCAGGGCGTGGTGGTGCTGGCTACCAGCCAAGCAACCGGCGCCTGCCTGCCAGTCTCAACACCGGTGGCGTTGGAAGTGGACTTGACCGATCTATCGGACGTTCGCAACGAGGACCTGAACACAAAGCTGAATACGGACCTCGGTGCGCAACTTGATGCTGACCTGATTACCGGCCTGAAACCCGGAGTCTATCCAGTGTCTCTGTATTTGCGTGAGCAAGGCCAGAAGCAGGCCCGTTTGGCCGGTTTCGATTTGCTTCAGCTGGGCAGCCTTCCAGAGTTTTCGCCGGAGGCCGGTTTGTGGTGGTCCGAGTCCGGCGGGGAGTATGAAACCTCTGGACCCGGCGTAGGTTTTGCCTTGGAAATTCAAAACGGTGAAGCCGTGCTGATGAGCAACACCTACGGCCCAGCGGGTGGGTCTCGCTGGCTGTTATCCACCGGCAGCCTGCAGGGACGCATCATTCGGGGCGACCTGACCGAGCTGGGCGGCGGCCAAACCCTGTTCGGCGAATTTCGTCAGCCCGACCGGGCGCAAAATTTTGGTCGGGCCCTGCTGGATTTTCACAGCAGCTCCCGGGCCACCCTGTGGCTGGTCAGCCAACAGACAGACATGGAAAGTCCTGTGGACCTGCTGGTGCAGCCGATTTCTCTGGTTCGGTTTTCCATTGATCCGGACAATATGCTCACCGGCACCTGGATGCTGCTGCCCGAAGACGGCGGCCGGGCCACCCGGCTGCAGCTAACCCAGGTGGAATCTGACCGGGCCAGCGTTACCCTGCTGGACAGCTCTGGCGCCACGGTGACCTGTCGACGGTTGGAGCGACGCAATCTATCGCCGCCGGACAGCTGTCGTTTCCGGGGGCTGGAGGATATTCGTTTTGACGACATCGGCCTCAACCGCTGGCACGGAACCGATTCCAACGGCGTTCCCTATATCGCCGTTCGATTGGACCCTTAGCTTGATCCCTGGCTGCCCCCCTGGTATCCAGAAAGATTAGACGCAGCTCACGGGTTTAGGCAGCCCCGCATAACGGCAGGCCTGTTTGGCCGGGCCGTCGGGGAACAACCGATATAAATACCGACTTTCCGCTTTGTCCTTACCAAGCTTGATCGCCACCGCTTTCACCAACACCCGCATAGGTGGTGCCATCTGGTACTCATCGTAATAGCTGCGCAGGAACTCCAGAATCTCCCAGTGGGCGGGGCTTAGCGCTATATCGTCCGCGGCGGCCATCTGTTCCGCCACCCAGGGCTGCCACTGATTGCGCTGGCGCAGATAGCCCCGGGCATCAAGCTCCAGCTCAGCCAGCTGCTGGCTTGCATCGGTTGCCATCAGCCCCAGCTCTGGATCAGCGGATAGCGACAGCTTAAGTCCACCAGTTCGCCATGATCGATACCGGTGATCGCCGGGTCGAGCTGCTGCTGATCAAACCCCAGACTTACCAGATCCGGCAGCAACACAAGCCAGCGACCCCGCCGACCCGCCAGCCAACGCTGGCTGGACACTGCCGCCAGCGCCGCCTCCGCCATCAACACCACACAATCGGCCTCGCTGGCGGTGTCCAGACAGATCTGGCGCAGGGGGTCGGTGGCAGGATCGGACCACAGCAGATGCAGCACCGGCGACGGTGATGCTGAGGCCTGGTCAGTGGCCATGGCGGCGCTTAACTCAGGCACGACTGCCTGCCCATGATGCAGCGTAGCTCAGCGCCATCGATAGACTTTGCAGGGATCCGCAGCTCATCGGGCTGCAGGCCATAGCGTTCCAGCGCCTGCGCCTCAACGTAGATCTCTTCAACCCCAAACAGCAGCAGTGTGGCCAACGCCGCCGGAAAATCACGAATCTCATCCGTGCCCTGGCGTTGGGCCAGCATCAGCACTCCGGGGCCAGCGAAGTAAAGGGCCAACGGCCAGTCGGCGGCGGCCAATGCCAATGCAAGATCCAGCCGCTCCCGGGCCACCCCATTGGCATAGGGCGGATCAAAAAAACTCACCAGGGTTGTGCGCCGGGGCAGTGTGTCCAGATCGGTCATGGGAATCGGATCACCCGGTCCGCGGCGGCGGCGGCGGCGATCCACTGGCCAAGGCCTACAATGGAAAAGCCCGTCGCTAGAGTTTGCTCCATCACGCCCCGGCGCTGGGCAGAACCGACACAAACCTTTAACTCAAGGGCATGCTCTGTGGCGAGCTGCTGCCAGTGCTGGCGGGGGTTGAAGTCGTCACTGCTGATCTGGGCTGTAGCCAAAGCAAGGCCGGCGCCGGCCTGATAGAAGTAAACGCAGGGCAGCTGATGGCCCGCTGCCAGCAGATGCCTGACAAAGGCCAGGGCGCTGCGGGCCCGCAGGATGCTGTCCGGCGGGTGACAGACCATCAGGGCAAAACGGTTATACACTTGTGGCTGTGTCACGAGCTTGTAACATTGCGTCGATTAAATGGCGTGCAATTGGCGGCCTGCAGCTGGGCCGT
>CAYGPO010000167.1:0-7873 GCA_964351665.1 uncultured Gammaproteobacteria bacterium | reverse complement strand
CCTTCATGAATAATGCGGGCTAGGCATTGCGCCGAGGGTTTGCCAGAGCTATGGCAAAGAAGCCAGCGGGCGCACGTAGCCGATCACCGAAATGAAGTGACAGACCGTCCCGGCCATCACAAAAAAGTGCCAGATGCCGTGGGCGTGGGGCATCTTTTTCATGGTGTCGAGGAGGTAGAACACCACGCCCACCGTATAGGCAATGCCGCCGGCGGTGAGCCAGCTGACGCCGGCGGCTGGCAGGCGTTCCTGCAGGCTGGCAAAGTCGAAGGCACAGGCCCAGCCCATCAACAGGTAAATGGCCAGCTGCAGAGGTTTAGGCCGGCGAATCGGCAGGACTTCGAGCAAGATCCCGACGGCCCCCAGGGCCCAAATCACCGCCATGATGGTCCAGCCACTGCCATCGCGCAGGGTGACCAGCATGTAGGGGGTATAAGTGCCCGCAATCAGCAGGTAAATAGACACATGATCCAGCACCTGGAACACGGATTTGATCGTGGTTGGCTGAAAGCTGTGATAGAGGGTAGACATGGTGTAGAGCAACACCATGGTCAGGCCAAAGGTGGCAAAGCTGACCACCATCCATGGGTCGGCGCTATTGATCGCCACCGTCAGCAGCGCACCCAGCCCCATCAGCGCAAAGGCCGTGCCAACCAGATGGGAGATGCTGTTCAGTCGTTCGCCGTGATACATGGCGGATGTCAGTCCTTTCACTGGCCCGCCCGGCGCGGTGGGCCATCATACCTGGGTGGCCCACTGGGGGGGATAGCTGGATGGAAGCTGGATGGAAGCTGCCTTTGGGGTAGTAAAAAGCTGTGCCCCAAGGCCCACAAAGGGCAGTCCAGGGAAATAATTGCGATATTCACAGGACGATTACCTTGCCCTGGGAGATAATGTTCGGCTATTTAGATCCCCGAGCGAAACCGTTGCGCCTCTTTTGTCAAAGGTACCCAGCGATGCCCAGGGCTCGTTTGCTGTTGGGAATGTAATGAAAAGAGCGCTCTATACACTATTCGGTCTGGCCGCAGCGGCGGCGATTGCCCTCTGGGCGTTGGGGCCGAGTAGCAAAAACGAAGCCGCCAGCGCTGCGCTGCAGCCCCAACCGGTGGCCGTAGTGACCGAAATTGCAGCCGCCACCACCACCTGGCCTCAACTGATTGAGGCTCAGGGTGCTATCACACCCTGGCAGGAAGCGGTTGTAGGTGCGCGGGTCTCGGGCCTGACCTTGATCGATGTTGGCGCAGACGTTGGCGATGTAGTCACCGCTGGCCAGGTGCTGGCCCGCTATGACTCCCGCACAGTGCAAGCCGAGATCACCCAGGCCGAAGCCAATCTGGCCCAGGCCAGAGCAACCCTGAAACAGGCTGAGGTCAACCGGGATCGGGTGCTGGCACTGGGTAAATCCAGCGCCATCAGTGAGCAGGATATTTTGCAGGCAGTGACCTCCGCCGAAACCGGTAAGGCCCAGGCTGACTCAGCGGCCGCGGCTCTCGAGTCGCTGCAGATCCGCCTTGAAGACACCCGCATCGTGGCCCCAGATGACGGCATTATTATGTCCCGATCCGCGACCCTGGGTCAGGTCTCCCAGCCCGGCAGCGAGCTGTTTCGGATGATTCGCCAGGGCCGTCTAGAATGGCGAGCCCAGCTTAACGCGGCCCAGTTTGCTGAAGCGAAGATCGGCATGGCGGTCAAACTCACCCTACCCGACGGCAGCCCTGCCAGTGGCCAGCTACGCCAGCTCGCCGCGGCGTTGGACGAACAAACCCGGCTGGGACTGGCCTACGTTGACCTGGCGCCGGGCAGCAACGCCCGGGCCGGTATGTTCGCCAGCGGTCGCCTCGAACTGGCCAGCAGCCCGGCGATAGTGGTGCCGGCGGCCAGCCTGGTCATTCGCGATGGGCGGTCGTTACTGTTTCGGCTGACCGGCGACATCGTGCAGGAGCTGGTGGTGAATCCTGGTCGGCGCCAGGGCCAGCTGGTGGAAGTGGATTCTGTGGTCGCCCCGGGAGATCGCATCGTGCTCAAAGGGGCCGGCTTTTTAAACGACGGTGATCTGGTCAAAGTGGTGCCAGACACCTCATCAGCACAAACCGACGGTGAGTCCTGAAGATGGATTTAGCTACCTGGTCAATCCGCAACCCTATCCCCTCCATCTTGCTGTTTGCGCTGGCTACCCTGGGCGGTATTTGGGGTTTTAACACGCTAAACATACAAAGCTTTCCCGACCTGGACCTGCCTCGGGTTAACGTCACTTTGCGTCTGCCAGGCGCGGCCCCGGCCCAGCTGGAAACCGAAGTGGCAAGGCCGGTGGAAAATTCCATGGCAACCCTGACCGGTCTTCGCCATCTGAGCACCACCATCACCGATGGCAGCGTCGCCATTTTCGCCGATTTTGAGCTGGAAACCGAGCTTTCCCAGGCCCTTAGCGACGTCAAAGATGCGGTGGACCGGATTCGTTCAGATTTGCCCACCGACCTTGAAGAGCCCCAAATTAACAAGGTGGAAATCGGCCCGGGCGGGGCCTTGCTTAGCTACGCACTATTTAGCGACCAGCGGGATGAACAGGCCCTTTCCTGGTTTGTTGATGACACCCTGGGCAAGGCGATGCTGGGAATTTCCGGGGTGGGGGAATTCGTGCGCCTGGGCGGCGTGCAGAGGGAAGTGCAGGTGATGGTGGACCCCACCCGGCTGGCCTCGCTGGACGTTACCACCACCGATATATCCCGCGCCCTGCGCAGCGTGCAGCAGGAGGCATCCGGCGGTCGGGGACAGATCGGTGGCCGGGAACAGGGGGTGCGAACCATTGCCACCGTGAGCACCGCCGCTGACCTCGCGGCGCTGCCCATTGCCTTGGGCAACGGCCGCTCAATTCGTCTGGACCAGGTGGCCACTGTTGCCGATACCCACGCCGACCGCACCCAGGCAGCCTTGTTGGATGGAAAACCGGCGCTGGGCTTTCAGGTGCTGCGCACCAAAGGCTTCGATGAGATCACCGTGGCCAAAAAGGTGGACGCCATGGTTCAGGAAATCGGCCAGGCCTACCCAGATATCCGCTTCCAGCTGGTGGCAACCACGGTAAAAAGCACGCTGGAGGATTTCAACGGCTCCATGCACATGCTGTACGAGGGCGCCATCTTGTCGGTGCTGGTGATCTGGCTGTTTCTGCGGGATTGGCGCGCCACCCTGATTGGCGCAGTGGCGCTGCCTTTGTCCATCATCCCTGCCTTTGCCTTCATGGCCATGGCCGGTTATTCCCTGAATACCATCACCCTGCTCGCGCTGTCGGTGGTGGTGGGTATTTTGGTGGACGACGCCATCGTGGAGGTGGAAAACATCGCCCGACACATACGCATGGGTAAACCCGTGCGCAAGGCCACCATCGATGCGGTGAAGGAAATTGCCTTGGCCGTTGTGGCCACCACCGCGACCTTGGTGGTGGTGTTTTTGCCCACCGCCTTTATGGGCGGCGTTCCCGGGCTGGTGTTCAAACAGTTTGGCTGGACAGTGGTGTTTGCTGTACTGGTATCGCTGCTGGTGGCCAGGATCATTACCCCGATGATGGCGGTGTGGCTGATTCGCCAGGCGCCGGCCCACGACCACGAAGGCCCAATGCTGACCCGCTATCTGAAACTGGTGGCCTGGTGTCTGCATCACCGCAAAACCACCATGGCTGCGGGACTGGGCTTTTTCTTGTTGTCCGTTGCCCTGGTGCCAATGATCCCTACCGGATTTATCCCGCCCTCTGACACTGGCACAACCACCGTCAGCATCGAAACGCCGCCGGGCTCCAGCCTTGAGTCTACGATGGACATCGCCGAGTCCGCCCGCCGGGCCATTGTGAACACGCCGGGGGTTGTCAGTATATTCACCACCGCCGGCGACCCGGGCAGGTCCAATGCCGGGGAGGTCCGCAGCGCCACCTTGTCGGTGGTGCTGGCAGAGCGTGGCGAGCGCCAGTCCCAGCAGGACATTGAGTATGATTTGCGGGAGCGGCTGGAAAGCGTTGCCGGTGGGCGTTTTTCCGTTACCGGCGGCGGCCCCGGGCGGCGCCTCCAAATGATCCTGGCCAGCCAGGACAGCCGTGCCCTGAAGGCAACGGCAAAGGCCATTGAGAGTGAGCTGCGGGCGGTACCTTATCTTAGCGGCGTGACCTCCACCGCCAGCCTGGAACGACCGGAAATTTTGGTCCGGCCCGATGCCCAGAGGGCGGCTGAGCGCGGAGTCACCGCCCAAAGCATCGGTTCCACCCTAAGGATCGCGTTGAGCGGCGACTTTGATTCGTCCCTGGCCAAACTCAACCTGGATCGACGACAGCTGGATATCCGGGTCATGATGCCGGAACAGGTGCGCACAGACCTGCTGGCCATCGCCGCCCTTAGAGTCCCGGGCAGCAATGGGCTGGTACCCCTGGACAGCGTGGCTGACATTACCGTCTCCAGCGGCCCCACCCAGATCAACCGCTACGACCGCCAGCGTCAGGTCAGCATCACAGCGGACCTGGGCGGTTACCCCCTGGGCGACGCGCTGGCCTACGCCAAATCCCTGCCCTCGGTAGCAGCGATGCCCTCTTCGGTCACGCTGTTTGAGTCCGGCGATGCTGAAACTCAGAAACAACTGTTTTCCGGGTTTTTTCTTGCCCTGCTGACCGGGGTGTTGTGTGTCTACTGCGTTTTGGTACTGCTATTTAAAGATTGGTTTCAACCCATCACCATTTTGTCCGCCGTCCCGCTGTCGGTGGGGGGCGCGATGATGGCGCTGCTAATTTCCGGGACTGAACTGGGCCTACCCTCGCTGATTGGACTGGTGATGCTGCTGGGCATCGTCACTAAAAACTCAATTTTGCTGGTGGATTTTGCGGTGGTCAGCATGCAGAACCACGGCACTTCGAGAGTCGACGCGCTGGTTGACGCCTGCCGCAAACGGGCCCGCCCCATCCTAATGACCACCGTGGCGATGGTGGCCGGAATGACGCCCCTGGCTCTGGGTTTCGGCGGCAACGGCAGCTTCCGCCGACCCATGGCCATCGCCGTTATTGGCGGCCTGATTTCCTCAACGGCGCTAAGCCTGCTGATTGTACCGGTGGTATTTTCCTATGTGCGCGGACTGGAAATTCGTGTCAGCCGGCTGTTTGGGGCAGACAGAAAAAGTCCACCAGCCGTGATTTCCGCGGAACCCGCTGAACAGGGCCCCAGCTGAGCCTCGATCTCAGCAAAATTTAAGACAGCAGCCCTGGCCAATCAAGCCAGCGACAACCCCATGCCCGGTTCAACGTCCCCCCAATGGCGTTGGGAAAAACTGAGGCACGTTCTCTAACCCTGTCTGCCGTTGTCCTTGGCCAGTGGGCCGCTGGATAAACAGGGTAGGCTATACTGCCAGCGGCGGCGATGCCCGGGTTGCCGGCCAGGTTTGATCTCGGCCTGGGCTACACCTTATAGCGGTGGTTAAACCATGAGCAATCAAACATCAGATAAGGCCCAACGAGGGCTGGGACGACGAGGGTTTCTTGCCCTCAGCGGCGGCGCCCTATCCTACCTGGGCATGGCCGGCAAACTGCGGGCCGCAGCGGATAAAGTGGACGTGGCCATTATCGGCGCCGGCCTGTCGGGCATGTATGCCGGGATGCTGCTGAAAGAAATGGGCGTATCGGTGACGGTGTTAGAAGCCAGAGACCGCTCCGGCGGCCGCTGCCTGACCCAAGACAGCTGGTTTCAATCCCCGGATCTTGGGGCCTCACAGATCGGCAGTACTTACGCCCGGATTATCGACACCTGCCAACGCCTGGATATAAAGCTGGCGCCAGGCTCCCATCAGAATGCTCCCTATACCCCCGTCCTTGGCGGCCGAATGATTGCCGCAGAAAGCTGGTCTGAGTCGAAGTTTAATCTTACCGAAGGTGCCGAGCGCCAGGTATTGCCCCATACCCTGTTTGGCCTTTACATAAGCCAGCGCACGCCCTTTGACGACGTTAACGCCTGGCGTAGCGCCGCCGCTGCGCAGTACGATATTTCCATTGCCGACTGGCTCAAGGGCCAGGGCGCCTCGCCGGAGGCGGTCCGCCTGATGTACGAATCCAGCGGCCGCACGCCGCTGCATCAACGCAGCGTGCTGCGCATGCTGCAGGAGGCCACCCGGGCCCAGGTCGAGATGAAACAGTTCGATGCCGCCCGGCGAAAAGAGCTGGACCACTACGAAATCGCCTCCATTATTTCCTCACACATCGTCGGCGGCACCTCTCGACTAACCGACGCCATGGCGGCCCAGCTGGGCGACAGCCTGCGGCTGGCGAGCCCCGTTGAGGCCATCGATCAAAGCGCGGACCAGGTCACCGTCAAACTGGCAGACGGTAAATCGGTGAAGGCGCGGTTTGTGCTGTCGGCCCTGCCGTTTTCCTCCCTGCGCAAGATCGCCTTTGACCCGCCCATGGCCGGCGCCCAGGCTGAGGCGGTGTCTTCCATGCCCTATAACAATCAAAGCCAGATCTGGATTGAGATCAAAGCCCCCTACTGGGAAGATGACGGCCTGGGGGCATCCATGTGGACCGATGGACCGTTGCAATACGTTCGCCAGCAAATCCAACCCGATGGCTCGCGGCAACTGATGAGCGCGATTGCTTCCAGCGAAAAGGCGGCCCGGCTGGATGCGATGCCGGCAAAGCAGCGCGGTGAGTTTGCGATCAGGGAAATTGAACGAATGCGACCCTCAACCCAGGGCAAGCTGGAAGTTGTCGGCGTGCACTCCTGGTCCGAAGGCGCCAGCGCTGGAGGCTGCAGCTTTGAACTGCCGGTAGGTAAGGCGGCGAGCTGGCTCAACGCCATGGGTAAACCCCACGGCCGGGTGCATTTTTCCGGTGAACATCTGCGTCAGGCGGAGGTAGGGATGGAAGCAGCGATGGAGACCGGCGAACGGGCAGTGATCAAACTGGCTGAGGCGCTGTTTGCCTAACGCCCGATGCCTTTACCTGCCAATATCTGCTGGCCCTGTTCTGTGCCAGGTATAAATCCTGGCCAACGCCTTGGATAAGCTGAATCGGCGCCGTTTGCTGACTCGCCTGCTGACCACCTGGGCGGGCGCCGCCTGCCTGGGTCCAACCTTGCTATCGGCCCAGACCATAGACCAGAGGGACCAGACCAAAAACCTGGCCGAAGGCCGGCCCCAAGATAAAGGCCAAAAGCCAGCTCAGCCACATCTAACTGCCGCCAATCCTCCCGCCGGCCAGCCCTGGCCAGCCATGACCCAGGAATACATTGATTCCGCTGACGGCTGTCCGATTTTTTGTCGCAGGGCAGGGACCGGTCCGCTGACCGTCGTGTTTGTCCACGGCTGGAGCTGCAATCATCGGTTTTTTGGCCCCCAGTACGCGCCGCTGAGTCAATCCCACGCGGTGCTAACCCTGGACCTGGCAGGGCACGGACAGTCCGGTTCACGCAACAACCATTCGGTTGAGGGATTTGCAGACGACGTGATGGCGGTGAGCGCCCGCACTGAGGGGCCCATAGCGTTGGTTGTGCACTCAGCCGGCGGCCGGGTCGCCTGCCAACTGGCCCATCGGATGGGGCAACGGCTAATCGGAATTATCGGCATAGATTCGTTTCAAAACCTGGGACTGGCTGCACCCGATGCTGATCGGATTGCCACACATCTGGACGCATTGCGGGCCAATTTTGCGGCAACGGTGGAACGGTCTCTGGCCTTTTTATTGCCGCCTGAAACAAGCCCCGAGATGGCGGCCTGGATCCATCACCAGATGACCGCCAGCGACCCTGGCCAGGCCATCGCCGCCTCCGCAGCCTATGCCCGCTTCGATGGGGCAAAGGCCATCGCTGGGCTGAACAAACCGGTGATAGCGCTCAATTCCGACGGCGTGCCCACTAAC
>CAYGPO010000166.1:0-8000 GCA_964351665.1 uncultured Gammaproteobacteria bacterium | reverse complement strand
GCAAGCCTCTAGGTATTGATCAACTGATCTGCAGCGCTGAAGAGCAAATCTGACTAGGAGAGGCTTTTTCAACAGGCTGTCTAGTCTAGGTCCTAGGAGTCTGCGCCGTAGAAACTTCCGGGCTGCAAATCCGCGCTCATCCATAGTTTGTGCCTATCGCCCTCGTCAAATAGCCCGGCTATTTTCCTCCCGCGATCGTCCCAACCTATGGCGATCGCGAATTTTCGCCGGCGAAAGTTTCTACGGCGCAGACTCCTAGGCCGCCGGAAGAAACGGCATAGTGGCCTCAATTTTCTGCAGTAGGCGCACGGCGGCCACCGGCAGCTGTCGCCCAAGTCGGGTGATCACGCTGGCGCTGGTGTGCATCAGGGACGGATGGTTGATCGGAACCGCAGACAGCAGTCCATCGGCCACCTCGGTATGAGCGGCGATTCCCGGCAGCAGGGTGATTCCCTGCCCTGACCGGGCAAATTCCTTTAGCACCATCAGAGAATTGCTGACCATTACCGGCTTAAAGAAAACGTGTTCCTGAGCTTCGACTTCGCTAAGCACCTGGCTGATGCGAAAAGCCGACTCGGGCATGGCAATGCGCTCATCAATCAGGTCTGACAGGGTTACGCTGGCGCGCCTGCTAATTGGATGGGTGGGACTGGCTATCACTTTGATGGGCTGATCCGAGGACGCTCTGACACGGATCTTCGCGTCGGGCTCCGGCTGAAACACCATCCCCATGTGAGCCTCGTCTTCCTGCACCAGCCTTACTACCTCGGCGGTGCCGCCGGTGCGCACCACCAGCTGGATATCCGGATATTGGCCCATGAACCGGTCCAGCACGTTGGACAGCAGATCACCAATCAGGGCTTCACCCACCGCCAGTTTAACGGTGCCGCCCTTCAGATGATTGAGATCGCGAACCTGGGAAATAAATGCTTCCTGCTGAATCGTAAATTCCCGGTAATAGCTCAGCGCGATTTCTCCGGCTTCAGTGAGCTTAAGAGGACTGCGGTTACGCTCTATCAGGGGTGCACCCAGTTCTTCTTCCAGTTGGGCAATCTGTCGGCTAATCGATGACGGCGCCACGTTGAGATTTTCGCTGGCTGCGCGCATGGTGCCGCCGCGAACGGCTTCCGCCAGTGAACGCAATCGATTGTCATGTAATAACGACATAGCGGTAACCTGAGCAAAGGGGAGCGGACCCGGACAGCGCCGTCATGTGTTGCGCAAATCGCAACACATTTCAATATAGCTTGTTATTGATAGATCATTCAACGGCTCGTAGCCTATGTCATCAGTGAACATGTTAATTCTGTGGCTGCAACCAATCTGAACCCTTCGCAAAGGCTGATTTTACGACGTGGATCGAAACTCTGTTTCCTGGCGCGGCTACATGCCGGCCATCACCACACCGTTTGATGAACACGGTGCACTGGACCTTGCGGCGCTCAAAACCCTCCTGGAATGGCTCGCGCAGCAGGGCATGCATGGTCTGATTGTGGCTGGCACCACCGGTGAATGGTTCAGCATGAACCGACAGGAGCGTGCCCAGCTGTTCGCCTGCGCGGGCCAAGTTCTAAAAGGCGAACTACCGATTATCGCCGGCTGCAACGCCTACACCGCGGAAAACGTGCTGGCTAACGCCTATATTGCCCAAAAGTGCGGTTTTGACGGCATCCTGGTCACACCACCGCCCTATGTGCGCCCCTGTGAGCGAGAGGTCATCGCTTTTTATGAAGATATTGATCGTGGCTCGCCGCTGCCCATCTGCATCTACAACTGGCCGCCAGGGACTAACCTTGACCTGAGCAAACAGACCCTGCTGCATTTAGCCCAGTTGGACAACGTGGTGGCGATCAAAAACTCCACCGGCAATCGGGATCATTTTCTCGATGTCATGCGCGCACTGCGCGACCAGGTGAGAATCTTTGGCATTCCCATGACCCACGAAGGTGCCCAGCTGGTTTTGGACAACGAGGCCGATGGCACCATGGGAGCCGCCGGCGTGTTGGGCCAGGCTCAGCCGGATTTCTACAACGCGCTGTGGACCGGCGACAAAGCGCGTGGGCTGGCAGCGGCCGACCAGGACGCCAGGATCATGACCGATTGGTTCAAACCCGATTACACCGCAAGGTTTGGATCCGCCCAGGCCGTGTTTAAAGCGGCGCTCAACCTCCAGGGTCTTCCCGGCGGTTTTCCTCGACGTCCCATCCTGCCCCTGTCAGAAAGCGATACCGCCGCTGTTCGTAAAACCTTAGAGGAGCTGGGCAGAATATGACCATGGCTCGCTGTTCGCTGTCATTGCCGGAGCTGATCAAAAAGTCCACAGGGCCCTCCGCGGCCGGCGGCTTGCTGACCGCTGCAGCGATGCTGCTGACATGCCTGACCCTGGCCTTGAGCTCCGGCTGCAGCGGTGAGAGATCTGCCGATCAAGCCAGCGAAGGCCCTTCGGCAATGGACCAGCTAGACCAACTGATTCAGGATTTCGTTGACAGTCAGACCGACAGCGATCAGGTCACCGGCCTGCGCCCGGTGACCGCCGAGTCTTTTCTGCAGGAGATTCAGAACCAGCGGCAGTTGTTGACGGCGGTCAAAGGCATTGACCCAACAGGCTTATCTTTTGAGGCGGCCATTGACCAGCGAATGCTCATCGGCCTGCTGGAATCTGACATCTTTACTGCCAGCGACCGGCGCCTGTGGGAGATCGACCCCTCCCTCTATGTGCCCGCCGGCCAAATAGGCCGCCTGCTGGAGCCAGCCTCGGCGCAGTCCCCAGCCCAGCGGGCAAAGGCCTTGATGGACCTGTTCAGGGATCTGCCAGGGCACCTGGCTGAGGCCCGCAAGAATCTGCAAACCCCGCCGCAACGATTCACCGAGAGCGCCCTGTTTAAAACCCGCGGCACCATTCAAAGCCTGGCTGACGACGGTCCAGCCCTGGCTACCGACGCCCCCGGCGGGGCGCCAGGGTTCAGCCAACAGCTTGATGACGCCATCGGCGCCTTGACCGACTACCAGCAGTATCTGGAACAGGACCTGTTGCCGCGCTCCGACGGTAGCTGGGCGGTTGGCAAAGAGCACTACGACTACATACTCAAACACCGCTGGTTTTTCGACCTGGATGCCGATGGCATTTTGGCCCGGGGGCAGCAGGCCTTTGACGACACCCAGGCCCTGGCCCAGGAGGTCGCAGGGCGAATTGAGCCGGGCAAACACTGGTCCGAAGTGTATGAAACCCTGAAGGACGACCACCCGCCCATCGATGGCATCAAGGCCGCCTACCAGCGTTCCATCGACGAGGCCCAGATCTTTGTCAAACGCCATCAAATCGTCAGTCTGCCGGACGGAGAGCGAGTGGTCACCGTAGATACGCCTCCAGCGATGCGTCGCTCATCACCCTTTGGCACCTTTCAATCCGTTGATCGCTTCGGCTCAGACCTTGAAGGCAAGCTGGTACTCACCCCGATTGAAACCTGGATGACCGAAGCCCAGCAGGCTCAGCGCTTGCGCTCCCACCACAATGCCTGGATTCCCGTCATTGCCGTCCACGAAGCGTATCCTGGACATCACGTTGATGCCCTAAAGACCCGGGAAAACCCCAGGCTGCTGCGCAAGGTCATGGGTGAGCCGATATTCTCCGAAGGCTGGGGCCTGTTTACCGAAGAAATGATGTTTGAAGTGGGCTTTCTGAAGGGCGATGACGTCAGACTGACCCAGCTGCGCAACCGGCTATGGCGGGCCGCCCGGGTAATCCTTGATGTTAGCCTGCATACCGGTCGGATGAGCTATGAGGAAGCAGTAGATTTTCTGGTTGAAAAAATCCGCTTTGAACGCTACGCCGCCGAGCTGGAAGTGGGCATGTACACCGAACGACCTACCTACGTGCTGGGCTATTTAATCGGCATGCAGGAAATCATGAATATTCGCGCGGACTGGATCGCCATACACGGCGAGCCCGATCCGCCCAGTGAGTTTTATGACTCGTTACTCAGGCTTGGTTCCATTCCACCAGCCCTGGTTCGCGAGTCGCTTTTGGCCAGGGATGCGCCGACATCGGACAACACCGATGGCAGATAAACCCCAAACTGACCCATAGGATTTCCAGGCAGTTTCAAACTGAGGAAACAACCATGAAACGCAACAAAGCATCGACCCCATCACGACCAGACAAGCCCCTGTCGCCGCGGCTGAAGTGGACTAGTATTCTGCTCACCCCGGTTGTCAGTTTCATTGCCGCACCCGCTGTCAGCCTGGCTCAGGATGGCGACGAGTTCGCCATCGAGGAAGTGGTAGTGACGGCCCAACGGCGGGAGCAGAATCTGCAGGACGTGCCCATCGCCCTGTCAGCATTTACCGCCGACAGTATTGAGAAATTTCGTTTTGACGATGTGGCGGACTACGTGACCCAGGTGCCCAACGCCAGCTTTATCAGCAACGGCGCAAGGTCCCGGCGGCAGATCAGCATTCGCGGTGTGACCAACTTCTTAGGCTTTGTTGGCACCTCCACCACCGGCTTTTATGTGGATGACTTCAGCGTCGCTGGCAGCACGATCAACCCACCGATCATGGATATCGAACGGATCGAAATTCTGCGTGGCCCCCAGGCAACCTATTTCGGCCGCAACGCTCTGGGTGGCGGCATCAGCGTTACCTCGAAGAAGCCCACGGACCAGTTCGAGGGTTCGGTGATTGCCGACGTTTCAAGCTTCGACACCATCGACGTTGAGGCCGTGGTCAACGTGCCGTTGACCGATACCCTGGCCGCCCGTTTTAACGCCAAGAGCGTCACCTCCGACGGTAACATTGAGAATATCAATGCCATCGGCGGCGGCAACGACTCCGACTACGACTACATAAAAGGTGCTCTGCGCTTCACGCCAACGGAAAACCTGACCATCGACGCCTCGTATTTATATGCCGGGGAAACCGTCGGCATGCGCGAGGGGGTGCCATCGGGCGTGTTCTCCACCTTCGCAGGCAACGTGCTGTTTTCCGGCCAGTTTCCCGATCGCGATGGTGACGGTTTGTCAGACCCCTTCGTGGACACCGTGGGCTTTTTCCCGGAAAACCGCGACCGCACCAACTTCAATACGCCGCAAAAAATAGGTACTACCGTACGCAATGGGGTGCTGCGCATTGACTACGACCGCAACGATCTGCTGTTTACCTCCATCACCGGTTTTGTGGATTCGGACTTCTTCCTCAATGGCGACATCGACGGCAGCAGCCGGGACTTCTTCAACGAGTTCCGCAACCTGGAACGCGAGAGCGTCAGCACCGAGTTCAGAATCCAGAACACCAATGATAGCCCGCTGCAGTGGAGCATCGGTTTTCTGTATGCCGAAGACGAGGGCAAGGACACCAACCGCACCCTGGTTGGCGCTGAACAGGTTTTCGGTCTACCGGAATTCTTCCTGATCGACCGGGAAGACTCCACCAATGAAGACGATACCTGGGCCCTGTTTGGCCAGATCGACTACGAGGTGACCGACCGCTTTGCCATCGCCGTTGGCGGACGCTACAGCGAGGAAACCAAGCAGTCTAATATCTCCGGCTTCTCCGGCGGTTTTCAG
This sequence comes from uncultured Gammaproteobacteria bacterium, assembly GCA_964351665.1. Lineage (GTDB taxonomy): Bacteria > Pseudomonadota > Gammaproteobacteria > Xanthomonadales > SZUA-38 > JANQOZ01. The sequence continues at coordinate 2,436 of CAYGPO010000166.1, read as the reverse complement.
CAGACCCTGTCGGTGGAAAACACCTTCGACGACTTTTCACCCCGCATCGCGGCAACCTTTAAGGCCACCGATGACATGACCTTTTACGGCACCATCTCCAAGGGCTTCAAATCCGGCGGGGTGCAAATTGCACCGAACCCGGATGCTGAAACCTTTGACCCGGAAGAATTGTGGAACTACGAAATCGGCATGAAGGCCGACTTCTTCAACAACCGGGTCCGAGTCAATGCGGCCGCCTTTGTCATGGACTGGGAAGATCTGCAGGTCTCATTTCAGGAAAACCTGATTGATGAAAACGGCGACTTCATTTTGTTTGGCGGCGTCAACAATGCCGAGTCCGCCACCTCAAAAGGCGCAGAGATCACCACCACCGCGCTAGTGGGTGAAAACCTGCTGTTAAACTTCAACCTGGGCTACCTGGACGCGGAGTTTGATCGATTCACCGCCCTGATTGACGGTGCTAACCGTAATCTTGACGGCCAGGTGATCCCTAACTCACCCAACTGGACCGCCAGCGCAGACGCTGAGTACAGCTTTGACTACAACGCTGAGTGGTCTGGCTATGGTCGTTTGGAGTGGGTCTATCGGGATGAGATCAAGCCCAACACCACCTCACTGATCTTCTCCGGATTTCCCTGGGATGTGCCCAGCTACGATTACTTCAATCTGCGCGTTGGCGCCGAGCGAGGCAATATCAAAATTGTGGCTTATGCGGAAAACCTGTTTGACAGCAACTTCTACACCAACGCCTATCAAAAAGCGTTTGCTGGAGGGCTGTTCATCGAGCCATCGTTCCGCCGGGTTGGCCTGCGAGCCACCTACAGCTTCTAACCTCGAAGCTAAGCGGCTATGGTTTGTGCTAAGCGATTAATGAGACTAAAGGAAAAACCCATGACAGGCATTACCCACATCGTCAGTGTTCGTCAGGTCATTGCCAGAGTGCGCGCGGTTGCGGTTGCGCTGGCGCTGGTCCTGACCCCTAGTCTCAGCACAGCCCAAACCGGCGCCGGCCAACTGGCACTTATCGGAGGCACCGTCGTTGACGTCAACGGCGGTGCCCCTATGGCAAACACAGTAATTTTCATCGATGGCGATCGAATATCCGCCATCACAGGCGCCGGCGAGACGGAGATTCCCGCGGGCGTTAAGCAAATTGATGTCAGCGGCCATTGGCTGATTCCTGGCATGATGAATATGCATGTCCATCCAGGCCTGAAACTGCCCGGCAAGATGGAAGCGGAGCTTGCTAATGAATCCGAAGGCGCCTTGACCTTACGAATGGCCAAGGCGGCCCGGGAATCCCTGCAGGTTGGCGTAACAACTATCCGCATACCCGGCGATGATCTGCATGGCGATATCGCGCTGATGCGTTCTATCAACAAGGGTGAATCTGACGGACCGCGGATTTTCAGCGCCGGCGAGCCACTGGTTATTACCGGCGGCCATGGCTCCGTGGCCGGGGTGGAATACGCCGATGGCCCCTATGAGTTGATGAAAGCGGCGCGGCGGGAACTCAGCGCCGGTGCATCGTGGGTGAAGATCCTGATTTCTGGCGGCATTGCCACCAACGGCGGCGACATCGCCAACGCCCTTATGACCCCGGACGAAATTGGCGCAGTGATTGATGCAGCCCATCGATTTGGCGGCAAAGTAGCAGCTCACTCAGGCTCTCCCCAGGCCACCAGCGTGGCGGTGGACGCCGGTGTCGATAGCATTGAACACGGTTACTTTCTTGATCGCCCAACCCTGCGCAAGATGAAGAAAGCCGGCACCTGGCTGGTACCAACCATTGTTGTCAGTCAGCCTGCGACGGCGTCATTTTTTGAGAAAATTGGCTCGCCCCAGTGGTATCTGGAGCGTCGCGACTCGGTGGGCAAAGTCCACTGGCAAGCCCTGAAGACGGCCATTGCTGAGGGGGTCAACATCGCCCTGGGCACCGATCAGCTGCCCAGTGAGCCCAATGACGGCACCTTCGCCACGGCTCGGGAAGCTCAGTACTACGTAGAAGCCGGCATGACGCCCCTGCAGGCCCTGCAGGCCGCCACCATTCAACCCGCCCGCATGCTGGGGGCTGAGGACGACATCGGCTCACTCACCGTCGGCAAGTATGCCGATATCGTAGCCTTGACCAGCGACCCCACTGCAGACATCAAGGCCCTGCGGGATATCCGGCTGGTGGTCAAAGGTGGTCAGGTCTATCGCAACGAGATTGATCACTAGCAGGCTGTTGAAAAAGCCATCCATGGCGTTTTCAACATCGACAACGAAAAATGTCATTTTCCGTTGTCTCACATTTTCAATGACTTGCCGTCAATGAAAATGTCGGCACATCCCTGTGCCGAGCGCAGATTGTAAGAAATGCGATTTTTCTACGGCGCGGGCTAGAGTTTCTCTTTAAAGTAGTCGGCGATTTTCGTATAGACGTGCTGGCGGGCG
>CAYGPO010000165.1:0-8013 GCA_964351665.1 uncultured Gammaproteobacteria bacterium | reverse complement strand
CATCCGACCTTCATGAATAATGCGGGCTAGCAGCCGCGTGGGTTTCAACGGATGGGCAGATTTGCTGACATATTTGCGATACTTAAGGCCATGAAACAAACACACAGCGAGTGGATCGCCCCTGTTCAGCTGCCGGCGAGTGAGACCCGCACTGAGGTTGGCTTGTTGATTCAGCGACCCACTAGTGAACCACAGGTGAGATGGCTCCATTGAGCTTGCTGGGAAACTACCGGGTCCGGATTGCGCTGCTAAGCGTGATCGCCGTGTGCCTTATCGAAGGCTGTGGGGGACCTGATGATGAGCAGACCCGTGGGGTTTTTCATCATTCACTGCCCGGTCGGGCAACGGATCTTGACCCGCTCCACGCCACCGACCGGCTGAATGGATTTCTGATTCAGAATGTCTTTGAAACCCTTTATCGCTACCAGTACCTGGCGCGCCCCTATCGCCTAACCCCGGAACTGGCGGACGGCCTGCCAGTGGTCAGCAACGACGGACTTACGGTCACCATTGGGATCGCCCAAGGCCATTATTTCTCCGATCATCCCGGTTTTGCTGGAGGCCGCGGTCGGCAGGTGACCGCTGAAGATGTTGCCTACTCCCTGCGCCGACACTTCGACCCAGCCCTTCGCTCTGAAGGTCGCTGGCTATGGCGGGACTGGCTGGTGCCCGTTGACCCGAACAACCACTGCGCCCAAATCTGCGCCCAGGGTGAAACCGTCGTGTTCCGTTTACGCCGGCCCTATCCCCAGCTGGCAGCAACCCTCGCCACGGCTTTTGCCGCGGTGGTACCCCGGGAGGTGGTGGAACACAGGGCCGAGGAGTTTGGTCGGGCGCCGGTGGGGTCGGGGCCATTTAGACTGGATCGGTTGGACGAGTTTGTAGCGCACCTGGTCCTTAATCCCAACTATCATCGGCCGGTGTTTGATCCGCTGATTGAGGGGTTTAATCCGTCGGTGCACGGGGCAGAAATTGCTGCCCTGGCAGGCAGGCCGCTGCCCATAAGCCAGCGGATCGAAGTGGCCTTTGTGGCTGATGAGGCATCCCGGATGGTGGCCTTTGACGGTGATGCCAGCCTCGACATGATTCGTTTGCCGTCATCCCAGGTGAGAAACCTGTTGGACACCAGCGGTGGCCGGCAGCCTCTACCCGATCCCCGGCTAAAGGCTGAGTATTCGGAGCGCTATAACCTCAGCCTGGCCCAGGAATTGGGTTTTGTACGACTGGACCTGAATATGGTCGACCCGGCTCTTGGGTATGGCGATTCGCCCCAAGAAAATTTGCGTAATCGACAGCTGCGCTGTGCCATTTTGTCCGCCGACAGCTGGCCCCGACGCAATCAGGTGCTTTACTCGGGAATGGGGCGGGTGTTTAAGGGCCTGGTGCCGCCCCAGGTTGGCAGTGTAGTCCCCAACAATCCGCCGCCCCCGGCAGCTTTTGATGGTTACTTTCCAAAGCTCAATTATGGGGCCACCGCTGGCCCGCTGGGTCGTAGAGAGTTTGATTTTTTCCGGACCCAGATGGTCCAGGCTGGTTATCCCGCTGACCAAATCACCTTCCAAACCTATGCCACCCTGGGGGATTTAATCCGCGCTATCGGTGCGCTTAAGGTGAACGTGTATTTGACCGGATGGTCCATGGACTACCCGGATCCGATCAATAATTTCCAGCTGTTTTACGGTCCTAACAAGCTGCCGGGAGCCAACTTCTCCGGCTTCGATAACCCGGTATTTAATGCAGCGTTCGCAAAGGCCCAGACGTTACAGCCGTCCCCGCAGAGGGCCGCACTGCTGCAGGTAATGACCGACACGCTAAGCCGGGAATGTGTAACCCTTAGTGGGATGACTCGCCAGAGTGTGTACTTGAGCCAGCCGGGCATTGTTGGTCTGCCGGACACCGGGCCTGTCAATGGGGTAATGCTGAGGTTCGTCCACAAAGCCCTTTAGCAAGGTGTTTAAAATGTCATCCCTATGCCCAGCGAAGGCCGTTTGAAACGCCTGTTTTTCAACAGGCTGTTTTGAAATAATCGCTGGCCTTGGGCGCAGGAGCTTAGTGCCTTTGATAGGTAAGCACGGAGCCTTTGTAGCGTTCCGGCGCGTCGCTGATCACCGGGCAGCGGGCCCGGACCTGAAAACCGGCAATGGCCATTTTTTTCGAAAACCCGGAACGCAATCCGCGATTGGGATCAATCAGAATCACCTCACAACGTTGCCGGGCGTGCAGGGTGATGAACTGACATAAGGGCCCGATGGCGCCGTGGTCGTACAGCAGGTCGCTGCCAATAATCAGGTCAAAGGTGCCCAGGGAGGATTCGGGCTGCGCCCAGTCGCACAGTTCAAAGGGAATCAGCGGCAGGTTGTTAAGGGTGGAATTATGGTCCAGAAAGCGCTGGGATTCGGGATGGCGGTCGGTGGCTGAAATGTTTTGGCTGCGGATGGACAAGACTAAAGAGGCCAGGCCAATACCGCAGCCGATCTCAAGAATTCGCTCACCCAGAAAATCCCGCTTCCACATTAGCCGGGCCAGCACTTCGCTGGAGTCCCAGACTACGCCAAACAGGGACCAGTTTTCCGAGGTGATGCCCAGCAGCTCGGCCTCGCCAGACTCATCGTCATATTCCTGGCGATCCCTAAGGGTTCTAATATGCAGGTCCTGTTGATCAAATTCGTAGGTCTGGTAACGAATACGCATAGGCAGCAACCGTTGGGTGAAAGGAAGCGTCCGTGCGCAACAGGCACCTTAATCCTACAGTAAACCTGCTGACGCCGTCGTGACGCCTGTTGAAAAAATCGCTTTTCTTACAGTCTGCGCTCGGCACAGGGATGTGCCGACATTTTCATTGACTGCAAGTCATTGAAAATGTGAGACAACGGAAAATGACATTTTTCGTTGTCGATGTTGAAAACGCCATGGATGGCTTTTTCAACAGCCTGCTAGCCCGCATTATTCATGAAGGTCGGATGGCTCGACTCAGCTGGCGAGTCCAGATTGGACGATCGGGTGAAAAAGCATAGCCATAGCTATGGTTTGAGGCTGATCGTTCAAGATGGGCCGCCAGATGAGGCGAGACACCGACAGCGACACACCGTCAGCCACCGCCATCTAGGCTGATCACGCAAGGGCCTGAAAGCGCTGGGATTTGCCAGGTCATCAGCGTCCTTCATGAATAATGCGGGCTAGCCGTCGCCAGCAGGCAAGCCGAATCGCCAGCCGTTTCAGTTCCCTACTGCAGCGTTTCAGGTCGCCGAATCAACGCTGCGATCTGCTCTGCCCAGCGGCTGACAGACGCCGCGTTGGGGTGGTAACCGTCTTCGGCAAAATCCTCCGCTGAGGGGGCAAAGTTGTTGCTGTGAAAATCCCAGCCCAGCCGTTGGGCAAACACCTTTCCTGCCGCCTGGAAGGCTCGGGCACGCTGTCCAATTACCCAACGCAGAGGCTGGGGCAGGCGTGGAAAATGCCACATGGGTGGCGCCCCCAAAAGGACCACCTGGGCAAGGGGTGAATGGTCTTTGAGGCGGTGGTCCAGAGCCTTGAGGTCTTTGCCAAACTGCCTCAGACCCACCAGGGCGGTGACGTCATTGACCCCCACCGAGATGACCACCAGGTCGTAGGGGTTGGGGGCCAACTCCGGCAACAGCTTGCTTGCCACCTTGCCAGTGGTGTAACCGCTGCGTCCCAGGGCATGCCAGCTGACTCCAACGGCGCTGTTAGCGGGCTGATTCCTGGCCAGCTGCTCAGAGGCATGGAGGGCGATCTGCGCGGTCAGGGACTGGCTGCGATGGGCAGTGCCCACCCCATCAATAATGGAATCCCCCAGGCCCAGAACCCGGAACTTCACCGGGCTGCTTATCTGACCCAGCCCCGGTCCTGGTGCGCCAGGCAGGGTGCGGGCAGACCGACGCAGCCACCAGGCCTGGGCCAAGACCCAGGGAAAACAGCACCAGAAAACCCCGGCGTGCCAGTAGGCTGCAATCATTGCTTGGTTCCGGCCATTGTCAGGGGCGAATATTACCCTTACCGCCGGGTGATTTTGTCGTCACATCGTGCATACGGCGGCGAATTAAACTGCTCCTATGAACATACTGATCATCGGAGCCAGTGGCGGCATCGGCAGCGCCCTGGCGGAATTAATTGAGTCTAGCTATCCCGAGGCGAACATTCTTAGAAGCTCCCGCAACGGGGTCGATGAGGCAATGCGGGTGGATTTGACGGACGAGGCAAGCGTGGCGAGACTGGCGGCGACGGTTGCCGGCCAGGTTGACCGGCTGCACTGGCTGATCAACGCCACCGGCACCTTGCATGGGCCAAGTTGGCGGCCGGAGAAACAGCTTAAGGACCTAAACCAGGACGCCATGCTGTCGTTGCTAGCGGTCAATAGCGTAGGTCCCATGCTGTTGGCCCGGCATTTTGTGCCGCTGTTAACTCATCAGGAGCCCGCCCTGTTTGCCACCCTGGCCGCTCGGGTGGGTAGCATCAGCGATAACCGAAAGGGCGGCTGGTACAGCTATCGCATGTCCAAGGCTGCGCTGGTGATGGGGGTTCGAACTCTGGCCATTGAATGTGCTCGCCGGGCCCCAGGCCTGATCTGCGTCGCGCTGCACCCGGGCACCGTGAGTACCGAGCTGTCAGCGCCGTTCCAGCGCAACGTGCCCGAGGCCCAGCTGTTCACTCCCCAGCGCTGCGCCAGCCATTTGTTGGCGGTGATGAGCTCATTGACGCCAGACCAAAGCGGTAAACATCTGGCCTGGGACGGCTCAGAAATTCCTGCCTGAGGGTGTTTCCATCTGCCGCTAGAGCTCTTCCAGGTTGGCGTAACTCATCACCAACCACTTTCGGCCCGCTGTTTCAAAATTGACCTGGACCCGGGCGTGGTCCCCTGCGCCCTCAAAATCCATCACCGTTCCCTCGCCGAATGACTTGTGGCGGACTCGGGCGCCCAGGGCCAGGCGTGGGCCGGGTTCTTCCAGTGAACGATGTAGCTGGCCTGGGCTGGGCGCCCGGGACAGGCTGGCCCGGGGGCGGATTTGATGAATCAGCTGTTTGGGCAGTTCACTTAAAAACCGCGAAGGACGCTGGAAATTGGTGCTGCCATGCCAGCGCCGGGACTCCGCGTGGGTGATGACCAGGTGTTCCATGGCCCGGGTGATGCCCACGTAGCAAAGCCGTCGTTCTTCTTCCAGTCGGCCAGATTCTTCCGCCGCCCGCTGGTTGGGAAACAGCCCCTGTTCCATGCCCACCAGAAACACCAGGGGAAACTCCAGGCCCTTGGCGCTGTGCAGGGTCATCAGCTGAACGCAGTTTTCCCAGGCCTGGGCCTGGCCTTCGCCGGCCTCAAGGGCGGCGTGGGCCAGAAACGATTCCAGCCGAGTCAGGCCGGCATCTTCATCATCCGGCGGCAGGGCAAAGCCGCGCCCGGCGTTGACCAGCTCAGACAGGTTCTCCCGCCGGCCTTCCAGTTTATCTGAGGGCTCTTTTTCGTAGTGCGCTATCAGGTTGCTGGCTTTGGTGACGTGGGAGATCTGGAACTCCAGCTCCTGTTCGCCGCAGTTGCTGTCCATGGTGTCGATCAGATCCAGGAAGCGCTTCAAGGCGCCGGCGGCCCGGCCATTAACGCCCTGCTCAATGATCAGCACCTGGGCCGCCTGCCACAGGGAGCAGTCCCGACTGCGGGCGGTTTCCCGCACCATGGCGATGGTGCGTTCGCCGATGCCCCGGGCAGGCACGTTGACGACTCGATCAAAGGCGGTGTCATCGCCGCGGCTGGCCAGCAGGCGCATATAGGCCAGGGCATCTTTGATCTCAGCGCGTTCAAAAAACCGCAGGCCGCCATAAACCCGGTAGGGGATCCGGTTGTTGACCAGCAGCTCCTCAAACAGCCGGGACTGGGCGTTGGAGCGATACAGCAGGGCGATTTCGTTGGCGTCTCGTCCTTCGTCCAGCCAGCGCTCGATCTCACCCACCACGTAGCGCGCCTCGTCGTGTTCGTTGTGGGCGGCGTAAACGGCTATGCGTTCGCCTTCAGCGCCGGCGGTCCAGAGGTTTTTCCCCAGCCGGCCGTCATTGTTGGCAATTACCGCGTTGGCGGCGTTCAATATGGTGGCGGTGGAGCGGTAGTTCTGCTCCAGTCGGCGGGTGGCGACCTTGGGGAATTCTTTGGTAAAGCGTTCCATGTGTTCGACCCGGGCGCCGCGCCAGCCGTAGATGGACTGGTCGTCGTCCCCCACCACAAAGGCGTTGCCGGTGTCACCGGCCAGGACTCTGATCCAGGCGTACTGAATGGCGTTGGTGTCCTGAAACTCATCCACCAGGATCTGCTGGAAGCGGTCCTGGTAGTGCTGCAGTACGCTGGGCTTATTCAGCCACAGCTCATGGGCTCGCAGCAGCAGTTCAGCAAAGTCCACCAAGCCCGCGCGCTCGCAGTAGTCTTCATAGGTTTGATAGATGGTGCGCATGCCGCGCAGAATGGGGTCTTCACCCACCTCGATGTGCTGGGGCCGCTGGCCTTCGTCTTTGCGGTCGTTAATAAACCACTGGGCCCGGCGCGCCGGCCAGCTGGCCTCATCGAGCTCCAGGTCTTTGGTCACTCGTTTGACCATTCTTAGCTGGTCGTCGGAGTCCAGGATTTGAAAGGTCTGGGGCAGGCCGGCGTCTTCAAAATGCATCCGCAGCAGGCGATGGGCGATGCCGTGAAAGGTACCAACCCAGGTGCCCCGACTGGGGCCACCCAGCAGCGCTTCGGTGCGCTGGCGCATCTCAGCGGCGGCCTTGTTGGTGAAGGTCACCGCCAGCACGTTGAAGGGTGAATAGCCCATCACCTCGATCAGCCAGGCAATGCGGTGCACCAGCACTCGGGTTTTGCCGCTGCCAGCGCCGGCCAATACCAGGTAGTTGCCGGCCTCGCCGGTGACGGCTTCGCGCTGAGCTTCGTTCAGCTCATCAATCAGGTGGGAAACGTCCATGGTGGGTTAGCGGCCTGGCAGCGCCGCCCGTACCAGCGGAGCAATCAAATGAGCCAGGCCTGGGTCTGAGGTTTTTTCTTACACAAAGACCGCAGCAGCACCGCCAGATCCTGGCTGGACATGCGCTGCAGGGTGGGCATTTCCATTTCCTGCACCCGTTCAATCAGGGACACCAGCTGAGTTTTGGTCAGCTCCTCGATGGGAAGAGCGATTTTGTCTCTGTTGTTGGGGGGAAACAGATCGTTGAATATGGTTTCGTCCGCCAGCCCGGCCTTCTTATCCAGCTGATATTGGAGCATCTGCTGGTCACTTAAGGGCACGGCGATGATGGCGTCGTCGGTGGTTAGCCGGTGGCGCCAGTTGCGCACCGCCATCAGGTGCCCGTCGGAAACCCGGCGGGTGAATATTTTCTGGGGACGTGGGGTGCGGTGTGCTGTCATCAGGTAAGTATTTTAACAGCCGATGGGAGAAAAAATGCGAAGGAATCGGCGTGAAAACGTAATGTTATGTAAGAAATGTCCTCGAATTTCCCCCCAGGGCATCGCCTAACCCGCCTTACACCCCCCAAAAGCCATTCTTTAGCCAGCTAATGTGACGCTGACCGTGGCCCCGGCGACCAGCTTCAGTGCCAGTTAGGCGCCAGGGCATCCGGGTCCACGGTGAGGGTTCTGCGTTCGGCATCAATGACCAGTTTGCCCGGATACGACAGGCAGCGTTCGCCGTCACCCATTTGCTGCATCTGATTCATCAGCGGCGCAACGCCCTGGGGAACCAGCGGGTAATGATGTTCAATCCGGGTCAGTTCGCCGGCGGCATCCTGCCAGGCCACGGTGAAGGCCACCGAGCCCAGCTCCGGGTCGGTGTGCTGAGTGATTTGAACCGGGCCTTCGGTGGGTCCGTCCAGGGTCACGTGGTGCCAGTGCATGGCCTGGGGCGCCCGCTGGGGCCGGTTTTTGCGCCAGCTTTGCAGCGAGTCGGGCATCTCCCATACCGGGATCACCCGCACCGGCACGCCATGGGCGTTCAGGGTGACGGTAATCTGCCGTTGGCTGCG
>CAYGPO010000164.1:0-8040 GCA_964351665.1 uncultured Gammaproteobacteria bacterium | reverse complement strand
AACTATCCTCGTGGTCCCTCGGAGGCTCGCCCTATTTCATCATGCTAAGAACCACAGGTAGCGTTCTCTCCAACCGGCTTCAACGCTGGATTCCTGAGCCCTTCGTTTTTGCTCTCCTGCTCACATTGCTGGTGGCGGTGCTGGCATGGACCTTCACCGACAGCGGGATCAATGCCGTAGTCGATCACTGGTATCGAGGGTTTTGGACGCTGCTGGAGTTTGGCATGCAGATGGTTCTGATCCTGGTTACCGGCTACGCCATCGCCCTATCGCCGGTGATTTCCAAGATGATCAACCGACTTGCGAAGCTGGCCAGCAGCCCCGGCGCGGTTTACGTTCTGGTAGTGGTGGTGGGCGGCCTGTTTGGCCTGATTAGCTGGGGCTGGGCGGTGCTGACCGCGGTGCTGGCCCGGGAATTGGCCAAGCGGGTAGACGGGCTGGATTATTCTTACCTGGTGGCCTGTGTCTATCTGGCAGGGCAGCCCTGGGTAGGGGGCCTTTCCAGCTCCATCCCACTATTGCTCAACACCGAAGGCAACTTTCTGGTGGAAACCGGAGTGCTTGACGGGCGCATTCCAATTGCCACCACCCTGGGCAGCCCCCTCAACTGGTTCTATCTCGCTCATCATTTTGTCAGCCTGCCGATTTTGATGTGGCTGATGCGCCCGCATGGTCACGCCAGCCGTTCCATCAACGATCTGGCGGACCCGGCCTACAAAGAACATGGCACGGTGGCGGAAGAGGCTGCCACCCACGTGCTCACCGGCGAGACGATATCTGACCGACTGAACAACGGCATCTGGTTACAGCTGGCAATTGCGCTGGCGGCGCTGAGTTTTATTGTTCGTCACTTCGCTGGCAACGGTTTTGATATCGATCTGAATATCATGATCTTCATTTTTCTTGCCGTCGGCCTGATCGCCCACGCAACTCCCATGCGCTACGTGATTGCCATGAAGCGGGCCTGTGCCAACGTTTCCGGCATCGTGTTTCAGTACCCATTTTATGCCGGCATTATGGGCATCATGATGTTCAGCGGGTTGGGCACGCTGATCGCCGATTCCATGGCCGCCGGTGCCTCGGTGGGGTCGCTGCCTTTCATTGGCCTGTTAAGCGGCGCTTTGGTGAATTTTGCCATTCCGTCGGCAGGAGGGGAGTGGGCGGTCATTGGCCCTGCTTTCAGCGAAGCGGCGTCGAACCTGGCTGCCACCCTGCCGCCAGACCAGGCGCAGTCGTTCATCGCCCGCATCGCCATGGCGGTGGCCTACGGCGAAACCTCAACCAACCTGCTGCAGCCCTTTTTCCTGCTGGTGATTTTGCCGGTGATGGGAGCGGGAGTGCGCATCCAGGCCCGTGATGTCATGGGCTACCTGGTGCTTCCCTTCCTCTATATTTTTACCACTTCCGCCCTGCTGGTAACCTTTGTGCCGCTGTAGGATTTAGCCTGCTCCCACTCTTTCCCTGGACCTTGCTATCCTGCGGTGATGCTGAACACTCGCCCTCAACTCACATCGCCATCCATGGGCTCGCGTCGATGTCTGATGATGGCCGCCGTGATGCTTTGTGTGGCCACCGCCAGCTCCGCCGAGCCGGTGCTTCGAATCGGCTCCCACCTGCAGGCCCGGACCATTGGCATTTCCGAGATCATCCTGCCCTGGCTGTCGGCGGTGCGGGCGGATCTGGGTGACACTGTCACCTTCCAGGAATATTGGGGCGGCTCGCTGGGGCGCCATCCGGACAAGCAGCTCGAGTTGGTGCAAAGCGGCGTGCTGGATATCGGCTGGATTTTGCCCGCCTACACGTCGGGCCAGTTTCCGGAGCTCGGGCTGTTTGAGTTGCCCTATCTTTTTGAATCCGCTGAGGTTGCTGGTCTAGTGGGTTGGTCGCTCTATGAGCAGGAGCAACTCAGCGGCTTTGATCAGGTCCGCCTGCTGGGATTTTTCACCACGGAGCCTGCCGGCTTGTTCATGCGCACACCGGTGGCGGGCCTTGAGGACCTGGCTGGGCTCAAGGTGCGCTCCCTGGGGGCGATCCACAACAACTGGCTGGCGGTGTTCGGCGCGGCTGCACAAACCATGAACCCCATCGACATGAATCAGGCCCTGAGCCGGGGTATGCTCGATGGCGGAATTCAGGGCTGGTCGGGAATGCGGACCTTCGACAGTTTTCCGCTGGTTTCCCAAGCCTGGTCAGTACCCTTGGGCACCACGGCATTTCTGCTGCTGATCAACCAGTCGAGCTGGGACCGGCTGCCGCCGGAGGCTCGCGAGGCGATGCTCCGGCACGGTGGCCCCACCATCGCTCGGGACAGCGCGGCAGCGTTTAGGCGTTTCGGGGAAAAGATTCAAGCAGACCTAAAGCAAGAACAGCGGGTCCAGATCCTGGCGCCAGATGCCGACGCCAACGCCAGGTCTCGCAAGCGCTCCGAGGCCATCCACCGCATCTGGATTGAGAGCACGCCCAATGGCGAGCAGGTTTACACCACTGCGGCTGCCTTGCGCGATTCGCTGTCCCAGGAAATCGGGTCCGGGGCAGAGCCCTGACTTCCGTCATTGACCGCTGGTTTGAGCGACTCACCGGAGCCTTGGCAATGGCCGGTTTTGCCGGGTTGGTGCTATTTGCCGCCCTGACCTTTTACGACGGCACCGCACGCTACTTCAACTGGCCACGAGTATCGGGCTTTAGCGACTACGCCGCGCTGTGGTTTCCTGTGGTGATTGCCTCGTGTTTCCCTGCAAGCCTCATGCAGGGGTCCCATATCACCGTTCGCCTGGCTGGCAGCTGGGGCGGTCCAGGCTGGCGCCGCTGGCTGGACAGCTTTGCGGCCTGGGTCACGCTGTTGGTGTTTGTGCTGGTGGCATGGCAGCTAATCGAGATGACTCAAGAATTGGCCGCGGCAGGCCGGACAACCCCCACCATCGAGATGCCGGTTGCGCCGTGGTGGCTGGTGGCCACCGCCATCTTCTCCATGAGTGTGCCGGTGCAGGGCTGGGTTGCGCTGCGCACCTTGGGCGTGGCGCTGGGAGGTCAGCCAGCGCAGCCGCCAGTGGAATCGACATGACGCCGGACATGTGGATTGGCCTGGCTGGGCTTGGGCTGCTGTTTTTGCTGATTGTGCTGCACGTACCCATCGGCGTGGCGCTGATTTTGGTTGGGGTTGCAGGTACCGGCACCCTGATTGGTTTTGAGCCGGCCCTGGCGCTGCTGTCCATCGAACCTTCGGCCTCCATGGCTTCCGAGGGGCTGGCCATCATTGCCATGTTTATTTTGATGGGGAACCTGGCCCACGTCAGCGGATTGTCAGGGGAACTCTACCGGGTGGCGGACCATTTTCTGGGCCACCTGCGGGGCGGCCTGGTGTTTGCCACCATTGGCGCCAGCGCGGGTTTTGGCGCCGTCTGCGGTTCTTCCGTCGCCACCACCGCCACAATGGCAAAAATCGCCCTTCCGGAAATGCTCAGCCGGGGTTATGCCCGGTCGTTGGCGGCGGGGTCAATCGCCTCCGGCGGCACCCTGGGCATGATGATCCCCCCTTCACTCATTCTGATTCTCTACGGCGTGCTAACGGAAAATTCGGTGATGGCCCTGTTTGTCGCTGCCGTTGTGCCGGGAATTCTGGCGGTGGTCTTTTACATTGCCAGCGTTTCCCTGACCGTTCGACTGCGCCCGGAGCTGGCCCCGGCCGGTAGCCCCAGCAGCTGGTCTGACCGGCGCCGCGCGCTGGCAGATAGCTGGGGTATTGTCGCCCTCATCATGGCGGTCTCTGGCGGCATCTATGGCGGCGTGTTCACCGTGGCTGAAGCCGCCGCCGTGGGCACCACCGCGGCCCTGCTGCTGGGGCTGGCGCGTCGGCGTCTGAACCGGCAAGCCTTTGTTAGCTGCCTGAAGGATTCGGCGGCCAGCACCGGTATGATCTTCGTCATCATTATTGGCGCCTCGGTTTACAGCTACTTCGCCACCCTGTCGGGCCTGCCCCAGGCGTTGGTTGAGTGGATCAGCGGGCAGGGCCTGCCGCCGCTGGCGGTGATCTGCCTGCTGCTGCTGATGTACCTGGTGTTGGGCAGCGTGTTTGACACCATAGCGGCCATGGTGCTGACCCTGCCGGTGGTTTATCCATTGGTGATTGATATGGGTTACGACCCGATCTGGTGGGGCGTCATCAATGTGGTCGTGATGGAACTGGGTATGATCACGCCGCCCTTTGGGATCAACGTGTTTGTGCTGCGGGGGATGGCCCCCGGGGTGCCCCTGGGCGCCATTTACCGGGGTGTTATCCCCTTTGTGCTGGCCGACCTGCTGCGCCTGGTGGTCCTGGTGCTGCTGCCCGCCATCACCCTGTGGCTGCCGGTTGAAATGGGCTGGATTAGATCCCGCTGAATCGTTCCAACATCTGGCCCGGAATCTCCTGGGGTGAACGGCGCCGGCCAGGCGGCCGTTAGACCATCACAACCTTGCTGCCGATATCGTTCAACGGCTGCGCGCCATCGCTGGTGATCAGCATTAGATCTTCCAGATGGGAGGAGCCGCCCATGCCGGTGGCGCCCAGGGGACAATCCACGCTCAGCACCATATTGGGTTCCAACATAATGTCCTCACGCCGCGGGGAGCCCAGGTTTCCCACGTGATCGGAATGGAACAGCCCCACCGAATGAGGTGTGAAGGAAATGGGGAAGTCGGCGCCCAGGCTTTTCAGCGCCGCCTTTCCCAGGGCTCTGACCTCGGAAAAACGGAGTCCGGGTTTAAGCTGCTCGCGCAGCAGGTCCCAGGATTTTCCGGTCAGCTCGCTAACCCGGCGCATGGTCTTGGTCGGCTCACCGATGTGAATGGCCCGGGCAAAGTCACCGTGATAACCCATATAGTGGCTCACGCAGTCGATGGATAAGCACTGTCCGTCGCGCAGCGTTGCCTGATAGGTGGGGGAACTCACTCGATCGATGACCATGAATACCCCTTGCATACCCCGCTTCGCGGCCGCAGAAAAATACGCTGCGCGCAGCTCCCGCACGTCGGCCCCGGCACGTATCGCCCGCGCCGCTTCCAGCGCCGCTTCGGCGTTGGCTTGCGCCGCGTAGCTCATTAATTGAAGTTCCAGCGGGGATTTGACAGGCCGAATTCGGCGCAGGGCGTCGTCCGCATTAACCACCGTGGCTGCTGGCGCCGCTGCCGCTACGGCCTGCCGCACTGTTTGCCAATCGCCGGCAATTCGGCCGCCTTTGCCAATGCCAAGGTCCTTAAAAACCTGGGCCAGGGCAAGCGTTACATTCGGGCGGGCTGGATTGTTTGTGAGGGCTTGCCTAACGCCGTCCAGCCGTTCCCGCTCAATGTTGTCCAGGGGGGATTGCTGAAGGTCCGGATACAACGGAAGCTCGTCCAATGTGATTTCAGCGTCCGGATCCGTCCCAACCGACGCGTCGAACAGGTAAATCGGATAGTCACTGTGCCGGGCGTCCAGCGCAACGGTGTAATAGAAAAGAAACGCTGGCGCGATAACCGAAATCCGCTGACCCGCGCGCCGGGATATCACCGCCAGCACAATCGGCGTGTGTCCCATTTTTGTTGCCGTCAGGTCCAGCCCCGTGGCGTGATAGACGTTCACGCCCTGGCCCAATACGATGGCGTCCAGGTCGAGCTCGGACATGACCTTGTCCGCTTGCTGCAGGTTAATCAACGGGCCAAATACTGGCGGTGGCAAGGTGGGCGTCACTTTCGCCTCAGCGACTTTTGGCAGTGTGGCTACACCAGCAGCGGCGCCAAGACTGGCAAACGACCCCAAAACACTGCGACGGTTCAACATGGCATTAACCTCCAGGGTGGTTATCGGTAGTCAGAGCATAACCTGGACCTCGTTTGTTTAGCACACCACCATCGGCTGTCGCTGAGCCTTTGTTTCCCTTGTCCCCGGCGACAGGTAGCTCGGTCTGGGCGTTGTTGACGGTGGCCAGGTAGGTGAGGGCGACAGCTGCGCTAGCGTGTACTTTGTGGGGCCGCTGCAGCAGCAAGCTGGTTTGCTGAATGCTTATCGGTAAACTGGGCGACCACTCTCATCCGAACCCAAGGACCACTGCTTGAAGACCTTTGTTCTTCGCTGGTTTCACATCTTGATCCGCGCCGGGCGCATCTGGCTGGACAGCAACGCCTTTGCTATGGCCGGTTCGCTGGCGTTTTTTACCCTATTTTCCATTGCGCCGGTGATGATTGTGATTGTCAGCATCATTGGCTTTTTCTTCGGCGAAGAGGCAGCCCGCGGGCAAATCGTGGTGCAGCTGGAGCAGACCATTGGCACCGATGCGGCAACCGCGGTGCAGGCGGCGGTGGCGCGGTCTAAGCTTGAAGGCGGGGGGCTGTGGGCTACCGCCGTTGGCATTGTGGCTATGTTGGTGGGTGCAACAACGGTTTTTGGCCAAATGCAGACCGCGCTCAACACCATCTGGGAGGTGGCCCCGAAACCTTCGCGCAGCAGCGTGTTTCGATTGATTCGCAAGCGGCTGGCTTCCCTGACAATTGTCCTGTCCATCGGCTTCATCATGCTGGTGTCCCTGTCTCTTAGCCTGGCGGTCAATGCCGCCGTAAGACTGGCCGGCGACTGGCTGCCGTGGCAGGAAGTGGTACTTCGGGCGCTGGAGTTTGGCCTGTCGCTGATGGTGATTGCGACCCTGTTTGCGGTGATTTTCCGCAGCCTGCCTGATGTTCGGCTCAGATGGGGGGACGTTGCCCTGGGCGGGCTGGTAACCGCCCTGCTTTTTACCGTTGGACGTTCCCTGATCGCTCTCTACCTGTCCTATACCGCTACAGCCTCCACCTTCGGCGCCGCAGCGTCTTTGGTTTTGCTGCTGCTGTGGGTGAACTACTCTTCGTTGATCCTGCTGTTTGGCGCCGCCTTTACCCGGGCCTGCCTGGAAGCCAGAGGCGGTAAGGTGGTGCCGCGCAGTGTAGCGGTGCGTGTACACAGGCGTCTGATCGAAGATGATAACGAGCCGGTATAAGGTCACTATGATAAAGCGGGGCGCGGAAACAACCGGGAGTAAAATTCGATGCGGGCGTTAAGGCAGAATAATTTCGGCGCGCCGGCCGACGTGGTAGAGCTGGTTGAAGGTGCAGACCCCGAGCCCGGTCCAGGGCAGGTGCTGCTGCGCGTTGAAGCGGCGGCCATGCACCTGGCCGACGTGAAATTTGTCAGTGGCGATAAGGGATTCCGTTTCCTGGGCGTACCGCGTTGGATGGGCGAAGAGGGCGTGGCCCGCATCGAAGCCCTGGCGAGGGACGTGCACCACTGGCAGGTTGGCGACCGGGTGTTTGTGCCTCGCGGCACCGGTGCGTTCCGAGACTGCGCGTGCGTGGCTGCGGCTGATCTCATGCGGGCACCAGAGGGTGACCCAGACCAGTTAGCTCTGACCATGATCAACGGCCTGACCGCCTTCCTGCTGCTGGAAGACTATTCCCGGGCTAAGCCTGGTGAGTGGATCATCCTTAACGGCGCCAACTCCAGCTGTGGTCGCTACATCATTGCGCTGGCGCGCATGAAGGGTGTGCGTACCGTTTCCCTGGTGCGGCGCGGCGAACTGGTCGAAGAGCTGCTTTCCCTAGGTAGCGATAGGGTGCTGGTGGACTGCGCAGACCCCGATGACATGGCCGCGCAGGTGGACAAGGCAACGGGCGGTGCGCCGGTGGTAACCGGTATCGACTGTGTGGCCGGGCCCGCCACCGTGACCATCGCCCGCTGTGTCGCGCAAGGCGGACGGGTGATCAACTACGGCTTCATGAGCGGCGAACCCTGTCATATGGCGTTCCATGATCTGTTCCTGCGCGAGGTGACGCTGGAAGGCATGAACCTGAGACACGGCTATTCACCGCAAGAGATAGACAAGATCTATCAACAGCTAGCAGGCCTGATAGCCAGCGGCGAACTACGAGCAGCGATTGCTGCCACCTATACCTTGGACGAGTTTTTCGACGCCTACGAACACCAGCAAAGGACCGGTGCCGAGCGTCAGGGAAAAATCATAATCCGGCCGAACGACTGATCGACCTGTGGCCCACTAG
>CAYGPO010000163.1:3675-8441 GCA_964351665.1 uncultured Gammaproteobacteria bacterium | reverse complement strand
TCTTCTCAACCGCGTACTGAACCCTGAGGGTGAACATTTCTGTGCAGCCCTGATGACTCGCCGCTGGGAGGCGCTGATGAAAATCTTATCTTCAACCTGCTTAGTCCTGTTCGCTGCCTTGGCCCTGCCCGCTCAGGCTCAGCTGGATCCGCCGCCTGACAATGTTGATCACTTTTTTATCTCCCCCGGCGGCGCCGAGTATTACTTGAGAAACGACGACAATCCGGCTAGCCAGGGCTTGGATGATGACGACGTCCCCATCGGCGATTACTACCCCAACATCAAACTGCTCATCGACACCCTGGCGGTGGATCGCCTGGGCTCCAGCAGTATTGGCAACCCCCGGGGTTATCACGAAGGGTATACCGATATCGGTAATACCCCCTTTGGCTTCCTGGAGACCTCATTTGCCGGTGGCCAGCGAAATATCTGGTACTGGGACTGTTCTAACCTTGCGGGGGATGACTGCGATAACGGGTCTGCCCGGTCCAACGCGATTCATATGCCGGCGCCGCTGTACCGCGCGCAAAGCAATTCCTGTGTCCGAATGGTGCTGGGGCATGAAATGGCTCACAAATGGCAGCGCGCCTATTCCCTGGCCGGTGCCCCCAGCGGCCTGGGCAAGTGGGTCACCGAGGGACAGGCTCGGGCCTTGCAGGACAAGTTTTTCCTCGACCTGGACATCGACCCTGAAGCCAGCTGCGTGTTGCCCTATCTGGGCCAGGTGAACGGATACCTTGCCGGCAATCCCAGTAAAGGCATCCTGCCCGATACCAATAAGCCGCTCTGGTCGTTGAGCTACGATGCAGCCCTGTTCTGGACTTACTTAATGGAACAAACCGGCATCATTGCTGATGAACCGCTGCTGGGGGTGGATTTTCTGGTCACCTGGTGGGACAAAGCTGTTGAGCTGGGCGACGGCTCCGGCTCCATGGAAATCACCGAAGCGGCGATCAAAGAGTATTACCCGGAACGCAGCCTGTTGGGAGAGTTTCGCCGCTTTGTGCTGGCCAATCTGGTTAAGGATATGGATCTGAGCACCGAGTCCGATAGCTTCCGCTTACGCTATTCCTATCGAGATGAAGAGCAGGTAGCAGACGCCGAACCAGACCACTATGCCGAGGTGGGCTTTGCTGACAGCGCAACGGTGAGCGCCGGAAATCCAGGCCAGGTAAATTTCTTCAGCGATCATTACGCCGTGCAGTACTTTGATTTTGACGTTTCCGGCTGTGCCTCCAATCGCATCATTCGGGTGGACTTCGACCCGGTCTCTAGCGCCTTTGGTTCAACGATTTCCAAACTGGGGGCCTGGGGCGTTGTGGTGGGTCAGGGGGGAAGCGCAATCAGCAGCCAGCGCCCGGCCAGATTCTATAAAAAGGTGGATGAAGAATGGGCCGTAGAGTTTCAGCAGCCCCCTAACCCCTATGAAAATGTTTACGTCACCACCACCGGCGTGTTGGGCCCGGTGCTGGGTGAGCTGACCGTTGAGTGCAACGCGCCGGAGACCATGGCCCCGGACCTGCCATTGCTCAATCCCATCGACCCCTTCACCCCCGGGCCGCCCCAGAATCTGGCCATGGGCCCTATCGGTCCGGTTACCTTGCCGCCTCTGGGTCGGGGCGTGTCCTTCGAGAACCTGGACCCGACCCAATTTGAAGTGGCTATTAACGGCAAAAACGCTGTGGTCACCGGCGGCCTCAATACCAGCCAAGGCTATCAGCTGTTTATCGAGCATCCGGTCCAGGATGATCCTGGGCCCCATGACATCAGCATCGCTTTTGGGGATCTTCAGTCCACCATCGCTGACGCGGTTTACTATCGCAATCCTCGAGACAACCGATGGGTGTACGTGCTGATGGACCAGTCCCTGAGCATGGGTAATCCCTCGGCTAATCCAAAGCTGGCTAGCGCGGTGGTGGCGGCCAAAGATTATCTGAGTCACTTTGATGGCCAGGTGGATTTTCGGGCCGGACTCATCGGCTATGCGCTAAACCCTCAGATCCACTCGGCCTTGGCTCCCTACGATGGGGCTGCCCAGGCTGACCTTGAAGCAGAGCTGGATAACCTGACCCCCTTGGGGCCGGAGAGTGCGGTGGGCAGCGCCATTGATTTGGCCCGCAGCTCCTTTGCCAGTTTCGCGGCCGATGAGCCTTCCGGGCGGGCAGCGAAGAAAGAGATCCTGCTGTTTAGCGACGGCCCGTTGAGTTTTGGCTCAAGCTGGGATGATGTTTCAGTGGAAGTGATTGCCGCCGGCATCACCATCCACACCATTGCCCTTGGGCAAACGGCCGATCAGCCGCTGCTGGCCCGCATAGCTCGTGAAACCGGTGGCACCTACCGCTATATCACCGACGATCCAACTAACCTTGCCGCGGGCCTGGACCCGGTGCTGCTGGTGCAGTCCATGCTGAAATTGGGTGGCGGTCAGCAGCGCCAGCAGATTGCCGGCAGCAGCCAGCCTCTGACCCCATCATCAACTCTGAACTTTGCCATTGAGGTTCCCACCCAGGCCGTCGGTCTGTTGCTGCCTGCGGTGCAGGCCGCCAGGGAATCGGCCACGGCAGCCAGGGCGGATTTGATGATCTCCAATATCGTCCTGCTGGACCCATCCGGCAACCCGGTGGCAACGCAGTTTGACGGCAGGGTGATCAGCCTGGTTGATCAATCTGAACTGCCTGCGGGCAGCTGGCGACTTTCCATCAGCACCAACGAGCGTGCCCGGGGAGCTCTTGAGGTGCAGGCCTATACTCGCCTGGCCCAGGGGCCCTGGCTTGAAACGGCGCTGAATTTTCCCCAGGTTAGTGGCCAAACCATTTCCGATTTTGTGGCTGGTGAACCCCTGGAGTTTGAGGGCCAATCAACCTATCAATTCACCGCCTTCGCTGAGAGTGATTTGCTGCAGAGCATCCTGACCATTAATGATGTGGCCAATCGCAATAGCCAGGTGTTGATGGAGACCGTCACCATTGTGGTGGACCACCTGCAGCGGGCTGCGCTGAAGCGCGGTGAAGGCCAAAAAGGTTCGACCAGGCCCACGGAGGAGGTGGCGTTCTACTACAACCGAATTGGCTACACCCCCTCCAGCGGAAGCCCCACAGGGTTCACCAATGAGTTTTCCAGCGGCCAGCGCGGTACGGTTAACTTCACCCAGCGGGCTCGATTTATCCAGCCGGCAGCCGGCGGCGGCAGTCCGGTGGAATTTGAGCTGATCGGCCACCAGTCCGCAGCCATTGCCGATGGCGGAACTGCAGGCCCTCCCGCTGACGGCGACTTTGACGGTTTGCCCGATCGCTATGAGCAACGTTATGAGTGTTTGGACGGCGCTTTTCAGGACGGGTCTGATGATGCGGATGGGGATCAGCTGTTTAACATCCAGGAGTATGAGCGCAACACCGACCCCTGTAATCCCGACAGCGACGGCGGCGGTGAGCTAGACGGCTCTGAGGTGCGGAGCGGACGCGACCCCCTGCTGTCCACCGACGATGCGCTGCGCGGCGCTGAATTGGCTTTGGTGGACCATGAGCTGACCCATCTTGTTCAGCAGGGAGTCCTGGCGGACAACAGCATTTTGATCAAACTGCCTCGAAGTGCTGGCTATGGCAACCTGACCTTGAAACGCGGAATCCCCGATGGGCCGCTGTCGACCATTGCGACCCTGACCGGCAGCGCCCTGTTGAGCGGTGAATACCTTGACCGGGGATTGACTCCCGGGCAGACCTACTGCTATCAGATAGAGCCGGCAGACGCTGACGGCAATCAGGGCCGGGCCAGCCGCATTTTCTGCCGCATCGCTCGAGCTGAGCCGGAGATGCCCTGGGGTGATATTGTCATCAACAACGGCGTTCCCCGGACCTCGAATGCGCTACTCAATTTGCGCCTGTCCATGTACAACAAAGATCCAGCGGACATCAGCATGCGGTTTGGCATTAACGGCGAGCCTACGGGTAACGGCATACCCTTTAGCCCGGCCCACCAGCTGCAGCTGCCAGCGGTAACCGAGCCTACCCAGGTGACCATCAGCGTAGGCTATTTCGCCACTGCCCTGGGCCCGGTGCCGGACGATCAGGACGAGATGGTGGCCACCGAGTCCATCACCTTAATGCCCGCAGGCAGCACCGGTTCGGTGAGCCTGCGGCTAAGCCTGTTTGAGCCTGACGGTACGCCGTTACCCCCATCAACCCGGACGATAGCCATGGTTCAGATCTGTGGGGCCGGGGTTCCACTGACCGGGTGTAAAGAACCCACCGTCTACCCGGATGCTGACGGAAACGTCTTCTGCTCGGATCTTAAGCCCGGCGATTACGATCTTTACGCCCAGGGCTCCAGTCTCAATCTACAGCCGCTGCGGTTCACCGTAGCTGCGGGCCAGACGACGGATCTGGGGACCATGACTATGAGCGTTGGAGAGCTGTTCAAATCCAGCTTCGAGGGGGTGTCGGTGTTCTGACCCCAGAGGATTGGCGAAAATCCCATCTGCCTGATAGGGTAAATGTTCCAGTCTTCAGGAGCTCAGCCATGGCCACCGTCCCCCGTCTGACGCTGATCGGCATCGCGCTCCTTTTTCCTCTGGTTGCCGATATCGCCGCTGCTGATCAGCCTGGGCAGCCTGATACTGCCCACCAAGCACCGGTTTCTGAGCTCTGGGACCACTACTTTAGCTCGCGGGAAGCCGGTGATCAGGCCGGTGCCTTAGCGCTTGCCCTGAGCCTTCAAGATCGTGCCCTACAGCAGCACGGCGCCGGCAGTGATGCTTACGCCATTGCGCT
>CAYGPO010000163.1:1747-3575 GCA_964351665.1 uncultured Gammaproteobacteria bacterium | reverse complement strand
GCTTCGGCTGGCCTTTGGCGACTGGCTGATGCAGCGCTACTTTGAGGGTAAAGCGGTGGATCAGTATGAGGCAGCCTGGACCATTGCCAACGCCGCTGGGCCGGACGGCGCCCACTGGTTGCCGCAGTTTGCTCAGCCCCAGCTGGTGCGCTATGGCGAGATGGCTCCCAGGGATCTGGGCGGTGAGGATCGCCAGGTCACCTTCCAGTTTCGACTAACCGACGATGGCCGGGTTCGCGGCGCTAAGGTTGTTGATGCCAGCGCGGATTCCCGGGACAGCTCCCGGGCACGCCAGAACTTTCCCAACCTCACTCGCTACCGGCCTGCCATTGTTGAGGGGCAAGCTCAGCCCATGGCGATGATGACAGCGACCATGTATTTGCTACCCGATGGACTGGCGTTGGAACCTGCCCCGGTTGCCGCACCCGCCCGGTTAACGTCCCGCAACGCGGTGGCGACCAGCAACTGGACGATGCTGCGTGGTGATCAGGCCATGACCCTGAACGTGGCGCAGGAAAACCGGCAATAGCAGGTCACCCCGGATGATGGCGCCGGCTACAGCTGCCCCGGGGTCAACTCTGGACGCCGGTCGTAATCCGGATCCCACTCGATCAGATTAATCAGGTGACCGTCGGGATCCCGAAGGCACATTTCGCGCTGTTTGGTTAGGCCTTCGTGGACCAGATTAATCGGCGCTGCCGTTACCGTGCCGCCCAGGCTTTCGGCATGGGTGGTGACGTGGTCAAGGTCTGAGCAGTAGAACACCACCACACCTTCCCCCACCCGAACCCTGGCGTCCCCAGGGGGCAGCGCCGGCGGTTCAGGGCCTGACAGCTCAAACAGGCCCACCATGCCAAAGGCCGGGGAATCCGGCGCTTTTAGGATAATCGCCCGGCATTTTGAGCCTTCGGGGGTACCTAGCAGATGCCAAACGGTGGGGTCGTTCAGCTGACCCTGCCAGTAAATCTCAGTCAGTCCCAAGACCTGCTCATAAAAGGCCCGGGACCGTTCCAGATTGGCAGTTATTATGGCGGTTCGCACCGACTGGCTGATTTTCATGATCTGGCTCCTGTCTGACCAAAAGTCCAAGATACACCGACCGGCGTGGGTATAGTTAGCCCCATGCCAAAGTCTGAATGTCGACGCCCGCCCGGGGCTGTCCGCGGCCATCACGTTAAGGTGGAAAGGGTTGATGCCTTTGTCCATATCCTGAAACGTTGGCTGGCAACCTTGACCGCCTTCGGCTGGCTGGCGGCGTGCACAGCCATGCCTCCAGCATTAAATAGTGAGATGATTCAGGCCAGCTTCGGCTCCTATGATCTGCAGGTGCTCAGCCAATCGGCAAGGCTGCGTATCTCTGATCTGTATTCCGGAGTTGGTGCCCAGCGGGTGACTCGCACCCTGGCCGTTGTCATGATGCCCGAGTCGGTTCCTGTGGAGCTGGAATCGGCCCATGCCGCCATCGTTGCGGGAGGCTCCCTGGGTGCAACCCTCAAGGCTGCTGGTTGGACCGTGGAAAAAACCCACCTTAGTTACGCATCACTGAATGCCACACCGGCCTTGGCCGCGCGGATGAAAATTGCTCCAGCTACGCCCCTGGCAATACATATCTACGCACTGGTCGCAAAGCGAGGCCAGCAGCGGGCTAACTACGCGCTGATTGGCGAATTGCATCATCCTGATCACCTGGGCAAACAACAGCTGGAGTCCCTGTATGGACCGTTGTCCGGGCCGGCCTCTGCCCGGCGTCAGGAAGTTGAAACAATGCGGGAATTGATCACGGAGGCGGCGGCGACGGCTTTCCAGCGCCCATGATCTGCGCCCAAGA
>CAYGPO010000163.1:0-1647 GCA_964351665.1 uncultured Gammaproteobacteria bacterium | reverse complement strand
TAGGCCAGTTCGTGGTTGCTCTTGGGGAGCTGGCGCCACCTGGCGCCAGGGCCTGAGTTCTTTCAGAGCTCAGACCTGAGGTCATTGGTTAGTGGTCAGCGGATAATCTGGTTAACCGCTGGGTTTAGGCCTACGACTTCGCTGGGGTCAATTTCAATAAACTCTGCGAAGTCCTCGGTTAGGTCAGCATAGGTAATCTGACCGCCGGCCTCACTGGTGCAGAACACCTGCTCCACATCTTTGAGCCGAACGGTAACCGCCAGATTGCCGGTGGAACGGACAAAGAAGCGAACCAGGTAGTCAAACCCCAGGTCGGTATCTTCAACTAACTCCAGTCGGCAAAAACCCGGAGAGCCGGTGACGTTGGCGGTGGGCAGCCCGGTTTCTGAGAAAGTGCCGACCACGGGCGTTAGTACCGGTACGTTGTTCTCGTCTCGATCAATTAGGCCAAACACCTGGGAATCGCGACCGCCGCGACCGCCAATGAATGCGTCACTGCCGTCGCCTGGCGCCCAAATATTGGTGTCGTTGCCGTCACCGCCGATCATCACATCTTTGTTGCCGAAGCCATCGGGATCGAACTGCTCGGTGCCGCCGATCATGATGTCGTTGCCTTCGCCACCGATCAATACGTCGTTGCCAGCCAGGCCGATCAGCACATCGCAGCCGGCTCCGCCTTCAAGAATATCGGCGTTGTTCAGGCTTTGATTCGGCGGTGGCTCATTGGGTTGAATCAGCGGGTTGTTGATGTTGTCGTTGTCCTGGCCGATCAGCACATCAGGCTGTCCCGCGCAGGCGTCGAGGCCGCCGTTTTGGGCGCCGGCATAAACTGATGTCGTCGCCATTGATATCAACATTGCTGCGGTGGAAATCTGCGCGGCTTTCTTAAAATATTTCACGGTCTGCTCCTTGAGATCCTAAAGTTTCTTAGCGTAAAAAGTGTTGGCCTAGCGAATCCACCGCAGCCAGCCAGCGCTGCTGCAACCGTGTCAGTGACACAGCCCGCTTATTGCCAGACCGACTTTGAGCGTGCTCCGTGTGAACCACCGTGGTGGTGAGCGTGGAATAACGTCAGCAGAGGGCTGAGATGTGCCTAATATGAGATACGGGTCACACTGCCGGGGCCGGCGACCGCCTCGATCAGCCCAGTTCAGCCTCAATTTGGCTGTTGTTGGGTCGGGTGGCCCACCAGGCCCAGGCAATGATCGCCAGCTGTAACGGCAGCCGCAGATAAAGCAGCGCGGCAGGGATGCTGGGGTACAGGTCCGGGTTGGCGGCCATATGGATGTTGGCTGGGGTGACGCCGATGATCACCAAGATCAAAAGCAGCCCGCTGGCCGAGCGCAAACGGCTGAACAACACTCCCAGGCCGCCGGCAATCTCCAGTGCGCCGCTGATCTCAATCAGCAGCAGTGGCTGGGGCAGGTAGGGCGGCATGATCTGCAGATAGAAAGACGGGTTAACAAAATGGTTGATGCCGCCAAGCAGGAAAAACAGCGACAGGGCCAGCAGCGCAAATTTTCTCAAGGGGTCACCGCCTTTGTGCAGGCGTCCATGTTACAGCCTTCAGCAACGGCACACTGCTGATACGGTCCAATCGCCCAGAGGCTCAAGGCTCACGATGGCGTGGATCAGAGTTTCCCTACC
>CAYGPO010000162.1:0-8444 GCA_964351665.1 uncultured Gammaproteobacteria bacterium | reverse complement strand
ATTTAAAACGGATATTTGGTGGCTATGGGTGGACTTGAACCACCGACCCCCGCATGATGAAAACGCCGGTCAAACCCGCAGTCGACCCAGTGGTTCGCGATCATCGATATGTGTACCTGACTTCTGCCATAGGCTCCACAGTGTCGATAGTTGATCTTAAGGAGGTCACCGAGCTGGCAGTGGTGAGCACCGGCTGAACAGAAATCAAAGTGTTCCAAGGTGCGCAGTCAGTTCTGGGAGTGGTGGCAGCCCAGACCTATGGGATCGGCTCTACTTATCTGGATTTCGCCTCAGCCAGAACCCGGCTCAACTACGTCGCAGTCAAAAACCAGGTGTTGGTGCTCAATACTGGCACCCACGATATCTCGGTACTGAATGCCCAGTCCCTGGAGGTTCGGGGTCACCTGCCCATAGGCAGCAGCGCAATTGGCATGTTCAATCCCAAAGACTCCAACGCCGTTGTAACCCTCGCCGCCAAACGGTTGACCAGCTAAACGTGACCGAAATTTCTGCGGTAACCATCGGTGAGCTGGCAGCCCTAAACGCCACTAATCAGATTGCCTACTTTCGACAGAAAAAGGTGATTAAACGCTATTCTTTGGAACGCGGTCGGGAGATATCTCAGCTGGACATGCCGGGCAGGGTGCTGCTGGTATCAGGCCCTACAGGCTCTCGATCCACCATGGAGACCTTTGATGTCCCTGCGCTGGCGCCTTTACTTACGATTGGATACGGGCCAGGTGGACTGAGAATGGGAGGGCAGAGCGCATTGATTCCGAATCGGTAGATTCTTCGTCTACTCGCCTTTTTGGGCAGACCTATTAAGGGTAGGACGCATCCTCGCGGTGTTTGAACCGGGCTGTTCGTCAAATCCGCTTAGCAAAAATTTGTCAACATCCGGCGTTTCTTGGCGTAAGTCGCGCAATCTGCAGAGATTTCTCTTCACAATGCCGACCTGTTGCTGATTGACGATTGCGAGTCGTCATCGGTCTAAAGATTGAATCTATGAAAACCAGCTCCGAAACACTATCGGTAGGGCGAAGGGACACCGGCGCTGAAGCCGCTGACCTGCGAGCCGACTGGCAAGTGCTGGAACTGATGTTCAGCCAGCAGTCGACCGCTATCTCAGCCGCGCTGATTAACACTGGGATATTGGCCTGGGTCTTCTGGGGCGATGTTTCGCTGTGGGTGATGGGGCTGTGGCTGACTGCCTATATGAGCGTTGTGGTTGTGCGAACCGGAATCTCGAACCGATTCTCAAAGCTCACCAATCGTGACCAGCGTAGCATCAGCCCATGGCTGAAATGGGTAGATGGTGTTCAGCTTGCCACCGGGTTGCTATGGGGCGGCCTGTTGGGATACCTATCCGTGGTCGCCACCACCACCCAGCTGGTAGTGGTTTGTATGGTCATGGTGGGACTGGTGTCTGGGGGATTGCTCATGTTTTCCTACAGACAAAAAGGCTATTTTTTGTTTTCTGCCAGCACAACTCTGCCGGTTTTAGTCATGCTTCTGGCTCGGCCCCAGGCTATGTGGGCGCCAGCACTTCTCACGGTTTTTGGATTTGTCAGCCTCAGCATTTTGTCTCGCCGCTTCGCCAACTTCCATCGCCACGCCATGCAGCTATCATTGGCCAACCATGACATGGCAAGCCGCCTGGAGGTGAAAAACTGCCAGGTCACGGAGCTCAATCGCGTCCTGGAAGGCAAGGTTGAGAAACTTGGCAATGCCAATAGCCAGCTGCAGGCTGAGCAGGCCCGGTTTGTGGACATTGCCTTTGAGCTTGAATCGTTGAGCAGCACCGACCCGCTAACCGGGATACCCAATAGGCGCCAGTTTGAACACATGTTGGACCGGCACTGGGACTGGTCTGTGAAGGGGAACAGAGAGATTTCAATCGTCCTGGTAGATATCGATCATTTTAAAGCCTACAACGACCTCTACGGACATCAGCAAGGCGACCAATGTTTGATTCGCGTAGCTCAAGCTATACAAAAGGCCTGTCATCCTGAAGCGGCGGTGGCTCGCTATGGTGGGGAAGAATTTGCGGTGCTGATACCAAAGATGAGTTACGGCGGGGCATACCGGCTAGGACTGCAAATCGTCGACGCTGTATTTTCAGCACAGCTGCCCCATGAAAAATCACCCACGGCCGACTGGGTCACCGTCAGCGCCGGGTTAGCTGTGCTTAGAGCAACGGAAAAGTCAGACCCCCGATTGCTGATAGGCTACGCAGATACTGCGCTTTACGCGGCGAAAGAACTGGGTCGAAATCGACTGGTCGGCGACCAAACCGACAGCGCCTTTGAGTCTGACGAAAAACCAACCAGTGAGCTGGCCGAGGAATTTAGCCAATCCAAAACCGGGCAGCAGGTCTTGCAGCGATAGCCAGGGCAGACATCGTTAACGGAGATCCGGTGGATCTGATGTTCGGCGATTTCCAGGATGAGGTTGGCTGCCTGCGTAACAATTTCACAAGTCCTGATTGAAACTCTTGGAATACAGCCTCGAGGATAAAATATGAAGCGTTTTTTGTGCGGTGAGTTACTGGCTGCGCTGCTGGTTGGCTCTATGCCAGCCTTTGGCCATGATCTGTTTCTGGTAGTAGACGATCACAGCGTTGCTGCCGAAAAGAGTATAGATATTTCTCTGGTGAACGGGACATTTGACAAGAGCGAGAACGCCATTTCTCGGGACAGGATGGTGAACGTCAGCTGGATTGACGGCGGCGGCAAGGTTACCGCTGTTAAGGATGAGCAGTGGCGGGATGAGGGACTGACAGCGATGGTGCGGTTGAACAGCGGCGCGCCAGGAACGGCCGTTCTAGGCGTATCCACTGCACCGCGGTTGATTGAGATGTCCGCTGATGATTTCAACAGCTACCTGCGTAACGATGGCATAGTTGATACGCTGGCGCAGCGTCGTGCAGCGGATGAGCTGCAGCGTGACGCTAGAGAAAGTTATGCCAAACACGTAAAGACGCTGCTACAAGTCGGTGGTGGTAGCAGCGACGCCTGGCAAACCGTGTTTGGCTATCCCGTTGAGTTCGTTCCATCATCGAATCCATTTGATCTCCTAGCGGGAGATAAACTGCAGCTTCGTGTTCTGGCCAACGGTCAGCCGCTGGCAGGGCAGCTTGTCTACGCCAGTCATGAGGACTATCACGGTCACGGTGCTGACGGGAGCCATAAGGAAGCGGTGTCGACCCGCTCCGACGACCAAGGCCTGGTACAAATTCCGCTCAACGAGACTGGCCGCTGGTATGTGCGCCTGATACACATGGTTGAAGACCCCACGGGGGAGTACGACTATATTTCCCAGTGGGCAACGCTGACCTTTGGAGTTGGGCAATAGCGGTGGAGGCTTGGCAGCAGGGTCAACCAGCGATGCAATAATCGCCTCTTAGGTTCAAATCCAGAGGTCAATAAGGACAGCGGCTCAGGCGGGAGCCCGTTGTTCTTTTGTCATAAATAACCCCAAGGTGGCTGCTAGGGAAATCGCATACCAGGCCGAGGACAGCGCTGAGGACCCGTGAATAACCTGATGCCCAAGGACACTGAGCGTTAGCGTGGCGGCAGTGCTTAACTGGAGGGCCGCCCGGGTTTTTTGCGCATTTCGTCGCCAGAAGGAAAATGACACAACCCCGATCAGACCTATCCAAAATAGGGCGATCAAACGGCCTCCATCAAAACCTGCAACGACGGAAAACCCTAGGGTCAGGGCCAGCAGCAAGGGAGTTCCCCAAACGACCGCTTCCCATGCCGATTCCAGCCTTGGCGCCGCGCGCCCCTTGAGCCGTCGGCGAAGAAAATAAATACGCAGACCGCTGGCCACCACGATGCAGAGCGCCAGCCCAAAGATCCCATAGCCGATTTTTACGCCCAGCCTACCCCAGTTTCCGAAATGAACGTTGTAGACCGAGCCCATTATTTGCTGTCCCAGGGTGCCGTCTGACATTCCAACGTTTCCAAGATATCTGCCTTCGGCATCAAAGTTGTAGTAGTCACCAAAGATCAGTCGATCAGGGTGTTGGGCGACAATAGAGGTATGTTGTCCAGCGGTCGCCGGGTCGTGGAGTATAAAAAACGTTGGGTTCAGGTCGGGAAATTGAGACGCCATATGTTGCAGCGGCCCCTGGATCTCAGCCAGCGGGGCCGGAGTTTCAAGGGGGGCTGACTCTTGGCCAAAAACCGGCCCATATACGGGATCAAGGTCGCCTTCAAAACTAACCGCGGCAATGGCATAGGCAAGAATACTGGCCAGCCCCAACAGGGCGCCGGTCAGTGCATTGGATATATGGAACGGTGCGGTCCAAACGCTTAGCCGATTGTGTAGGTCCACCATTGGCAACAACCCTGGGCCGCGGCGAAAGGTAAAGGCGTCCCGAAAGATACGCGGGTGCGCCATAAAGCCTGAAATGGACATGGCAAGGAGAAACGCCCCTAGTGCACCTACCACGGTAAGCCCCAGCACCTGAGGAAGGTGCAGGTAGTAGTGCAGGTCCAGCAGGAACTGGGTCCAGGGAAAGTGTTCTCTTCCGGCAATTGTACCGTCGGCGTTGGCAAACAGCGCCTGGGTATCGGTGGTAATGACCGTCCGCGGCAGATCCGGCTGGGGAAAATTGATGTACAGGTGAGTGGTTGGTATAGCTTCCCCCTCAAATACCGATTTGGCGGCGGCCGCCGCCGCCGCCGGGGTGATCGACGTCATTTCCGGTGCGTGGGGCTGTTCCCATCGTTGAATTTCCCGATTAAACACCGACAGGGTGCCGGTAACCGCGAGGATATAGATCAGCCCGCCGAGGGCGAGCGCAATCACTAAATGCGCCTCCAGCGCCCGGGAAACTTGTTTTGATGAGGGCTGTGATGGGGGTGATGTGCTCATTGCGGTCCTGTTAGGCGACTATCCAAAGATATCCAAATGGCACTAGCGCTGCGGCGGCAACCGTAAGGGTTTTGTGCCATAGATTGAACTGGTATCCCACGGCAACAGCAAGTCCTGCCCAGCACATGGGGAACCCAAACGACACCGTGGTGATGTTCGCCGTGTGTTGTACGCCGGCGCCGTCAAGGGCGGCAAATGCCGCGGTGGAGATAGCCAGAGCGGCCAGACCGGCCAATGGCCCAATCAGAAGGGCACACCACAGGCGTCTAGGCAGCAGGCGGGCAGCTGTTGGGTGCAGCTGGGGAGGTTGCTTGTGGTTGCGTAGCCGGGTAGGCCGCCCGGGCCGCTTGGGTGCATTGATCGCCGCCGCGGCGAGAAAGGCCAGGGCAATGAGCAGTCCGGCCACGACCCCCAGGGCCACGCCTTTGTCGGCGCCGCTGGTTAAACGCCAGCCCCATAAAGAGGCGAAAACCAGACCCCATCCCGACAGGACGCGGGGCCAACTGCGAGTTTTCTGACTCCAGGCGGCTCTTAGCAGTGCCATTGCGCCTATCAATCCTGCCAGGGCCAGCGCCCTGATGAGTGCGTCGTCGCTAAGCACTTAAAATCGCTTGGTGATGGTGCCAACAACCGTGCGCTGTTCACCCGGAAAACAGTCGCCGCGAGAAAGACAGGTGGCATAAAAGTCATCGTCCGCCACGTTTCGTATATTGAGGGCGAAATCGAAGTCGTCAAACCCATAGCCTATCATCGCATCAAAAATGGTGTAGCCATCGGTTACCACTCGATTGGGCGTGGGCGCAAACCCATTGGCTGGCAGAAAGGCCACCCCGTTGCTTTCGTTTTCGCTGGCATAACGGGCGCCCACACCTAACCGTAGGCCACCAAGGGGTCCGCCTTCAGGCTGCCAGTTGACCCACAGAGAACCGGCGTTTTCTGGCAGGCTGGGGCGAGTGATACCGATGCCGTTTGGGTCAACATCTTCGGCGTCCAAATGTCTGAAATCAAAATCAAAGGAAAAGCTTCTCCATTTCCACAAGGCTTCGATTTCGAAACCTTTTGTTTCAATGCTCAAGCCCGGTTGGGTTTGCCCCCCTGCAACAAAGTCCACCAGGTTGTCTTCTTCTAGGTCGAAATAGGCCACCGTGAGATAGCTCTCACTGCCCGGGGGCTGGTACTTCAGGCCAACTTCTGTTTGCTCGCCCTCGCGTGGTTTCAGTGAGGCTCCGGTCACAACGTCGGTGCCAACAGTGGCTCTGAAGGACTGGGCATAACTTAGGTAGGGGTTCAAACCTATGTCGGTTCTGTACAGGGCGCCGAAGGTTAATGGTGTTTCGTCGTCGCTTTGCACGCTGGCGGCGTCTTCAGACTCTACCGATGAGAGTCGGATGCCGGCGCTTACGACCAAGTTTCCCAAATGCATGTGGTCGGTAAGGTAGATATCGGTGGCCACCGTCTGGTTGTCGGTGCGCCCCCGGACTGCGTCAAACGCTACGGCAGAAGGCACTTCAGCTCCGTCATAGACCGGATTGAATACGTTAAACGTTGTTGGCAGCGCGTAAAGGAAGGCAGATTCTACAAAGGTATCCACATCTTGGTAGTTGAGCCCAGCCAAAATCTCATGGCTGACCCTGCCAGTATCAAATCTTCCTCGCAGGCGTGCGTCAAAAGCGGCTTGGGTAGACCCGGCCGGCGCGCTGAACCAGGAACGTCCAACGGCTGTGCCGTCGGACAGCAGACGTGGGTTACCGTCGCCCAGGAATGATACCCAGGTTTGATCGTAATCCGCTTCGTTGTCTCGATATCTCACCGTGCCCTCAAAGGACCAGCTCTCGTTGAAGTCGTAGGTGCCAAACAGGCTGGCAGTTATAGCCTGGGTGTCGTATCGGTTGAAATTCGGGTCGCCGAGATAGACTGCGGGGTCGACCTCCCGGCCCGAGTTGACGGCACAAACGTTGGGCTCTGAAATGGTAACGTCGTTGGAGCCACAAGCAGTGGCGGCCAATGGCAAAAATTGTGCCGAGGTATCACCTTCTCGATCGGTGTAGTTAATCAGCGCCGTGAACGACGATCGATGGTTTTGGAAAGTAATGGATGGTGCCAGCACGAAGGCGTCGTCGTTAACAAAATCCAGCTGGGTGCCGCTATCCCGGTAAACGCCGACAAAGCGTGCCGTCCAACGACCGTCTCCGCTTAAGTCAAATCCGGCGTCCACCGAACCCTGTAGGCGATCAAAACTGCCGCCGTTGAGAACGACTTCTTTTCCCAGCTTATTGCGTCCGGCAACCTTGGATACGGTGCTGACAATCCCGCCGGGGGCAGCCTGGCCATACAACACTGATGCTGGGCCTCGAAGCACTTCCACTTGCTCAAGGGTATAGATGTCGGCACGGGCATTGTTGTAAAACCCGAACAGGACCTGGAGGTTGTCCTGATACTCCGGTGCGTCCAGACCCCGAATGCTGGTGAAGTCGCCCCGGGTGGCAAAGCCGAAGGCGTTTCCGGTGACGCCGGCGGTGTAGTTGAGGGTGTTGCTCAGTGTCAGAGCCCCGCGCTCAAGGAACTGCTCAGCGGGTATCACTGAGATAGAGCGGGGTACCTCCATGATAGGGATTTCCGATTTTGTGGCGCCAAACCTGGAGGGGTTACCCAGCACAACAATTTCTTCCAGCTCGTTATGCTTGTCGATACCTTGATCACCGTCGGCAGCGTTTTGCGCGTGCACCATCGTTATAGAAAATGCCGCAATCGCTGCGCCGCTTAACACTTTACGCATGACTAATCCTTCATAAGTAGTAGAAGAGGGTCGCGTCCAGCCATCTCGAAATAGCTAGGCCACATACTTCGTGAGGAATAAATAGTAGTATTAATCGTAATGCGAATCAATCTCATTCCTTAAATAGCTTCCATAGTATCCAACGGGCAATTGAGTCGGGTGTTTTAGTGCAATACACCCCGAGGTCGCTTGCCATCGCAGCTGAGATGAGTTTTTTTCACTGTTCTGAGACGTAGTTGCGTTGGGTGGGACATCGGCCAATCTGAGGCAACGGTGTTTAGTAGTGCCGCGGGTGTGCAGATTGCCTCCACCCGACGTTTATTCAGTAACAGGGTGAAGACCGCAGAACCTACCAATAGCAGCCGATGAACTCGACAATGGAACCAATATCAGCGACTCGAACATAGGGAAGCTCTTGGACGCCCTACAGGGTTTCCCAGCGCCCCTCGACCTCAGGCTGCCGCCAATGCACAATACTGGAAAAGGCGCCGCCAGAAATCCTCCTGGCCGGTTCGGTTTATCGCAAAGGAAACAGCGCTAGCCCGCATAATTCCGTCGTCATCTACCGACCCGGAGTCCCAGCCAATTGCGAATAATCTTCAGCGAATTGCGTCACCTGCGCCACCTATTCACCCACCGAATTGCGTGTTCCGGATTCGCCGCGCAGCGCCTCTTTCAACGCCGCCTAACTGATGTTGTCAGCGCTGCTGATACCGGCATTGGCGGCCCGCCGTTGGTGGATAAACCCAAATACCCTTAACGGTTTTTTCATCCGCCTGGTAAT
>CAYGPO010000161.1:2693-8449 GCA_964351665.1 uncultured Gammaproteobacteria bacterium | reverse complement strand
TTAGCCCACCGGACACAACTGGCGAATATCCGCCGGTGCATCCGCTGGCCAACGGCCCAGCCGACGCAACACCTCAGTGGCCAGACATAGATTGCTGCTGATCAACGGCATCGGACTGCTTCGCAACGCTTCGATTGTGGGCATGCCGGTGCCGCTGAGTAATACCAGCTGAGCGTCGTTGAGCGCCAGCGTTGCTAAGGTTGCCGTTAGGGTCTGCGGGGTGATTTCATAGATCCTGCGGGTATCGGCGCCGATCTCGATGCGCTGCGAGGTGACAACATCAAAACCTTTTTCCTGCCAATAGCTGTTGGCGGCCTGGCAGAGATACTGGGGATAAGGCGCCAGAATTGCCAGCCGCTCCACCCGCCGCAGACGCAGTTCCTTTTCGATGGCCTGGGTGGCGGTGACCAACGGGTATCCGTGCTTTGCTTCAAGGGATGAGGTGAGCTGTTTCTCATAGGCGGCGCCCAGCAGATACGACGAGCCAGTGCAGGCGAAGGCAAACGCTGACAGGGGCATGGTGTCGTAGCTCGCCAGGGCCGACGGGATCTGCTCCATGTAATGGCCAAGACGTTCGGCTGGAGTCGCCGCCGAACTGGTCAGCCGGGTCACCTGAGCGCACACCTGGCCACGAAAAAACTCGCGAAACTCCAGTTCCACCGTCGGATTGGCCTGGGGCGTGGCAACGCCAACCAACGCTAGGCGGCTAGTCAATATTCTCGGCCTCCCTGAGGCCAGAAATCATGGATGCCCGAAGCAGAAATTCCCGGCAGCGCTTGGGGTCCATGGAAATCTCCTGTTGTTCCTTGAGCCGCTGAAGCTGTGTCTCCCGATCAACGGTGGCCATACGTTGGCGATTGGCCGAGGCCTGGGGTATAACCCGTTTGCTGGCCACATGCCGGCGCTGACGATCATAGCGCTGCAGCAATGACGCGTCGGCGCCTTTGATCACAGCGGCTAGCTTATCGGTCAAATTCATAGCGTCGTGGATACCGCCGTTCATACCCATGCCGCCGCTGGGCGGATTCAAATGGGCAGCGTCGCCTGCCAGCATGACCCGGCCCACCACAAAGCGATCAACGCATCGTTCGTGCACACGATAGGGATGAACGCCCACCAACTCAGCATCCCGGGCCTTGGGACAAATATAAGCAAGCCACTCGCGCACTCGGTTTTCCTGGGCGGCAATGTCCAAATCTTCCACTCCGGGATAGAGACTGGCGCGCCACAGCTGTCGCAGCCTCAGCAGGCTGAACGGACCCCGCTGGGACCAGCAGTAGGTCACGTCCTTGATGCTCTCAAGATGCTCATGGAAAGGGAATGTGGTGGATACCAGCACCGAGGAATGGCTGTAGGTCATGCCGCCGTAGTCCAGCCCCAGGGATTTGCGCACCGCGCTGCCGCCGCCGTCGGCACCAATCACCCAGTTCGCCTGGCTGCTGCGGCCATCGCTCAAGCTAACCGTGACGCCGCTGGATTCCTGGCTCAGGCTGACAGCGCCGGTGTCAAACTCAACCGCTATGCCCCGCTGCGCCAGGGCGGTAACGGCCAGGTCGCAGTAGCGATGTTGTTCCACCTGCAGCCGATAGGGGTGGGAGGTAGCGTCTCTAATGAGGTTAAGGTCAAATTCCACCCACTGGCCAGTCTCGTGCTGCCGCATTTGCCAGCAAGGGACTTTTATTCCCAGCCCCACCAACTCGCTGCCCAGGCTCAGCCGGTCGAGCATATCCAGGGTTGGCGGATGAAATGTGGATGCACGCATCCGCTGGTCTACCCCGCTGCCCGCGTCAATGATCCGAACGTCCACATCCTGTAGCGCCAATGCCAAGGCTGCCGTTAGCCCAACCGGGCCTGCGCCGATAACCAACACCTGTGATTGATGGCTGTTCATTTACCCTTCAGGTCACCCCTTAATCTGTCTCAGCCAGTATGCCGTTGTGTTCAGGCTTATTGTACTATTGGTTTGCTGATGTACTGGGCCAAAAACGCAACGGGCAGAATTCACATGGTCTCCATCCGGCAAAGCCGCCTGACTTTTTCAACCTGTTTGCTGTCTGCGCGCAGACTGTTTACCCCGGCAATCCCGATAGGAACTCCCGATAGGAACTCCCGATTGGAATACCCTGTGAGCCACGCTGCCATCAAAAAAATTTCCCTGGTTTGCCTAGGCATGTTGTTAGCTGCCTGTGCTGGCAGCGAGAAGCGTCACGGGTTGGAATTTCAAGATTGTGATCACTGCCCCACCATGGTGGAAATACCTCCGGGCAGCTTTCTCATGGGCTTTGACGGCGGTGAACAAGGGCGGCCAGAAGGACCGGTGCGCCCGGTGCAGATCCGGTCTCGGTTTGCCCTGGCCCGGACTGAAACCACCGTTGCCCAGTTTCGGGCGTTTATCGAGGCAACCGGTTTTCAGCCCCAGCAGGCATGCAGAACCCTGGTTGCCGGCCAATGGGAAAACTCCACCGTCTTTGACTGGACCAACCCGGGCGAGACTATTGCCTACGGCGACCATCAGCCGGTGGTCTGTGTGTCCTGGCGCGATGCGGTGGCCTACGCTGGCTGGCTCAGCAAGATCAGCGGCTTAAGCTATCGGCTGCCCAGCGAAGCTGAGTGGGAGTACGCGGCTCGTGGCGGCAGTGACGGCATCTATTTTTGGGGCGACGACCCAGCGCCAGGCTGCAACTACGCTAATCTCTATGACCAGAGTTCTGCCCCCACCATGGGCTTCAGCTGGGCCGGCGCGCCCTGCCGCGACGGCTTTGAGACCTTAGCCCCGGTGGCCCAGTTCGCGGCTAACCCCTTCGGTCTTTACGACATGCTGGGCAATGTTTGGGAGTGGACCGCAGACTGTTACATCGCGCCTTACCCGCCAACCGATGATCCGCAGCAGCCTGTTGCAAGCCAGTCTGACGGCTGCGATCGGCGCAGCGTCCGGGGTGGCGGATGGATCACCAGGCCTGACAGGCAGCGACTGACCTTCAGGGGTCGAGACCCTGAGCACGTTCGCATGAGCTACTTTGGTTTTCGCGTAGCCAGGACGCTATCCCAGGGGGAGTAACCCCGAGGACTGGTACATCCTGCTGCAACGGAACTCCCGTGGCCAATTCATGTGGCGCAATGCCGATAACCGGCTCTCGCCGGTTACCCCACGGGCAGGGTTAGTTTTCCAGCCCGAAGGGGTCATAGCCGTGAATGTCGCTTTTCTTCGGCAAACCGCTAATCGCATTGGACGCTAATCGCCCGCCCATCACGGTACCTTCCACGCTGCCCACATTCAGGCCGGTGTAAATCCAGTCTCCAGCAACCGTAAGATTGCTGTAGCCCGTCTGATCAGCCTTCATGCGGTATTTGGCGCTGCCCGGTGGGCTGGTGACGTAGCGCTCGGTGGGGTCGATGTTGGCCCGCCAGAACTGGGTTTCAAAGCGCGGCGCACCCTGGCCCGGTGCCTGGCTGTTGAGGCTGTGCAACACGCTAAAGTCCAGCCCCACCGGGTCTCCCGGGCCATGGACTGAGTCCACGGTGGCCTTAGGCAGCAGTGGCCCGGTGACGGCACCCAAATACTGCACGCACTGATAGCGCACCCGGTCCAGTTGGGCCGCCGGAAAGTGATGATCACTGAAGTCCGGGATGCCGGCGTCGGGCATGGTGCCGCAGATGTAGAGCAGACCCTTAGGGGCTGAATTGGCAGGCCAGTCTTCAACTTTCAGCAAATGGCTGAAATCCACCTGGCCACCCAGGGGGTTCACATAGGTGCCGGCAATCCAGACATTGTCGCCGGGCAGCGACGGCAGGCCCAGAGCAGGCAGATCGTCATTAAACCAAAGCTGCATGGCCTGGGTTTGAACCGTGGGCACCTGATCCACCATAGCCTGCCAGCGGGTGCGTCCAGCGGGATCGTTGGACAGGGGTAAATTCCCATCATCGTTAACCATATCCTGGCACAGATAGGGTATCGCGCCGATAGAAATAGCCAGCACAATCTGATCGAAATCCTCACCGACCTTCAAGGTTTTCTGCGCCGGCGCCTGCCAACGTGTCCAGTAAGACTCCAGATCGTAGCCGCCACCCGCCAGCTCATCGCTAAGCTTCAGCGCGTCACCCTCTTTGAGTTGCTCATAGTTGGGGTGGTTGGGCCAGCACATCAGGTTTTTGATGGGGCCAATCAGCGGCTTGTATTCGCCGTTGAGGCAGTGGGCCTGGACGCTGAAGTCGATTTCGGCCACCGACATTTTGTCCGCTGACAGCTTGAGCTGATCCACCTTGTGGAAAAATTCAAACTTCACACCCCTGGCGCGCAGCGCCCAATACAGGGGAGCAATGGTGGATTCACCGGTGCCGGCGGAAAACAACATGCCAAAGGCGCCCAAATAGGCAAACTGGCGCAGGGTCCAGTCAAGATAAGAAGCAGCGCTCATTTGCGGCGCAATGGACGTATCACCCTCGGGAAACTGGTATGACAGGGCGATGGTGTTAAGGGTCAGCGGGCTGCTAAGAGTGATGGCATGGGCACCATGGCGGGCCAGCCACTCAGCGAAGTTCTCATCATCAATGGCGTCGAAACCACGCTGGGGAATGTTGTCGGCAAACAGACCGGTGATGGCGGCTAAGCCCAGGTCAATCAATACAAACAGATGTCGAAGGTCGTTGTGGCGCTGCAGCAGATCACCGTGGCTCAACAGCTTTGCCAACGGCCGCCACAGCTTATCCAACAGCTTCACCAGCCACTGGGCCAAGCCTGGGTGGGAGGCAACGTCCGCAGGTTTTTTGAGCGCCCTGGCCAGGTCACCGAATAGGCTGATATCAGTCAGTTCTTTGTTCGACTTGGCGGCGGCGTGCATATTGCCAGCCAGCACGCCAACAAGCTTCAGTATGGCCTCCAGGCGCCGGTCAAATTTGGCCAGGTCGCCAGCGTCGGAATAGCGCAGATCGTTGATGGGTAGTTCCAGGGACCAATGCTCCCAGCCCGAGCGATTGAAATCCCACATGGCCACGGCATTTTGCAGCTCGAAGGCATCGTCAATGCTGGTCAAAAAACCCGGGTTTTCCGGCAGCGCCGCCAGTACATCAAACACTTCGTTGAGCATTTCCAGGGCGTTGTAGTAGCTGCCCAGAAAGCCGTGGATGCCGTGTTCTTCCAGCCGGTAGCCATTGCTGGCATCCCTGCCCGTGGCGCATTTTCCGCCGAGCCGCCAGCCCATTTGATACACCGTCACCTCATAGCCGCCGGCTTTTTGCAGCTCCCAGGCCGCCGTCAGGCCGCCGATGCCGCCGCCCAATATGGCAACCTGCTTCTTATCCCCTTGCATACCCACTCCCCTTTCAGCGTTTTGGTGCCGTTTGTAAGGTCTACAGGTTAAACCAGACCGCCATCGCGTGGTATCTTCAGGCGTGGCGAACTAAAGAGAACTGTGGGTGGTATTGCATTACATCGCGCTAGGAGTCCTGCTGCCGGGCATGGCCATCTTTGGATGGATGGCCGCGACTACGCTGCAGCGGGCCAGTGAAGGTGTTGCCTGGTCATTGGGAGTTTACTTTGCCCTGGTAATTCCGGGTTTGGCGGGTGCAGCGCTACAGATCGTCGCTGACGACGCAACCACCCTGGCCGTGGCCAAAGTGGCCATGTTTATTTGTCGGGCAGGCATACCCGTGGCTCTGATCGCCCTGGTGTTTGACATGATGGGCCGCCCGTTTCGCAGTGGCACCCTGGTCGCTCTTAGCGTCATACCGGTTTTAACCCTGCTGATGGCATTGACCAA
>CAYGPO010000161.1:0-2593 GCA_964351665.1 uncultured Gammaproteobacteria bacterium | reverse complement strand
CCCGTCATCGGCCTGGACCTGGCCGACCGGGTGGTATCGATAAACCCGGCGGCCAGCGAACTGTTCGGCGCCGATCCTGCCAGCCTGCTAGGCAAAGCCTTACCGCAAAAATCAGCAATGACCGACGCCCTGCAAAAAGCGTTAGCCTCAAGCAGCCCTTTGACCCATGGGGGACGCCGCTATGAGGTGCGAAAGTCTGACGTTCTGGCCGATGACGGCAGCCGACGGGGGCAGACGATCATCTGCCGAGACATCACCACAGAACAGCAGGCTCGTGATGAGCTCAGCACCAACGAACAGCTGATGCGAACGATAGTGGAGCAGTCATCGGAAGGCATCGTTAGGCTGCATGGCGAACCAACGAACCCTCAAGATCCATCGATGATTTACCGCTGCGTTTTCGCCAACGGGGCAGCCGCGGAATGGGCTGGAGTGGAAAAAAGCGCCTTGGAAGGTAGAGACGTCAGAGAAATCTTGGCGCTAATTCTCAATAACTGGGACGGTAATGAATCGTCGCTGGTTGCAGGGGTACTCAATTCTCTGGCCCAGGGACAAATAGCGGAACAGGAGCTTTGCCTGGGCAGCGGTGATCAGAGCCAGTGGCTAAGGCTGGTCGCAGAGCCGGTGGGCAACGAAGTGGCCATGACCCTCACAGACATCACGACTTCCATGCGCCGACAGCTGGCGGCAGAACAACGAGCCAGCTACGACCAGATGACCGGCGTGTTGAATCGACGCGGCTTCGTCGACGCAGCCGAGGCCATGGTCAAAAGCGCAAGCAACGGTGTTCTCATGTTTGTCGACCTGAACGGCTTTAAGCAGGTCAATGATGAATTTGGCCATCAGGCCGGTGACGGCCTGTTAAAAAAGGTGGCGTCGAGACTGGCGGACGCCTGCCGTCCCCAGGATCTGGTTGGACGCTATGGCGGTGATGAGTTTGTTGTGCTGGCCGCTGGGCTAACGCCAGAGGCTGAGCTGAAGCTGGCACGTCGCGTTACCCACGCAATGAGCCAGGCGTACAGCGTGGGCAAACACAACCTCAGCTGCACGGCGTCTATCGGGCGAGCACGATTTCCAGAACACGGGCTGACCCTGGAATCGCTACTGGCCCACGCAGACTCAGAGATGTATCGGGTCAAACGCGCAGCCAGTGGGCCGGTAATCGTGCCCGCCGGAGGAAGCTCGGGTTAGGAGTCTGCGCTACTGCGCATAGCGCTCGGGCTCATCCGTCGGCGAGATCAAAAACAACTTCGGCCAGTATTTGCCGGTCACAAACAGGCGCCCTTCTCCGTCCGTGGCGATGCCATTGAGCACGTCAACTTTACGCCCGGACACCAGGGCTGGGGATAACAGCCCTGCCAGATCAATCAGGCCGGTAATTTCTCCGTCGCTGGGGCGGATTCTGGCAATGTAGTTGGACTGCCAGAGATTGGCCAGAATTTCCCCCTGGTACCATTCCAATTCGTTAATGTAGCGCACGGGTTTGCCGTTAAGGGTTACGGTAATGCGGCGTTGTTCCTGCAGGTTCGCCGGGTCAAGAAAGGTGATTACCGGCGTACCGTTGCTCATGATAATCGCGTCGTCGTTTCGGGTCAGACCCCATCCTTCGCCGACGTAGCTAAAGCGCCGTTTCAGGGCAAAGGTTTGAAGATCCCAGACGTAGCCGGCCTGGCTTTTCCAGGTCAGGCCAAAAATCTGCCCGTTCCAATCAACAATGCCCTCGCCGAACCGATCTGAGGGAAACATGGATTGGCGCAGGACTTTGCCGCTTTCGGGCTCAACTTTTCTGATGCTGGATTGACCAAACTGGCCAGTGCTTTCATACAGATGATCCTCGAAAAAAAACAGGCCCTGGGTAAAAGCCCGGGGATCATGGGGATAAACCTCATGCACGACATAACCATAAATCGGCACACCCTGCTGAGCACAGCTAACCGAGCAAATCAGTAGGCAAAGCCCCAGCCAGGGCCACGCGATTCTGGATCTCGGGAACCTAGCTGAGGTGATCTTTTTTACTAAACGGCCCACTGATGGGCCTTTTCAGTTCCGGCCTGAGGAGAACTGTGTTTGATGACCACTCCTACGTCGAAGCCGAAGCCCGCCGGCCATGGCGACCATCATTGCCATTAACAACAGGGCCCATTCACTCAGGGTCGGTATCTCCGTGGGTTCAGCACGCACAATCACCGTGATGGTGCTGCTGGTGGTATTTCCATCAATATCTGAAATCTCATAGCCAACAGTGGTAGTCCCGGTGAACTCCGGGTCAGCCGTAAAGGTGACCGTGCCGTCGGGATTCACCTCATAGGTGCCTTCGCCGGGAATGGTCACTGTGGTTACCGGCAGCCCTGAGATTGGATCTATCAGCACCAGGGTTGCGGGATCCAGTCCGGTGTCGTCGGTGTCATTGTTGAGCACCGGCAAGGTAACCTGGCCTCCTGGAACCGTCTCATCAATATCGGGCAAGGCTACCGGCGGCAGCAGGCCAGACACCGGCGGCTCAAAGCCATCCACGTCCGTGGCCATTCCGCCGGGGGGCACATTGACCACGGTGGGGTCGGTGCCCTGGGTGCGGGTGACACCTGCAGGCAGG
>CAYGPO010000160.1:0-8523 GCA_964351665.1 uncultured Gammaproteobacteria bacterium | reverse complement strand
ATGCAGGGGCGGGCGGGTTTTGAGCCCGCTGAACACGGTCTCCTGCCGGCGGCCCTGGCCCTATGGCAGGGCCTGGTGTTCATCTCCCCGGGTCAGCCTGAGCAAAGCCCTGCTCAGCGGCTGGCGGATTTTCCACTGCCAGGGCCGGATCTCGCCGCCTTGCAGGTAGTGGCCGCCCACGAGTATGAGGTGCAGGCCAACTGGAAACTGCTGGGTGAGAACTACAACGAGTGCTATCACTGCCCATCGGGACATCCCCAGTTGCACCAGATAACCCGCAGTGCAGCCGATGCCGGTGGGCGTAGCCGTGGCGACGGGTTTACCGGTGGGCCCATGGAGCTGCGTCCCGGTTACAACACCATGAGTGAATCTGGCCGCACGGACAGACTTCGCTTAAAAGGCTGGCCAGCGGGTAGTGAGACTGCCGTTCACTATTATCACGTTTATCCCAATGTGTTGTTGAGCATCATGCCGGATTACCTGATGACCCATTTGCTCATGCCCCTTAGCCCTGATCGGGTTGCGGTGCAGACCCACTGGCTATTTGATCCCGCTGAAATAGCGGCTGAGGGCTTTGATCCTGGCGATGTGGTGGCGTTTTGGGATTTGACCAATAAGCAGGATTGGCGGCTGTGCGAACGGGCCCAAAAGGGCCACCGCAGCGGCGCACCGGTGGCGGGTATGTACCATCCCGACGAGCAGTGTGTGCACGATTTCGACCGCTGGTATGCGGCCTGGTTGCGCCAGCAGTCGAGCTGACCGGGAGTCGAAAGTGATGGCTTAAGATTTTCAGCCACAGGTCGATGTAGCTTTATGTCCTAACCACCGGCAGCACTCCATGGCCGCATTGCCTGCAGCAAAAACTCACGTTTTCCTGGCCAATTGCCCGGCAATTCGGCGCTAACTTGATGTCACCTCGACTCACCATGGCGCTGGCCTGCGCTGGCATTGTTTCGCTGACGCTGGCGGGTTTGACAACGGTGCTTGATCAGCACATCCAGCTGTCAAGGATTGAGGTGCTGCTTGTGCCCGGCGCAGCCGCTTTGCTGCTGGCCGGGATTAGCGGTTGGTTGATCGGCGCTCTGGCGGCCACACCCGTGGCCCAGATCACCGCTCTGGCCAGCCAGATAACGAAGGGCAATACCGAGCTTCGAGCAGAGCTTAGGGGCGGCAGGGATAGCGTTGCGTTGGCCCAGGC
The DNA here is from genome assembly GCA_964351665.1 of uncultured Gammaproteobacteria bacterium. GTDB lineage: Bacteria > Pseudomonadota > Gammaproteobacteria > Xanthomonadales > SZUA-38 > JANQOZ01. Next base: position 7,325 of record CAYGPO010000160.1, on the reverse strand, counting down.
TTTTAATGCCATGGTGAGCCAACTCAGCAACGTCAACCAGCAGTTGGAACAACAGCTAAGGGAACAATCCATGAACCTGTCGAGGTCCGAGGCTGCCCTTGCTGAGCGCGGCGAAGCGCTGACCCTAAGCCAGCAGGAAGTGGAGAAGTTTGCCTCGGTGGCTTCCCATGATCTGCGAGCTCCCCTGCGCAGCGTTTTAGCATTTGGCGAAATGCTGGCGGAAAACAGCGGCGACGCGCTGGACCAGCGGGGCCGTGATTACCTGGACCGAATTATCGCATCTGGCCAGAGGATGCAGGCGCTGATCACTGATTTGAGAGAATATTCTCTGGTCAGTCCCAGCCAGGCCGAATCTAAAACCGTTGACCTGGATAAAATCCTGCAACAGGTTTGCGCCCAGCTTAACTCAGAGATCTCTGAGCTTGGGGCGAAGGTCAGCGGTTTCGAATTGCCGTCCATGGTGGGCTCGGAGGCAATGATTAAACAGCTGTTTATGCACCTTATTGGTAATTCGTTGAAGTTCGCGCGGGATAATGTTCCGCCGCTGATTACCGTGACTGCATCCTTAGCAGATGACGATATTAGTTTGGATTTCGCTGACAACGGGATTGGCGTAGACGCCCGCTACGCTGAACGAATATTTGAGATCTTCCAGCGCCTGCACCCCGCTGACGCCTATTCGGGTACCGGCGTTGGTCTTGCCATCTGCCGAAAAATTGCTCTCATTCACGGCGGCGAAATTCGCGCTGAGTCAGCACCCCAGGGAGGCGCTCTGATCCGCGTGAGGTTATCCCAGCACAGCGTCGCAGCTTCATCAAGCCAAGGTACAGACCGAGGCATAACCCAGGGCATAAACCAGGGCATAAACCAGGGCATAAACCAGCGCGTAAACCAGGGCATCAGCCAAGGCTTAGAACAGGGGGCCGATCTGTCTGACGAGCAGCAGCCATGCGCGGCCTAGCAGACAGTGAAGACTGAAGGGAAAATATCCGTAAGCGGATTAAGTTCTGCTGAGCTTTACCGATATTCGCTGTTAACCGTTCTGATGTGGGTGAAGCAGTGTCGCGGGTAAAACCCAATAACAGTGATCTGGCCGAGCAGGGGCTTATCAACGTGCTGCTGGTTGACGACAGTGAGGATGATTTCATCCTGACCCGTGACCTGCTGAGCAACCTGAGCGGTACTCAGTTCAATATTGAATGGGCACCCTGTTTCGACAGCGGTCTTGAGGCCTATGCCAGTGGTATCCACGATGTCTGCCTGATCGATTATCGGCTGGGTCATCGCACGGGAATTGAGTGGATGCAGGAGCGTCCCGCCTCGGTGGAAGAAATACCTATCATCATGCTCACCGGTATGGGAACCCGAACCACCGACATCCAGGCGATGCAGCATGGGGTGGCCGACTACCTGGAAAAAGATGCCATCAACGGTTTGCTGCTGGAACGAGCGATCCGTTACAGCCTTGAAAAACATCGGTTGGTGCGGGAGCTGCACAAACTCTCAAAGACTGACACCCTGACGGGGATCGCCAACCGGTTGCGCTTTCAGGAACAGCTGGCGGCAGACCTTGCCAGCGCCGCAAGACATTCTCGGCAGCTGGCCCTGTTATGCGTGGACCTGGATAACTTCAAGGAGACTAACGACTCCTTGGGGCATAGTTTTGGTGATCAGGTGCTGTACCAGATCGCCGGTCGGCTGTCCCGTGTGGTGAGGGCAGAAGACCTGGTTTCCCGCCTGGGAGGGGACGAGTTTGCGCTCTTGCTCAGCGAGATCGACGAACCCACCGACTGCGCTCAAATCGCAGAAAAAGTGCTGCGAGAGATTAGTCTTCCGATCCAGCATCAGGGGCATCTGGTCAGCGTCAGCGGTTCGGTGGGCATTGCCATTGGTGATGGCAATTTGTCAGCCAGCCAGGTTTTTGATGCCGCTGATATGGCCATGTATGAAGCGAAAAAGCGCGGTCGCAACCAGTACTGCTACTTCGATAGCAATATGCAGAACCAGGCCTCGCGTCGAGCGACCATCGAATCTGATCTGCAGTCTGCTATTGTTCGGGGCCAGCTGCGTCTCCACTACCAGCCCCAGGTGGATGCCATAAGCGGCAAGCTGATTGGCGTGGAAGCTCTGGTGCGATGGAACCATCCGAATCTGGGGTTTTTGTCACCAGCAGAATTTATCCCACTGGCTGAGACCTCCCAGATGATCTGTATCCTGGGCGACTGGGTGCTGGCGGAAGGCTGCAGGCAGCTGGTGCAGTGGCAGAAAGTACAGCCGGGCCTTCGGCTGGCGGTTAACGTCTCTCTGCGCCACCTTGAAAGTCAGTGGTTTCTCGACAGCGTCACACAAATCATTAGCAATGCCGGGTTATCGCCCTCCAGTATTGAGCTGGAAATCACTGAAACCACGGTCATGGAAAACCCTGCTCAAGTGGTGCGAAAGCTGATTGAACTGAACAAATTTGGGGTTCGTTTTGCCATTGATGATTTTGGAACCGGCTACTCGTCTTTGGCTAATTTGCGCCAGCTGCCGGTGCGGGTACTGAAGCTTGATCGTTCGTTCATTTGGGGGATTGGCAACAGTTCAGATGATGAGACAATCATTATTGCCACCATCGGCATGGCCGAGAATATGGGCCTTGAGCTTGTAGCTGAAGGGGTGGAGACCGAGGAACAGGCCCGGTTTCTGATCGAACATCGGTGTGTTAACCACCAGGGCTTTCTGTATTACAAACCACTGGACGCAGGCCAAATTCGTAAGGGTCTACTCACCAACAGCACCGCCGCCAACACGGCCATGGCTGAGCTCCATACCCTCAAACAGGTGCCGTCAGCCTGAGCTAACTGCGTCTGTTACCTGAGCGTTGAGGGCCGTCGATTGATCCGCAGTCATCACTGGGTTTTTTCAGACCGCCGCAGGACCTGGGCAGTTGGTCGCAAATCTCTGCCAACACGGTCCCCTTTGCCAGACCATTGCAGTCCGATCAGAACAAGCCGGTTCAGCCAGGGGTGAAAAGCGGAGTTCGTAGTAACGGCGTATTCATGAAAGGCTGTTAGTCGTCGATTGCGGGAACTTCAGGCATCTACCATGACACTAAGTGAGCTCATTTTTAACCGGCGGCGCTTTTTCTGGGTGCTGAACATCGGTGGTTGGAGTGGCTATGTGGCAGCGGCTTATCTGGGTTCGCTGGTACACGAAAAGCCCGATGCCTACCTGGCGGTTATTGTGGCCACTGCTGCGCTGGGCTTCGCTTTAACTATTCCTATTCGTGCCGCATTCCATCGGCTGTGGAGCCGGCCGCCGGTGCAGCTGGCGTTGGCCGCCCTGGTGCTGTGTTATGTGTTGGCGCTGGCCTGGACTTCTATGGAAAACCGGGCCTACTGGGCCTGGGTGAAAAATGGCTGGCAGCCAAAGCCTGAAGACTGGATGTTTCAGTTTGGTGGCGTAATGGGCTCGTTCTACGTGCTGTTGTGTTGGTCCGGGTTGTATTTTGGCATCAAGTATTATCAGCAGTTGCAGCATCAAACCCAAGCTACCCTGAAAGCCACCGCTGCGGCCCACCAGGCCCAGCTTAAGATGCTCCGATATCAGCTCAACCCGCACTTTTTGTTCAACACCCTAAATGCCATTTCCACCCTGGTGCTGGATCGACAAAATGCCATGGCTAACCTGGCGGTAACCCGACTGAGCGACTTTTTGCGCTACTCGTTGGACAACGATCCGATGAAGCGAGTCACCCTGGGCAAGGAGCTGGATGCCTTGGATCTGTATCTGGAAATTGAAAAAGTGCGGTTTGATGAGCGACTGACGGTAACCAAGGAACTGGAATCCTCTGCGTTAATGGCGCTGGTCCCAAGCCTGATACTGCAGCCGCTGATCGAAAACGCAATCAAGTACGCGGTCACGCCGGAGGAAAGTGGCGGCACCATCTGGATCACCGCAAGAGTCCACGGCGACTCGCTGATGATGACCGTTGCCGATAACGGCCCGGGGCTCGGCAACAGCAACGCCGTGGCCAAAAAGTCTTGTGGGGTTGGTCTTGCCAACACCCGTGAACGGCTGAAGCAGCTTTACGGCGATGGTCAGGCGCTGACCCTGGCACCGAACACCCCCAGGGGCCTGGTGGTGACCATCAATCTGCCCCTGGAACTGGCTTCGATGGACGGACAGACATGATTCGAACTCTGATAGTTGACGATGAGTCGCTGGCTCGGCGAGGTCTTGAGTTACGCCTGCAGGGGGAGCGCGACATCCAGATTTGCGGCCAGTGTGGCAATGGCCGTGAGGCGCTGGTGGCGGTTCGAGAACGGCGGCCGGATCTGGTCTTTCTCGATATACAAATGCCCGGGATCGATGGCTTTGAAACCCTCAGGCAGATGGCCGGACCAAAAATGCCCCTGGTGGTGTTTGTCACAGCCTTTGCTGAATACGCGGTTAAGGCCTTTGAGGCCAATGCCCTGGACTACCTGCTTAAGCCCATCGACGATCTGCGCCTGGCCCGAGCCTTACGGCGTGTAAGAGCAACCCTTGATCAACGTCAGGCCAAGGACCATCGCAGCCGATTGCTGAACCTGGTGTGCGACCTCAGTGGCCAGAGTTTGTCCCTGGACGACGCCCTGGGGCAGGCCCAGCCGGGTTTGGCGGCCCAGGCTCCGGTGAGTCCTGAACGTCTGACCATTCGAGACGGTCGCGACATCACCTTTGTGGCGATGACCGACATCGTCTGTGTGGAGGCTGCCGGTGACTATCTGTGTGTTCACGCCGCCGGCCAAACCCACGTGCTGCGTGGCACCATGAAAAAAATCGAAGAGGTGCTGCCCCGAGCCAGTTTTGCCCGGGTACACCGTTCCACCATTATTAACATTGGCCGGGTGCGGGCTTTGCGCGCCCATACCAACGGCGAATATTTCATTCGGCTGGAAAACGACCAGGAGGTGAAGATGAGCCGCAGTCACCGGGCCGTGGTGGAGCGACTTCAGGGACAGGCTTCGGTAACCAGAAGGTAAACACCCGGCCAAAGGTTTTACCTGTTTCGGTCTGATGTCAATCCGTGGTTGTGCGCAAACTGGCTGCACAACTTCAACGGAGACCCCAGATGAAAAACAACGCTCTTATCGTTCTTGCTGCCATGAGCATACTCCTGTGCAGCCACTCCCAGGCCCGGCCGTCGCCCGAGCTTGATCCGGACAAATCCCCCCGCCACGTGGATCTGGTGATTGCGCTGGACGTTAGCGGTTCCATGGGCGGATTGATCAACTCCGCACGGCAACGACTCTGGGACATCGTCGGTGATCTGGGCAGCGCCTCACCACAACCGGATCTGCGCGTGGCAGTGATCAGTTTCGGCAGTCCAAACTATGGCTCTGAAACCGGCTATGTGAGGGTAGACCAAGGCTTTACCCGGGATCTTGATGCGGTAAACCAAACGCTATTTTCGTTCCAGACTAATGGCGGCGAAGAGTACGTGGCCCGCGCCATTGATACCGCGGTCAGCCAGCTGGACTGGAGTCATGGCCCAGATGCCCTGCGAATGCTGTTTGTGGCGGGGAATGAAGGTGCCGGCCAGGACCCTTCCATCAGCATCAACAGCGCGGTCAGGCGGGCGTTGGATAACGACATAGTGGTCAATACCATCTATTGCGGCGGCCCCACCGACAGCGATGCAGCGGGCTGGGCGTCCGTGGCCAGCCTGAGTCAGGGGATGTACGCCAGCATTGACCAACAGGCGGCGGCGGTGGCCAACATTGCTACGCCCATGGATGATGAGTTGATGGCCTTGAATCAAAAGCTCAACGGCACTTACGTTGCCTACGGCAAGCAGGGTCGCAAGGGTCGCGAAAACCAGCTCAAACAGGATGCCAACGCCGCCGATATGAGCGCTCCGGCCGCTGCCAGCAGGGCGGCAGCCAAAGGCAGTTCCCTGTATCGGGCCAGCAGCTGGGATCTACTGGACGCGGTTGCCGGTGGCGTGGAGCTGGAATCGGTACCGGAGGCTGAACTGCCGGCTGAACTTCGGTCGCTGTCGGAGGCTCAGCGCAGTGAATTTGTGGAACAAAAACAGGTAGAGCGAGACCAGCTGAAGAAAGAGATTTCCCAGCTCAGCGAGCAGCGACAGCGCTACATGGCCAAGGTCAAGGCGGACACTGCCCAGGAACCGGGACTGGACGACGCCATCCGGCAGGGGCTGCGGGAGGCTGCTGAAAAGAAAGGCTACAGCTTCAAATAGCAAAAACCCGAAGGGCGCTGGCGATGGTCGCCGGCCCCCTTCAGGTTTGGTCGTTGGACCGATTTAGCCAGGTACGTGATCAATCACCAGCGCAACTCGACGGTTGGCAGATCCCGCGTCGCCCCACTGGCCGGGCTCGATCTGACGGTTGGAATCTTCGCCATAACTTACCGCCCGAACGCGATCACTGTTCAAGCCGCCTTCACTGACCAGATATGCCCGAGCTGCCTTGGCACGCTCAAGTCCCAGCCACTGGTTGTATTCGGCAGACCCTGCGGGATCGGTGAATCCTTCAACGGTGACCATCACATCAGGATGGTGCACGCGTATTACCTCCGCGAAGGCGCCCAGGGCTTCTTTGTCCTGTTCTCTAAGGGTGGCCTGGTCGTAGTCAAAATTGGCGCTCATGTCGACCCGCAGGCGGCCGGCCAGCTGGGTGATTCTCGCGTTGTAGTCTTCAAACCGTGCTGACAGATCTTCGGTGAGCTCACCAAATCGAGTGCTGAGTACCGCCAGTTCTTCCTGGTTCATACGGTCTGCGGTTTGCAGCTGTGACATGGCGGCGTCGAACTCGTCGCGTTTGACGTACTGGCTACACGCGCTCAATACCAGCGCCAGCGCCAAAATAGTGATGTTTTGACCCGTGATTTTCATGTGGAATTGCTCCGGCCCTGTGGACGGTGGTTGGAGGAAACTCGATGCTAACACGAACTGTTAGCGTGATCTTTTGACCTGGTTCATGGTAAATCGCCGCCGTTTCTGCGAGGGATTTTCGGCGTTATTCGCCAAGTACTGACACCTGTAGGCGCTTGTTTCAGATTTTAAGCCGCGACGGCTTTAGGGTCTGCGCCCTCTAAACCAGGGAATTTGCCGCTTTATTGCCCTGGGGCGAACCGGTTTTGCCTGTTTATGAGCGCCTACCTGAGGGTTTACCAGGGCTCAATGGAGGCCCTGGATCTCTAGCCCGCATTATTCATGAAGGTCGGATGGCTCGACTCAGCTGGCGAGTCCAGATTGGACGATCGGGGGAAAACCCATAGCGAAAGCTATGGTTTGAGGCTGATCGTTCAAGATGGGCCGCCAGATGAGGCGAGACACC
>CAYGPO010000159.1:0-8643 GCA_964351665.1 uncultured Gammaproteobacteria bacterium | reverse complement strand
AAATGGCACAACTTAGGGTCACCGCAGGGACTCAGGCCTTTGCAGCGCGACCCTGCTGGCCTGCTAGCCCGCATTATTCATGAAGGTCGGATGACTGGTCTCAGCTGGCGAGTCCAGATTGGACGATCGGGTGAAAACCCATAGCCATAGCTATGGTTTGAGGCTGATCGTTCAAGATGGGCCGCCCGATGAGGCGAGACGCCGACAGCGACATACTGTCAGCCACCGCCATTTAGGCTTACCACGCAAGGGACTGAAAGCGCTGGGATTTGCCAGGTCATGGGCGGCTTTCATGAATAATGCGGGCTAGCAGGCTGTTAGCGGACTGGCCATGGCCTGGCACTAGCCAGGGACGGCGTCGACATCGCCAGGTTGAGGGCGTCGGCCATTATTGACCGGCACCCCTACCCCGGTGCAGCTAAGTCTCAGGCCACCTGATCGGTCTGAAACTGCTCCTCTTCGGTGGAGCCGCTTAAAGCGGTCAGGGACGACTTTCCGCCGCCGATGACCTGGGTAATGGCATCAAAGTAGCCGGTGCCCACCTCTCGTTGATGCTTGGTCGCCGTGTAGCCGTTGGTTTCATCAGCGAACTCTCGTTCCTGCAATTCCACGTAGGCGGACATCTGACGCGCCTTGTAGCCTCGGGCCAGATCAAACATGGAGTGATTCAGGGAGTGGAAGCCCGCCAGGGTGATGAATTGAAACTTATAGCCCATGGCTGCCAGCTCGCGCTGGAATCTGGCGATGGTGCTGTCATCTAAATGCTTGCGCCAGTTAAACGACGGTGAGCAGTTGTACGCCAGCAGCTTACCGGGGTATTTAGCGTGGATGGCCTCGGCAAAGGTGCGGGCCTGTTCCAGGTCAGGTTTGCCGGTTTCGCACCATAGAAGATCGGCGTGGGGTGCGTAGGCCAGGCCCCGGGCAACCGCCTGGTCAATACCGTTGTTGGTGCGATAAAAGCCCTCGGTGGTTCGATCACCGGTCAAGAACTGATGATCGCGCTCGTCGATGTCGCTGGTCAGCAGGTCTGCTGCCAGGGCGTCGGTACGGGCCACGATCAGGGTGGGCACACCCATTACGTCCGAGGCCAGTCTGGCCGCCACCAGTTTGTCCACCGCTTCCCGGGTCGGTACCAGCACTTTGCCACCCATGTGGCCACATTTCTTGGCCGAGGCCAGCTGGTCTTCAAAATGCACTCCGGCGGCGCCGGCTTCGATCATGCCCTTCATCAGCTCAAAGGCATTGAGCACACCGCCAAAGCCGGCCTCGGCATCGGCCACGATGGGCTGCAGCCAGTCAATGGAGGTATCGCCCTCAGCGCAGCTGAGCTGGTCAGCCCGCAGCAGCGTGTTGTTAATCTTTTTCACCACCGAAGGAACGCTGTCAGCGGGATAAAGGGACTGATCGGGGTACATCTGGCCCGCATTGTTGGCATCAGCCGCTACCTGCCAGCCGGACAGATAGATGGCTTTGAGCCCAGCTTTGACCTGCTGCATAGCTTGATTGCCAGTTAGCGCGCCCAGCGCGTTAACAAAATCTTCCGTTTGCAGGTAGCGCCAGAGTTTATTCGCGCCAAGGGTTGCCAGGGTGTAATCAATGGGCACGGTTCCGCGCAGCCTGACGACGTCAGCGCCGCTATAGGGGCGATTGACGCCGTTCCAGCGAGCATCGCGCTGCCATTGTTCGTCCAGGGTCTTGTCTGAGCTATGAGCCATCGAGTCCTTCCTTTGGGATCATTTTGGTAGAGAAGTCAATCTAGCGCTGCTTGATTATTTGGCAACTTAAATGTATCAATATCTACTATTAACCCTAGTTATAATTGGATCTAAGTTATTCAAAATAAGCCAGAAAATAAGCCGGTAAATAAGCGAGAAAAACCCGGCGCCGGGTCTTCACGCTATTTTTACAAGAGCGACCTGCTGAAACCGCTGCGCGCGTTCTGCTGCGCCGCCCGCACCGGCAGCATGTCCCGGGCCGCCGAAGAGCTGTTTCTCAGTCAACCTTCGGTGAGCATTCAGATCCGGGCCTTGGAAGAGCGCATGGGCGCAACCCTGTTTGAACGTCATGGACCAAAAATTCGTCTGACCCCCGAAGGCACAACCCTGTACGGCCTTGCCCGACCGCTGGTGGATGGCATTGGCTCCCTGGGGGAAAGTTTTCAGGCCGCCATGGGGCGCCTGGAAACCGGCACCATCGATATCGCCTCCGGCGAGTCCACCATTTTGTATGTCTTGCCTCATCTGGTATCGAACTACCGGCAACACCACCCGGGAATCCACGTCCAGCTGCACAACGTCACCGGTAAAGATGGCCTGAGTATGATTCGCAGCGAAGAAGTGGATTTTGCCGTTGGCTCAATGCTGGAGGTTCCGCCGGACATCCGCTACGAACCCATTGCTGAGTATCAGCCCAAACTCATCACGCCCCTGGGCCACCCACTATCGCGGCGGAAAAACCTGCGGCTGGCAGACCTGTCTCCCTATGGATTGATCCTGCCGCCCAAGCGGCTGTCCACCTGGCGAATTATTGATCTGTCGTTTCAACAACACGAGGTGCCTTATCATGTAGCCCTGGAAGTGGGTGGCTGGGAGGTCATTAAGCGCTATGTGGAGCTGGGGATGGGGATTTCCATTGTCACGGAGGTCTGTCTGCGGGGTGACGAAAACCTCTTTGTGGCGGACATGAGCCGCTATTTCCGTTCCCGCAGCTACGGCCTGGTGATGAAACGCGGGCGCTTTTTTACGCCTCAGGCGCGGCGCTTTATTGAGCTGGTGCGTGAAGTTGGCTTTGCGCCGCCGTTGCAAACCGGTCCCAGCGACCCAACCTCGCCTGCTTGACGCCGGGCCAAAGGACACTGTGATCTTCAAGCCTCATACCACTGTCGCAACCATTGTCGAGCACGATGGCTTATTCCTGTTTGTGGAAGAAAAGGTGCGCGGCCAGCGGGTGCTCAACCAACCCAGCGGACACCTGGAGGCTGATGAATCCCTGCTGGATGCCGCCGTGCGCGAGACTCTGGAGGAAACCGGCTGCCGGGTCACGCCCCAGCGGCTGGTGGGGGTGTATCAATGGAAAGATCCGGTTTCCGACAAAGCGTTTCTGCGCTTTACCTTTTCCGCCAGGCTCGATCACCACGACACCAAGGCCTGCCTTGACACGGGCATCGTGGGTATCCACTGGCTGACCCAGGACCAGTTTGATGAACAATCGCTGCCCCTGCGCAGTCCTATCATCAGCCGCAGCCTGAAGGACTACGCTGACGGCCTGGGCACTGGCCTTGAGCTGCTGACATGGATGGCCCCCTGAATTGAATCAGCACACTGAGCGCAGCGGCAAGGTGGTGGTAGGCCTGTCCGGCGGCGTCGACTCGGCCACGACCCTGGCGGTGTTGCAACGCCGTGGCCGGGACGTGGCCGCCATGTTTATGAAAAACTGGGAAGAAGATGATCGCCTGGGCAGCTGTCCGGCGGAAGCTGACGCAAACGACGCTGAGCGTATCTGCAAGACCCTTGGGGTCAAGCTTTATACACGCAACTTCTCCACCGAATACTGGGACCGGGTGTTTGAGCACTTTCTGGCCGAATACGCCGCCGGCCGCACCCCCAATCCGGACATCTTGTGCAACCGGGAAATCAAATTTAAGACCTTTCTTGAGCACGCTGCCGATCTGGGCGCCGACCTGATAGCCACCGGCCACTACGCGCGCAACCGTTGCCAGGACGGGCGCTGGCAGCTGCTGCGGGGCCTGGACAACAACAAAGACCAAAGCTATTTCCTCTATACCCTGGGTCAGGAGCAGCTGGCAAAAACCCTGTTTCCCATTGGCGAGATGGAAAAACCCGCGGTTCGGGAGCTGGCCAGGGAGCTGGCCCTGCCAGTGTCGGAGAAAAAGGACAGCACCGGCATTTGTTTTATTGGCGAGCGGGATTTCAAAGGGTTTTTAGAAACCTATCTACCCCATCAGCCCGGCGACATGATGACCCCGGAGGGGCAGCTGCTGGGACGCCACGACGGCCTGATGTATTACACCCTGGGACAGCGCCAGGGCCTGGGCATCGGCGGTACCGCCGGATCCAGTGGACAGCCCTGGTTTGTTCTGCACAAAGACCTGCAGCGCAATCAGCTGATTGTTGGCCAGGGCCACGATCATCCCTGGCTGTTCAGCAGCTCCCTTGGCGCTGCTCAGCTGAGCTGGGTTGATGGCACAGCGCCGGCCCAGCAGTTTCGATGCAGCGCAAAGATCCGTTATCGCCAGCGCGACCAGGGCTGCCGGGTCAGCATCGACAACCACCAGGCAAGGGTGGAGTTTGATGAACCTCAAAGAGCCGTGACGCCGGGACAATCAGTGGTATTTTATGACGGAGAAATCTGTCTCGGAGGAGGCGTCATTGAACACTACGCCGGACCGGCCGCAGAGGCTGCCTAAGGTGGCCCACAGCGCCCTGCGGGACCGGGTTATTGCCTTGGCCGGGGTATTCCAGGCCAGCGAATTAGCCCACGACCTGGCCGACAGGGGCCACCTGGACGAGGCTGCCCTGAACACCAGCATTGAGAGTCTTTACCGCTTTGACGCCGCCGGCGTTACCGAGGTCTATGGCGAGCTGAGCGGGCTGGAACTGGGCCTGCACAAGCTCCGAGCGAACTTCAGCGGACGGCGCAACCCCAACGTGCTGCATGGCGTGGTGTCGCTGCTGCAGCTGGCGCCCAAGGTTCTGGCTGATGAGGAAATTTCCGCCAATATCGGCGACGGCCTACAGGCGGTATCGGTCCACCGACAGGATCCGGGTTTTGACCAGGAACGCCATTTTGAGCGTTTGGCTCAGCTCTATGTTCGCACCATCAGCACCCTCAAACCGCGGGTGGTGGTTCGGGGTAACCCGGTATTGCTGCAGCAGGATCGTTATATAAACGGCGTTCGCGCATGCCTGCTCACCGGCATTCGATCAGCGGTGCTCTGGCGTCAGCTGGGCGGAAACCGCTGGCAGCTGATTTTCCGCGGCCGCGCGGTTCTCCACATCACCCGCCAGCTATTGGGCGAGATCTAGCCCGCCTCTGGTGGCGATCAACTACAACTTTTGTCCCCGTTAGGCGATAATTCCACGCCAACACCCAGTCAAACCTGCAGGAGCAGCATTGCATGAAGGATTCTTTTTCCATCCGATCCAGCGTGACCGTTGGCGATCGTGAGTACATTTTCCCCAGCCTGAAGAAACTGGGTGAACAGTACAATCTCAGCCGACTGCCCTTCAGCCTGAAAATTCTGCTGGAAAACCTGCTGCGCCATGAAGACGGGGTGGACATCACCCGTTCGGACATTGAAGCCCTGTGTCAGTGGGATGCCTCCGCTGAACCTTCCACGGAAATCGCCTTCACCCCCTCCCGGGTGGTACTGCAGGATTTCACCGGGGTGCCCGCCGTGGTGGATCTGGCTGCCATGCGCGATGCGGTGATGTCTCTGGGCGGTCTACCGGACCAAATTAATCCGCTGTCCCCCGCTGAGCTGGTGATCGATCACTCGGTTCAGGTGGATAACTTTGGCAAGCCCAGCTCCCTGGATCTGAACTCTCGGATTGAGTTTCAACGCAATGCTGAACGTTATGCATTTTTGAAATGGGGCCAGGGTGCCTTTGAGAACTTTGCCGTGGTGCCGCCCAGCACCGGCATTGTCCACCAGGTTAATCTGGAATACCTGGCACGGGTCATTTTTGGCCGCCAAAACGCCGACGGCGAGTGGCTGGCCTATCCGGACACGGTGGTGGGCACTGACAGCCATACCACCATGATCAACGGTATTGGGGTGCTGGGCTGGGGCGTGGGCGGTATCGAAGCTGAAGCGGCCATGCTGGGACAGCCTATTTCCATGCTGATTCCCCAGGTCATCGGGTTTGAACTCACCGGCGAACTGCCGGAGGGCGCCACCGCCACCGACCTGGTTCTGACCATCGTTGAGATGCTGCGCAAGCACGGCGTGGTGGGCAAATTTGTCGAGTTTTACGGCGCTGGCCTGGACCACCTGCCCCTGGCCGACCGGGCCACCATCGCCAACATGGCGCCGGAATACGGCGCAACCTGTGGCATCTTCCCCATCGATGAGGAAGCCCTGCGGTATCTGCGGCTGTCCGGTCGCGATGCCCATCAGGTGGAGCTGGTGGAAGCTTATGCCAGGGCCCAGGGCATGTTCCGCGAACCCGGCGATGTGGCTGCCACCTATACCGACACCATGACCCTGGATATGGCCAGCGTAGTCCCCAGCCTGGCAGGACCTAAGCGTCCCCAGGACCGAATCTTACTGACCAACGCCAAGTCCAGTTTTAACGGCTCTCTTAAGACCATGGGCGGCCGCGACAGCGCCAAAGCGGTGCCGGTGGACAACGACGGCGTGCAGTTCGATCTTGAAGACGGCGCCGTGGTAATTGCTGCCATCACCAGCTGCACCAACACCTCAAATCCCGCCGTCATGCTGGGCGCCGGCCTGCTGGCCCGCAATGCCGCCGCCAAGGGGCTGACGGTAAAGCCCTGGGTCAAGACCTCTCTGGCCCCCGGGTCCCAGGTGGTGACCGAGTATCTGAAATCTGCCGGCGTGCTGGATGACCTGGAAACCTTAGGCTTTTATGTGGTTGGCTATGGCTGTACCACCTGCATCGGCAACTCCGGCCCCCTGCCCCAGGCCATCGGCGACGCGGTGCGGGGCAATGATCTGGTGGTGTCCTCAGTACTTTCGGGAAATCGGAACTTTGAAGGGCGAGTACACGCGGACGTGAAAACCAACTACCTGGCCTCACCGCCGCTGGTGGTGGCCTACGCCCTGGCAGGTAACATGGGCATCGATATCACCACCGAACCCCTGGGTCAGGACACCGATGGAAACGACGTTTTCCTCAAAGACATCTGGCCCAGCACCCAGGAAATCGCTGGGGTGGTGGCCGCCAACGTAACCGCCAAAATGTTCAGCGACAGCTACGCCAGCGTGTTTGCCGGCAGCAGTGAATGGAATGCGGTGAAAGCGCCGGAAGGCAATCGTTTCGATTGGCAGAACGACTCCACCTACATCCAGAACCCGCCGTATTTTGAGGGCATGACCATGACGGTGGGGGATATCGAAGATATTAGCGGGGCTCGATGCCTTGCCAAACTGGGTGACAGCATCACCACCGACCACATTTCACCCGCCGGCGCGATCAAAGCCGACAGCCCGGCCGGCCATTATCTGGTGGAACAGGGAGTGGATCCCAAAGACTTCAACTCCTACGGCTCAAGGCGCGGAAACCACCAGGTCATGATGCGCGGCACCTTCGCCAACGTGCGGCTTAAAAACCAGCTGGCACCAGGCACCGAGGGCGGCTTCACCACCCATATTCCCAGCGGCGAAGTTACCAGCATCTACGATGCGGCGATGCAGTACGCCGCAGATGAGGTTCCGCTGGTGGTGATCGCAGGCAAAGAATACGGCACTGGCTCGTCCAGGGACTGGGCCGCCAAAGGCACAGTGCTGCTTGGCGTGCGGGCGGTCATCTGCGAAAGTTTTGAGCGCATCCACCGATCTAACCTGGTGGGCATGGGCGTGCTGCCGCTGAACTTCATGGAAGGTGACAGCATTGAATCTCTGGGCCTCACCGGCCACGAGACCTTCGACATCAGCGGCCTTGACGACGGCCAGGCCAAGCAGGTGACGGTTACCGCCACCGCTGACGATGGCAAGGTCACCACCTTTGAGGCCCGGGTTCGACTGGATACGCCGAAGGAAGTGGAGTACTACCGCCACGGAGGCATACTGCACTACGTGCTGCGTCAGCTGGCCTCTCAGCCGCGCCCGGCGCGCGCTGCTTAGCAGCTCTAGTGGGCCCCAGGCCCTGCCGCGTTTAGCGGCGGGGCCTGGAGGATTTTGCCCCCAGGCAAGCAGCGCCGATCCCCGCAACAACTGAGCGGGTCGAACCGTGTCAGGCGGCGCTGCTTGTCGCCCCTGAGAGCCGACCAGTGTAGCTACGCCTCGGCCACCAGCTTTAGCTTATTCAGCCCTTCCTCATAGCTGCCGCCCACCAGCGAATCCATCACCAGGCCAAAATATCGTTGGATGATATTGCCCCTGAATTCGGTGTCAAAACCCCACACCACCGTAGTGCCAGCCCCGCTTTCGGTAATGATGTAGTAGGCATTGGCATCACCCTGGTCGCCAAAATCCAGGTACGTGTCGATGCGCTGAGGAGAGCTGGCGGTGATTTTCATCGAGCCGTTACCCAGGGACGGGTCTTCGCTACTCCAGGACATGGCCGCGCCAGCCCCGGAATCGGGGCCGCTGTATTGGTAAACAGCCTCCTCATCAAGGCCGGCCCAGGGCGACCATTCGTTGAAACGGCGCATATTATTGAGCAGCGGAAAGACTTTTGACGGTGGCGCATTAATGCTCACTGAGCGTTCAACGTGGGCAGAATCGGGCAGAAACAGACCAGCGACACCGGCAACAATCGCCACACTGACCAGGGTAATCAGAAGAATCTTGATGAATTTCATCGGCGTAGTCCTAGCAGGTTCTAGGGCCAACATAGCGCCGTTGGCAGACCATTTCCAGTTTCCCGGCGCTTGCCGTCTAAGCGCTAGGAGTCTGCGCGGTAGAAACTTTCGACGGCGAAAATTCGCGATCGCCAT
>CAYGPO010000158.1:4717-8706 GCA_964351665.1 uncultured Gammaproteobacteria bacterium | reverse complement strand
CCGCCGCACTTGCCTTCGCCGCATGAACCTTCAGCGCTGTCTTTCTCACCTGCCAGCTCGTAGCCTGCATTCAGATCGGTGAGCTCAAACGGGTTGTCAGCAGCGGCTGCAGTGCCCAGGGCGAAGGTGGATACAAAGGCTGCGCCAACGGCGGCAGTCAGGGGCTTGATGACAGTTGATGATTGCTTTGACATGTTATAAATCCTCAGTAATGAACCGTGGCCGTTCTGGCCGCTACTTGCATACGCATGGCGATAAAATCCGCTGCTGCGCCTCTCGATGAACGCTTGTTTTAAGCCAGTGCCCGGTATTTCGCAAGTGTGGCGGGGGGCACAACTCCCGGTCACGTGAATTAAGACCTGCATCCTAACCATTGTCTTTCAATTTTTTGTTAGAAACTCTGAGTTTCTTTTTAAGCAGCGGAGATTGATCACTGTTGGGCACGTATCGGCACCAGGGTTCAATCAAACACTCCAGACATTGCGGCTGGCGAGCCTTGCAGATGTAGCGACCGTGCAGTATCAACCAGTGGTGCGCATTGCCCAGAAAACGGTCGGGTATGGCCTTCAGCAGGGCTTGTTCCACCGCCAAGGGGGTTTTTCCAGGGGCCAGGCCGGTGCGATTGGAGACTCTATATATATGAGTGTCCACCGCCATGGTGGGATGGCCGAAGGCGGTGTTGAGAACCACGTTGGCGGTCTTTCGACCCACTCCAGGCAGGGCTTCCAACAATTCCCGGCTTTCCGGCACCTGTCCCTGATGCAGCTCCAGCAGCATTTGGCTGGTCTTCAACACATTAGCCGCCTTGGTGTTAAACAGCCCGATGGTGCGGATTTCATGACGAATCTGTTGCAGCCCCAGATCCACCATGGACTGGGGGTCCGGGGCCCGGGCGAACAGCCCTCGGGTCGCTTTATTGACCCCAACGTCCGTCGCTTGAGCCGATAGCAGCACGGCAATCAGCAGTTGATAAGGCGTCTGGTACTCAAGTTCCGTTCGAGGCGCCGGGTTTTGCTTTTCCAGGGCTTCAAACATCGCAATAACGTGGGCTTTTTTCATTCTGCGCCCTGGTCTGTATCTGCGCCGCTAACGCCAGGAGAGGGAGCGCTGGACTGGGCTGCGGCATGTTTACGCGATCGCTGGCTCAGCGCCCGGTGGCCGGCTACCAGCAGCCCCAGGGTGAGAAAGGCACCGGGCGCCAGGGCCGCCAGCAGCAGGCCGTCAGCGGAGAACACGGTAATTTGCAGCGCGCTGGCAGCAGGGCCCAGCAGCAGCTCCAGGCGATCAAACAGCGTGCCATAGGCCAGCAGCTCTCGCACCGCGCCCATGCACACCAGCGCCAGGGTGAAGCCCAAGCCCATGCTAATACCGTCCAGCAGGGCTGGGCCCACGGGCTGGCGCGAGGCAAAGGCTTCCGCTCTAGCCAAAATGGCGCAATTGGTCACGATCAGCGGCAAAAAGATTCCCAGGGCGGCATACAGCTCAAAGGCCCAGGCCATCAGCAGGCGTTCAGCCACGGTCACCGCTGTGGCAATAATCAGCACAAATACCGCAATGCGTATTTCGGCGCTGACCAGTCGCCGGGTCAGGGAGACTACGGCGGAGCTGACGGCCATCACCGCGGTGGTGGCCAGGCCAAGCCCAAGACCATAGGCTACATGGGTGGTCACAGCCAGCAGGGGGCATAGTCCCAGCAGTTGCACCAGGCCGGGATTGTTGCTCCAGATGCCGTCTCGCCAGGAGGTAACAGTGGTTTGCATTTGACGCAAACTGGCGTGATCTGGCGCCGATGTCAATGGCTGCGCACCGCCTGGGTGGCAATAAAAACCAGTCGTCGGAGATCCCTTGAGCGGCAGACCGCAGTGGCCTATTAATACGGCCCATGAACAGAGCATCCGGTTTTACATTGGTCGAACTCATGATCACCCTCACCGTCCTGGCGATTTTGATTGCCGTGGGGGTGCCTGGCTTCAACGAGTTCATTCAGGGCCAACGCACAACAACTCAGGTCAATAGCTTGATCGGCGCCATCAACCTGGCTCGATCAGAAGCCCTGGCCCAGGGCCGCACCGCAGCCTTGCGATCGGTTGACGGTGATTTCAACACCGGTTTTGAGCTGTGGCTGGACGGCAACAGTAACGGCAGCTACGCCGATGCCGAAGATGTGCGTTTGCGAGTCTACGAACCCATTCAGCAGGCGACCTATACCTTTTCCGCTGACCCCCTGGAGTTCCTGCCCTCGGGATGGCTCGACGCGGCCTATCAAATTAACGTCTTGGCGGATAACTGCAAGAAGCAAAATAATCGCGATATTTTTGTTACCCGCACCGGCGGATTCAACGTAGTCAGGAGTGACTGTCCATGATGTGTAGTTCGGGGAAAACTCATCTCCAGCGTGGTACCACGCTAATTGAGGTGCTGGTGGCCGTCGTTGTGCTGTCCTTGGGTCTGCTTGGCCTGGCAGGTTTGCAGGGGATCTCCCTGCGCTCCAGCAGCAACGCGTTTATGCGAACCCAGGCAACCAACCTGTCCTATGAGATTTTGGATGAGATTCGCGCTGCCAGGGGCAGGATAGTGATCACCGGCGGCCCCAACTTGGCCCAGCTAACCCGCTGGACCAACCGCGTGGCTGCCCTGCTGCCCGACGGCCAGCTGGAGATTTCTGGGCCTGGCGGAGCAGCACTGGCCTGTAACGCCAATGATTGCCGAATCGCCGTACGTATACGTTGGGCAGACACCGTCCAGCGCGGCACCGCCGCCGCCGAATCAACAGCGGCGGGCTACGACACCACTGATGCAGACCTGCGCTGGTTTGAAATGGATACCCGGATATGAACAGCAAACTGGCGAAATTAACCCGGCAGGGAGGCTTTGGTCTGATCGAGCTGATGATTGCCATGCTGCTGGGCATCGTGGTGCTGGGCGGCGTAGCACAGGTGTTTTATTCCACCTCCCAGGCCTACCGGACCCAACAGGCTCTGGCCAGAGTGCAGGAAGCGGGGCGGTTCTCGGTTGAAATCTTAAAGCCGCGATTGCGCCCGGCTGGCCGCATCAACTATTGCGTTAACCCAACGATCATGAACATCGCACTCAACACCGCCAGCGCCGGCTACGAAGCCGCTGTGCATGATCCCAACTTTCCTATTGTTGGCTTCGAATATACCGGTACCGATGCTGATGATACCTATCCACTGCCCGATCCCCTGGGGACCGGGGCGGTGAATGCGGCCGACTACGATACCGGCTTTGGCGCCCTGGCAGCGCCCCAGGCTGCCGTTAACAACGCGGTCCCGGGTAGCGATCTTCTGATCATTAAATATGTTGAACCCGTCGACAACGTCACGGCCTGCAGCTATGACGCGGGCACGGCCAATCTGTTTTTGAATTCACCCCAGGACTGCGCTGGCGTGGCCGCTCCTCTAAACCAGGCTCAGGTGGACGCGATCTTTCCCCGGCAGTCGCTGGTGATGGTCACCGATTGTTTCAGTGGCATCGGTGAAATTTTCCAGCGCACTAACGAGGGCTCAGCGCCAATGTCCCTCAATGGTGGTGGGACCTCCCCTGGCAACAACGCCGCCGGGCTGCTGCGCGGTTATGGCACCCAGGCACAGGTCCAGCCTTTTCACTCAATCCTATTCTTCATCGGCATCAATGCGGGCGGGCAACCGTCGTTATTTCAGCTGGATTACGGCTCCGATGGGTTGCCCGAGGAAATTATTGAGGGGGTAGAAAACATGCAGGTGCAGTTCGGTGAACTGGACCCGCTGGGTGTGGTGACCTATCTGGAGCCCCATCTGGTGACCTCGCCTCAGGACATTGTTTCCATTCGCGTGTCGCTGTTGCTCAGGTCAACCAATCCGGGTGATCTGGAAGTAGATGATCAGACCTACATTCTTAACGGCACCACCGTTGATCCCGTGGACGATTCACGGATTCGCCAGGTGTTCTTCACCACCGTTGCAGTACGCAACAGCGTCAGGGTTATTTAG
>CAYGPO010000158.1:0-4617 GCA_964351665.1 uncultured Gammaproteobacteria bacterium | reverse complement strand
AACGTTATCCGGGCGCAAAGGATGCGCCTGATACGGGAGTTTGATATGAGAAATCGATCCGCCAATACAAAACTGACGCTGCTGCTGGGGTTGGCATTTTCCTGCTTTACCAGCGGACAGGCCTGGGCCCAGCTGGATATTGCTAATCAGCCCCTGGTGGTATTCCAGAACGTCAAGAGCAACGTGATTGTTGTGCTGGATGATTCCGGATCCATGTCCTTTGAGACCATCTTGCCTACCAACGACGGTGCCCTCTACTGGGACCAGGGCGCTCTGGATTCCTTTGTCAACGCTGACGGCACACTTCGTTTTGAGGGCGGGCGGAAATACCCCTACGTTTTTCCTTACACCGAGGGGCCGGGTGGCAATCATTATGTGATTCCCCCCTTTCCCCAGTTTGCCTTCATTCGGTCCGCCACCTATAACCCAAGTTACTACGACCCGGCTTTGACCTACGAACCATGGCCAGATTTTGGCGCAGTGGTGTTTGACGATATTGACCCCACAGCCGCACCTTCAGATCCCTCGGGTTCTACAGGAAATGCTAACCGCGTTCACAATCTGACCGCGGATTTTGAATTTACTAACGAAGGGTTTCACTTCCAGAACGACATGGTGATCCCCGACGGCACCCGATTGCGCAACGCCGCCAATAACGCCTGGGAAGTTCAGGTGGGAGACGAGGCTTGGGACGATGGCAACAACCGTGAAAGGGGCATTGACTACTACCCGGCATTTTTCTACACCCCCACGGACACTGGTTCTTACGCGATCACCATACCCGGCGATGCTACGGCAACGCCTCCGGTGCCGGACTTTGATGTCACCGGAGACTGTGCTACCCCAATCCCTGCAAATTATCGGGTCTTTGAGCGTGCTCCCAGCGGGCTAACTGCGGTGACCGGTACCGTGGATGCTCTGGGCCCCGACGGCAGCTGCCTGGTGCGTACAGAGATCGCCCCAGGTACTCCGGAGATGCAGAACTTCGCCAACTGGTTCAGCTACTTCCGTAAGCGCCACCTGTCGGTTCGAAACGGCGTAGTGGGTGCCTTTGTGGACCTGCCTCTGGGGATGAACGTGGGCTATTTCACCATCAACAACCGGAACACGGTGACGATGCGTGAGTTTGATAACAACGTGGCGGTGGATGAGCGAAACCTGTTTCTCAACGACATCGTAAACGAGAACTTTGGCGGCGGCACGCCCAACCGGGACGCCCTGAATCATTCAGGCTCCCAGTTTGAAAGAACCAACAACCCCATCGTTGAGTTCGAATGTCAAAAGAACTTTAACGTGATGTTCACCGACGGATTTTCTCAAACCAACGGGCCCAACGTGGGTAACGTTGACGGCGGCGAAGGCGCCCCTTATGCCGACGCCTTCGGCAGCACCATTGCCGATATCGCCATGGAATACTACGAGAACTTCGACGCTGGTGGGCTAAACTTCCCGCCGGAAAATCAGGGTGAGGTGAGCATCCCTAGAGAATGCGCCACGGCAACCCTGCCTACGCCCCTGGACTGCAAAACCGATCTTCACGTTAATACTTATATGGTGGTGCTTAACGGTACTGGCAGTATTTTCAACGTGACCTACAACGAGGTCGAGGAGGCCTACATCACCCCGCCTACCTGGCCAAACACCAACGGTAACCGGGATCCAACCCAGATCGACGACCTTTACCACGCGGCCGTCAACGGTCGCGGACTGATGCTCAATGCCGCATCGCCCACCGAGGTGGCAGCGCAGTTCCAGACCGCCCTGGCGGACATTGTGGCCCGATCCCGCCCGACCACGGCGCTCACCGCCACCTCAACCCGGCTGAGCACCAATAGCCGACTTTATCAGGCGGGTTTTGACAGCTTTGACTGGTCTGGTGATCTGGTGGCTCTTGATCTTGACGGCAATGTGGAATGGTCCGCCGCAGACGAGTTGCAGTCGCGGACCACCCCAAGACGGGTATTTACCAGCAATGACACCGGCGGTGTTGAGTTTGATTCTTTCACCGATCTGTCGGGGGCAAATCAAACCGCCCTGGCTGCCAATATCGACACCGTGACCGGGGTTGATATCGGAGACGCTGCACCGTTATTTACCGGCGATGATTTCATCGACTTCATCAAGGGTGACGACGCGCTGGAAGG
The DNA here is from genome assembly GCA_964351665.1 of uncultured Gammaproteobacteria bacterium. Classification (GTDB taxonomy): domain Bacteria; phylum Pseudomonadota; class Gammaproteobacteria; order Xanthomonadales; family SZUA-38; genus JANQOZ01. Next base: position 2,473 of record CAYGPO010000158.1, on the reverse strand, counting down.
CAACCCACTGCGTGATCGGGAAAACCTGCTGGGTGATATCGTGAATTCTGAGCCCATCGTGGTTGGACCTGGTAATGAAGGTTGGGTCAGGCTGGCCTCCGGTGATGGCGGCGGTACTGCGTATATCACGTATGTTGACGGACCCAAACGTAGCCGACCGCTGACGGTCTATGTGGGCGCCAATGACGGCATGCTGCACGCTTTTGATGCCGACAATGGCACGGAGAACTTTGCCTACGTGCCTGAGACCATTACACCCAAGCTTGCTGAGCTGGGTGACCCAGGTTATCTGCATGAGTTCTACGCTGATGGAACGCCTTTTACCGCTGATGCCTTCGACGGCAGCTGGAGAACGGTATTAGTAGCCGGCCTGGGCGCCGGTGGTCGCGGAGTGTATGCCCTGGACGTCACCAACCCAACGGGCTTTAACGGGTCAGACGTATTGTGGGAACTGAACTCCGATGACGACCCCGATATCGGCTTCACCATTGGCCGGCCCCTGGTAACCCGGGCCACTGATGGCACCTGGGTGGCAATTTTTGGCAACGGCTATAACAGTCAAAACAACCAGGGTTTCCTGTTTGTGGTGGATCTGTTTACCGGCAACATACTGGCGAAAATACCCACCGGGCAGGGCAGCGCCGCTGATCCCGCCGGTCTGGCATCTCCCAGGGCTGAAATGAACGGCGTTGATGGCCTGACGGTAGCCAACGTTTACGCCGGCGATCTCAACGGCAATATGTGGAAATTTGATCTGAGCAGTTCCAGCCCCGGCAGCTGGCAGTCGGCATTCAACTCCGGCGGCAATCCGCAGCCTCTGTTTACGGCCCGGGATCGAAACAACAATCCACAGCCGATCACGGCGGCGCCCACCATTGCGCGGACCCCCAGCGGAGACCTTATCGTGTTTTTCGGAACGGGTAAGTTCTTTGAAGTGGGTGACGCAACGGTGGCGGCCAACCCTCAGCTGGAGACCTTTTACACCGTGCTTGAGAACCGACCTGACCTTGATCCCCTGGCCAGTTTCAACATCGGTAGCCCCGGCACTCGGGCAGACCTGAACGACGTGCGGTTAGGTGCCCAGGTGACGGATAACGGTTTCGTCGTTCGCCGGATTGATACCAGCACGGTGCCCACGGAACTTAGTAACGGTTGGTTTATTGACCTGGCTTTAAACGTCAGTACCGCAACCGGTGAGCGGGTCGTGGCAGCACCACGGGTGAGTTTTGGAACCTTGATCTTCACCACCTTTGAGCCCACCAATACGCCCTGTTTACCCGGCGGTATTCCGCGACTGTATGTGCTGGACGGGCTCACCGGCGGACCACGTCTGGCCAGTAACGCCCTGGACTGCACCGACTGTGTCGGGCTGGAACTCACCACCGGTGCACCGCTGGTGCCGCCGGTGTTGATCAGTAAGCTGGAAGAGGAAGAGTTTCAGAGCTGTGTGTCCAACCCCAGCGGCGCTGGCTGCTTCTGCGTCCTCAATCCGGGTGATGCGTCTTGCGCCGGAGAGCCTGAGCGAGCCTGTCCGTTGGGCGTGCGGCCAATTGTGGTGGTAGATCCGGTGACCCAGACGCAAATTCCCATCGGTTGTATTCAGGAAGGCCGCACTGTTTGGGGCGAGAAAACCGCCAATTGAGTCGCTGCGCCACCGCGATGAGGTTTTGGCGTACAATTTAGCCGCCGGTGCTGTGCACCGTCGGCTTTACTAAAAATCTGGAGAGGTGTCCCATGGGGCAAAAGGGCTTCACGCTAATTGAAATGATGATTGTGGTTACCATCGTGGCCATTTTGGCGAGCATTGCCATACCGGGATACAACGAATTTACCGAACGTGCGAGGCGCAGTGAGGCGAAGACGGCGTTAACCCAGGCCTCTCAAGGTTTAGAGCGTTGTTTCACACGATTTGGAGTCTATAACAACGCTAGCTGCGACACCTTTGCCCAGGTGAATGGCGGGTTTAACTCAGAATCCAACTGGTACACGATTACCGGCAATGTGACCGCCGCGACCTATGCCCTGACCGCCACCGGCCTGGGAGGCCAGGCCAGCGACACCAAGTGCGGAAACTACGGTCTTAACGAACTGGGTGAAAAAACCCACACCGGCACCGATGATTTTGAAGCCTGCTGGAGCCGCTGACGCCTGGCTCGCTGGCGTCTGGGCCTGGCACTCAAAAGCTTAGCCTTCAGAAAAGGTCGGATTTCACCAGTCTGGGATTGGCGTTGAGGCCCCAACAAAACTCGCTGACGTTGCGGCACTGAGTTGTGAGTCAGGGGTGCTGACCGTTCCGTTACGGATGCCCCAGCGCCACGGATCGCTAATCTCAAAAGACTGACTAGCAGGATGTGGAAAAAAGCCATCCATGACTCAACAACACCGAGGGCAAGGTTGTCATTTTCCGTTGTCTCACATTTTCAATGACTTGCACTCAATGAAAATGTCGGCACATCCCTGTGCCGAGCGCAGA
>CAYGPO010000157.1:1803-8711 GCA_964351665.1 uncultured Gammaproteobacteria bacterium | reverse complement strand
TTTGCGCAGAATAACAATGCCATTGGCGGCGGCGTATTCTGTATGGGTGCCGTGATCGTCAGTTTCGGAAGTCAGCTCAACGGCGGCCTGGTGCTGGCCTGGGTTCTGCTTTACTCCTCGGTGATTTTCTACCGATCACGGAAAATCGCTCAATACCATAAGGGTCGTGACCGCAGCAGCGAGTCGTTGCAGCTCTGGCGTTGGCGCATGGACCTTACCCAATCCACCACCGGGGCCATGTGGGGTGGCCTGCTGGGCTACCTGGCGCTGATTGCTCAACCCCTGCAGATTGTCATTATTGCCCTGATCATGACCGGCCTGGTTACCGGCGCCCTGGTGGCCTATTCCTATCGGCAGCAGACCTTTATCCTTTTTTCCTCCGGCATTTGCCTGCCCATAGCAATGAGCCTGTTTTTTCGGGACAACCCCTTTGTCACCGGCGGCGTATTGATTTTTGCCTGGTATCTCTTTCTGTGGTCCTGCTCCCGGAAATTTGCGGCCTTTTACATGAAATCCCTGGCCCTTTACTTAAAAAACCGGGATCTTGCCACGGACCTTGAGCAGCGTAACCAGGAAGTCAGCGATCTCAACCGGTCCCTGCACAAAAAAGTCGCTGAGCTTGGCCAGACCAATAGCACCCTGGTCAGCGAACAGCAGCGGATCAGCGCTTTCGCCACTGAGCTGGAGCGCCTCAGCACCACCGACCCCCTGACTCACATCGCCAACCGACGGCAGTTTGAACGGGTCCTGGACAAGGCCTGGAAGCGGGGCCTGCGAGGCGGCCAGGAAGTGGCTTTGGTGATGATGGATGTAGACTACTTTAAGGCCTATAACGACAACTACGGACACCAGGCCGGGGACAGCTGTCTGGTCAACATTGCTCAGATCCTGGATAACGCCACCAGTCCGGAGAACTGCGTAGCACGCTATGGCGGCGAGGAGTTTGTGGTCCTGATGCCCCATACCACCCACTTTGAGGCCTTGCAGCAGGCGCGCAATTATTTGGCCCGCATTGCCGATGCCAAGATTATCCACGAGCACTCAAAGGCTGGGGCCATCGTTACCTTAAGCGCCGGGCTTTCCATTGCCAGGCCAGATGCCTCTTCAAGCCCACAACAGCTGCTGGAAAACGCTGACAAGGCCCTGTATCACGCTAAAAGCGCCGGCCGTAACCAGGTGATCAGCGATCGCGCCCAGGGGGTACTGGGGGTGCAGGAAAAACCCGTTATTCAGTTGGACGATATCTGGAAACGCCAGCCCGCAGACGATAACGGCCGCCGTTCCGACCAATAGGAGTCTGCGCCGTTCCATTAGCCCATTGATGACACTGGCAAAGACCCACCAAAGGTGGCTGGCCCCGGCGGGCAGGACCCAGGTCACCGCTCAACGTAGGCCGGCCTTAGGCCATCCCAAGGCAGCGCTACGGGGATTCAAAACCGGAGCTGAACAGGTCGTCTTTTTTCAGCTCTACCGCGCCTATGTCACACAGCGCACTGCCGTCACCGTTGCCGTCCTGGGGTCGGCTGACGCCCCGGGCGTCGGTGGCTGGACAGTCCGCGGCGTTGCCTCCGTCGACCAGAGCAGAGGTAACCCTGGGATTGAGGGTTGGCACCGACGCTGAATTGTCAGCCGTTGGGCTAAGCGCCGTATCATCGGTCAGAATATCGCTGGCGATGGGAATCAAATCACAGCCCAACAAATCACCCAGCAGGTTATTTCCCAACGACACAATGGTTCCGCCGCTGGAGGTGGAACAGTTCACCGGCGCATCATTCATCGAGCCAAAGGCCGGATTGGGCTGATTCCCCGCCAGCACCGAATTGACCAGGGTCACAACGGTGCCGGCACCATAGCTGTTGAGGCTGGCGGAAACCCTCTCCCAGCAGCATCCCCCGCTGTTGCCGGTGATGGTGACGTTGACCAAAGTGGCATCGTTATTGAACACCAAACCGCCGCCGCTGTTGCCCACCACGGTGACGTTTTCCAGATAGCTGGTGCCGCCCAGGTTGAACAGCGCTGCACCGTCGGCGGTGGTGGTGTTGCCATCGAAGGTGGAGTTGCGAATGTCCACGTTGCCCCGAACCAGCGCCCCGGCGCCAAATTGCCCGTTTGCCCTGTTGGCGGTAAACCGCACGCTCCGGGCGATGAGATCTCCCTGGGTATCAACGCCGTTAGACTCTCCGGCAACGGTCAGATCCTCAAGCCGCAGGGTGGTGCCGGTATTGCCCACCAGGGTGGTGAACCCACTGATGGACCGGATTACCGATTGATCAGCGCCATTGCCCAGCACAACGGCGCTGTCGGAAAATCTCAACGGCGCCTCGATCTCCAGAATATAAGTGGCGCTGGCCAGGGCAATGCTCTGCTGCCCGGGGCTGGCATTGGCTTCCTCCACCGCCGCCCTGAGGGTGCACACGCCGTCCTCACTGGCACATAGGCCATCGCCGGGATTGCTGTCACTTTTATCCAGCAGGGCATCCTCGCTGGCACCCACCTGAAAGTCTGCCGGTCGGCTAATCGGGGTGATCTGGATCAGAGAATTGTCGGGGGTCTGGTCATCCTGGTTCTGAGTCACCTGAACTTCGCTTTGCAGACGCAAACCCAGGGGGACGGTCACGGGCACCTGGGCGCTGACGGTGATGCCGGCAGTACCGCCGGGGGCAAGGTCTGGCAGGGCGCAGGTCAACTGAAACCCGCTGGACTGGCAACCGGGCGCGGCCACGGAGCCGGCAACGAACTGGGGCGCCAAGTCGATCTGCATCACGATGCCGGTGGCGGTCTGGCCAGGGCCGCTGGCGGGCTGCAGGTTCAACACCCCGAAGTCATAGCTCACCAGCTGACCCGGCAGGGCGCTGGCCGCCGCGCCATCGCTGGATAGCTGAAGATCCAGCCCGTCTATCACGGTAATGGTGGCCTCAGCGCAGCCTGTGGTGCGCCCGATGGTGGGCACCTTGCCACCCCCGCCATTACTCATTTGATCGGTTACACACACCTGCAGGGTATAGCTGCCGGGGTTTTGGTATACATGCTCAGCGCTGACCCGGCCAGGCCCAACTCCGCCTTCATCAAGGATAGGCCCGGTGGGCTGACCCATGGCATTGATGGTGCCTTCCGGGGACACGGTGCCGTCACCCCAGCTGATCTCAAGCCCGTGCAGATCGTCAAGGTCTGGATCGTCGAAGTCGTGCTGCAGGGTAAAGCGGAAACCCGCCGCCACCTGGGCATCATCCAGGGGGCTGACCTGGGGCGGGTCGTTCACGTTCAATACGGTCACCGAGACCACTTCCGGTGCCGACTCATCCAGGCCGTCAAAGGCCGCAAAGCTGAAGCTATCACTGCCCACGTAGTCCGGGTCTGACAGGTAGCGGGCCTGATCGCCCACCACTATGAGCGAACCATGCTCCGGTGGGTCAATCAGATTGAAGCTGAGCACGTCCAGGGGATCCAGTTCTGCGCCGTCCAGCACGATGGGGGTTTCCACATCCTCCAGCACCACTGCGGCGATGCCCGGAGTTGCTATGGGCGGGCGGAAGTTTCGGCTCACCGCCACCTCCACCGTGGCCGGCAGGGTGCGGGCCGGCTGGCCGGTGTCGGGATCGCGCACGCCGTCGCTGACACTGAAGGCAAAGGTATCGACACAGTCCGCCGGATTGATGCAGGCGAAATCATTATTGGACTGATACTCAAGTTCAGCAAAGTCCCGCCCCTGGTTGGTAAATGGCGTCAGCAGGGACACGTGCAGCAGGTCCCGATCCGGGTCCAGCACATAGAAACGGCTGGAGTTCACCGACACGTCCCTGGGGCGGCCGAAGTCCCCCAGTACAAAACAGCTGCCGTCACACTCAGACTCCGCCTCACCGGCGAAAAAGCCTTCCGGGGTGAAACGCTGGATGCGTAAATTGCCGACGTCGGCAACGTAAATGGTGCCGCGGGGATCGATATCCAGGCCAGCGTTTCCAAGCAGCTGGCCGGGCCTGCAGCCAAAGTTGCCATCGTTGGAAAAGTTGTAGCCACAGAAGTCCCGCTCACTCTGGGGAATGTCTTCGTCCACCCCGCAAATCTCATCGGTACAGGAAAAGCCCAGGCTACGCTGATTGGCCACGTCGCAGACCGCATCATCGCCGGGGGCCAGGTCCGCGTCGCAGCGGCCCAGCCAGCCCACCGGCTGGCCAGGCTGCAGCAGGCCCTGCTCGTCGACCCGGGACGGGGTGTATTTGTAGACTCGGTTATTGCGGGTGGCATACAAAAACCCATCTGCATCCAGGGCCAAAGCCCTGGAGCCAAGGTCCGTGTTGCTGATGTTGGTCACATCGTCGCTGACATAACCGATAAACACCGTGGTGTCGGAGGACGATGCCTGGGGCAGCACGGCGTAAATTCGGCCCTTGACGTCCATCACGTTGAGCACACCGTTGGCGTCCACCACCGCGCTGCGGGCGTTTCTGATATCGCAAAAGTTCTCGGTGCCAAAATTGCTGCAGGGATTTTCGCCAGCGGCAATGGCGGCCCTGTCATCGATGCGGGTCAAATCGAAGTTCTGCAGTTCATTGAGGGAAAAATCCAGGGTGCGAACAAAGGCTCTGCCGCTGCTGCCATTCTGGGTCACCACGATCACCTGGTTGAAGGCGTCAACAACCAGATCGGCAATGTTGTCGCCGACGCTGGCCACCAGGGGATTCTCGCTGCCATCGGGATCGAAGCCCTGGGGAAACACCGCCAGACGGGGCTGACGCCTAAAGCCCCCATTGCGCAAAGGGTCGCAGTCAATGGTGCCGCTATCAGCCACGAAGGTTCGGCCATCGTCAACCACCGTCATAAAGGTGGGCTGGGATGGAAACTTCAGCTGCAGGGTCTGATTGCCGCCGCCACATAGCGCCGTCAGGTCGCTGTCTAGCAGACTGCGCTCCAGCCGGTAATCTTCCACAAAGTAGGGATAAAGCGGCGCGACAAAAAAACCGTTGTCCGGGTAGTCATCAATAAAAAACCGCAGCGGGTCGCCGTCTGGGTCGGTGCCGGACAGCCGGACAGTGGTGGGCTGAAAAGATACCGCAGAAGCCCGGGAGGAACCGCTCTGAGCCACCGGCGACGGATCCAGGTTGCTGGACTTCACGTTTACCAGCTGCACCGCAGTGCTGCTGTTGCCTGAGGCGTCGGTGGCGGTCCAGGTGATCTCGGTCAGACCCAGTCCCACGGGCAGGCTGGCGTTGTTGGTGATGACCGGATCAAGGTCAACAAAGTCAAACACCAGGGGCTGACCCAGCTCGCTGACCTGGGCCTGGGTCACCTCTACGATATCCGGCGGCGGCACGATGGTGGGTGGGCGAATGTCCACCACCTCCACCTGCATGGTCACCTGGGTTTGGTTGGGATCGCCATTAAGATTAGGGCCGGGGTCGGTGGCGGTCCAGGTGATGGTAAAGCTCTGATCCTGGTCTACCGTGCTGACCGGCCAGAAGCTGCGCAGGGCGTCAGTCGGGTAGCTGGCGGTAAAGGATGTAGGACGGTCACAGGGGTCGGCGACCTGGTACATGCCCTTCAGCAACCCCTCATAGTTGCGCCGGGATACCCCGCCGGGCTCATCGGCTTCAATTTGCACCCGGATCTGGCCGCCTACAAGGCTGGTGGTGATGCGCGGTCGATCCTGGGGCTGGGGCGAAATCTGGGGCGGGCGCTCATCAAAAATGGTGACCGTCTGAAAGGCCGTGCTGACGTTACCGAAACGCCATCCACCCAGGAAAAAATCCGTCACGCCCCGCACGGTTTGCTTGATTATTCGTTCCAAAATCGTTCGGTAAAAAGGGACTTTGGCGCCAGGTGGTACGCCAGGGGTTGGAAATGAAATCAGATCCAGCAAGCCCATCTTGGCATTGGCCTGCCAGACGATGGTGTTGCGGCCTACCGGTATTTCCAACACCCGATCGGCAACATAAGGACATTCATAGCTGGGCCCTGTCCCCGGCTCAAGCTGGCTGAATCGAATCGCGCCGCTACTCAAGCATTCCTGATAGATCTTATCGGTGCCGTCTAAAGAGAAATCACTCAGGAGGGTGCTGAGCGAAAGACTGCCCACACTAGGGGGTTTAGGCGCATCGTAGGCCAGGGTAACGGCAACCTCCGTGTTGTGATGATAGACAAAAGGCGTCCCCAGCTGCCCCCAGTTGTACTCATACTTTAAGGGCACACCCAGGGCATTTTCATACTCCGATGCCATGTGGGGCTGGACAAAGGGCGAGGTGCACTCGGTGGGCGCAATGCGTCGTTCTATGTCCAACGGCGGCTCAATCACCGTCTTGCAAAATTTCAGCCCGAGATTGGCCGTGTAACCTGCCGCTTCGGCGGCAAACCGGCTGATGGGCTCAATGGAGACCAGAGCGACACCAAAAGCAATGTTGTAGGCCAGGCCCAGGGGGGCCTGACAGGCAATGGCGCCGGTATTGCTGGCACCTTTGGTGGTGAGGTCACCGGCATAAAGGCCCTGGACATACTCTGGGTCACCCTGGGAGCGGCCGTGAATTTCCTGGATCTGTACCCGATCAAAGGCGTTGACCGTAGCGATACCGATCACCCCATCGGGCGCCTGAATAACCCCTGGCAGCCTTGCCTGGTCCAGGTAGAACTGCTGGGAGGCGATTTCATGGGAGCCGCGAAAAACCGTCAGCGAATAAACCGAATCCCTGGCCGGGTCTTCCAAAATTGCCCCGAATCTCGTAACAGGATGTTCAAACTCCAGCTCCAAGGGCTTGTTCAGCACGATTTTGCCCTGGCGATAGGGCAAGGTTTCCAGGGAACGGGGGCTTAGGTGGCTGCCGGCACCAGACTTAGGCCCATCCAGTAGCGAGGTCAGGCCGGCAACAGAGGTCAAGGCGGCTGATTGCTGGCCTGTTTTGTGGCCTGATAGTTGGCCTGAT
>CAYGPO010000157.1:0-1703 GCA_964351665.1 uncultured Gammaproteobacteria bacterium | reverse complement strand
TGGCCTGATAGTTGGCCTGATTCCTGGCCGCGGGCGCCCCCGGCAGCATCGCCACAGAGCAACGCCACCAGCAAACACAGACTTATCAGATATGACCGCATACCGAACTTCCATCATCGACGTTATGCAATTATGGGAGATTCTGGCGAAATGGGCTTTACCGGTGGTTGCAAATCATTGCACGCTGGCGCGGTTGGAGGCTCCTTTACAGGTGCTCGAACACTTCCAGCACCGCCCGTTCAGCGGACTCCATGGCACCTTCCATGCCTCGATTATTACGAGCCGCGTGCTCGCCACAAAAGTGCAGGCGCTGGTGGAGTTTATTCATCTCTGGCAACAGATGGGTGACTTGGCCGGGAGCAAAGATGGCCCAGTCACCGGCAGCGAAGGGATCCATCCACCAGGAGTGGAATCCTCCCACCTCCAGCTGGCCCTTGGCGGCGGGTCGCAGGCGTTCAATTTCCCGTATTGCTGCGGCGGGTGCGGCAACAGGTCCAAGCCGGTCCAGCCGATCAGCGCCCCAGCCCCGTGCGTTGACCACCAGGCCGGTGACCTCACTGGGATCTTCGCCAAATTTCTGCGCCGTCACCGAGCCGAGTATGCCGTTGGTCCACATCGAGGGCGATAACCCATCTTCCAGCCAAAAGGGCTTTTTGGGGACCAGAAAAATCAGCGTATTGCGCATATAGGCGATGGTTCGAATGGCCTGACGCTGGGCGCCGAAAATACCGGGGCTGATGGCGATATCTCTAAGCTTGGACAGAGGCAGGGAACTGATCACCCGACGCGCCTTGAAAACAGCACCGTCGGCGGTCCGCACCTCAACACCGGATTTGCCAACATCAATGGCCACCACGTTTTGATTGAGCTTCACCTCGTGCTTTAGCGCCGCCGCCATGGCCTGGGGCAGCTGCTGATTGCCGCCCTTGATCGTGTACAGCTCCCGACCCATGGCAATCTGTTCTTTGGTCCATTTCTCAGTGAACAGATACATCAGCGCCGATACATCCCATGCGGACTTACCGAAATAGGGGTTGACGTCATAACTCATCTGAATTTGCGGATCTGACAGACCCTGATCTGCGAAGTACTGATGCAGCGGCACATCTAGCCCTCGGTGCTGCTCGCTGAGCCATTGGTCAGACGAGGCCAGGGGATTTTTGTCCGCCAGTCGCCGGCCCAGAAACTCCCAGGGGCGAGCCCCGTTATACGGTGCCTGGAACGGATTTTTTTCAGACTCTGGCCAGTCTTCGGCGGCCACCATCGCGCCATCGACCACCAGCGCCGGCGCCGGTCCAGCAAACATCCTGGGGCCATAGTCCATCAGCGGTACCTCAAGACGTCGGGCCATATTCAGCACTCGGCCATAGCCTGCCCCCATGCTGTTGCCCCCCACCTCCGGGTGACCCGGCAGGTCAAATCGGGTGTACAGGCGACCACCCACCCGGGACTGACCCTCAATCACCTGCACGGTGGCGCCGTTTTCTTCCAGCATCAGGGCGCTGTAAAGACCGGAAAGCCCAGCACCCAGGATCAATACATCGGGAATTTTCGGCAACGGCGTGGCTGATCTTGCCCCCACCCATGGCGCTACCGCCAGAGCAGCCCCCGCGCCAACGAGGATCTGACGTCGCGTGAAGTGTCCACTGCTCATGGTTTTGCCCCTGCCGTTAGATGACCACCGCTGCTAAGCTTCGCACAAA
>CAYGPO010000156.1:0-8814 GCA_964351665.1 uncultured Gammaproteobacteria bacterium | reverse complement strand
GCTCAGCAGCTGCTGAGCTCCATTTCCAATGATTCGGTGGTAGAACCCAGGGCCAAAGAGTGGATCGCCAAGCTGGAGGTTCAACTGCTGAAGATGCTGCTCAAGCAGCAGGATGTGGTAACCGACAAAAGCCACCCGGCACGACGGGTGCTCGATCACCTGGGCCAGACCATCATCGGTGGGACGCGTGAAATCAGCGGCCGCGAGCAGCAGCTGGTGGACAAGATTGACAACATTGTAGAGCGTCTCAGTGATCTGGATGATCCAAATCGCGATGCCTTTGCCGCGGCCGCCAAGGAGCTGGAGCAGCTGTTAAAGCGTCAACACAGGCTTCGTGCTGCGCAGCTAAAGCGGGTTCTGGAAGCTGCCGACGGCCAACAAAAACTGGCCCAGGCAAGGGCCGAGGTAACCAGCCAGCTGCGCCAGGAGTTTGGTCAGCGGGAGGTGCCCAAGCCGGTTAACGAACTGCTGGGCATGGGCTGGCGCAATCTGTTGGATGTTGCTGCGGTGCGTTCTGGCACAAAGGGCGCCGAATGGGAGCAGCTGTATCAGGTGGTCAAAGACCTGGATGCCCGGCTTTCACCGCAGCATACCGAATCGCCCAGCGACAGCAATGACAGCGAAGCGTTGGTGGAGACAATCAGCGACCGGCTGGATCATGTACGGGCTGAAACCAGTGAGCGGGATAGCCTCATCGGTGCCCTGCGGACCATGCTGCCCGGACTGGCGCAAACGCCTCGGCCGCTGCCGGAAACAGAACCGCTAGCGTCGGGCAACCCTGCCGCAGACCAGGCCGCAGACGCGCTGGAAGCAGCCTTCGACAGGGCCATGGAGCCAACGCCCCAAGCCCCGGCCCCGGCTAGCGCGGCGCCGACCCTGCGCAGCGTGCAGACCAGCGAGGGCCCAGCGACTGACGAGCCGACGATGGCGGAAGCGCAGGTCGAATCGGAGCCCGACGCGGCCAACCGCGCTCAGGCGTCAAGCCCGGATCAAGAGCACTTTCTCGGCCTAGCGAAGCTCCTGGATAAGGGCAGCTGGGTGTTGTATCCAGGGCCCGATGGCAAAACCCAGCCCATCAAACTGGCCTGGATCAGCGAGGACCGGCAGCGCTATGTGTTTGTCAACCGCAACGGCCAGAAAGCGCTGGAAATCAGCCCGGGAGAGTTAGCCGAAAAATTCCAGGCCAAAAAAGCCGACCTGATCGATCAGCCCGATCAGCCGCTGATGGACCGTTCCTGGCACGGCATGGTGCAGAATATGCACGATCAAATAGCCCACCAGGCCACCCATGATCAGCTGACAGAATCGTTAAATCGTAAAGAGTTTGAGCGCCGGATTCGGCTCAAGCTGGGTGAAAGCAAGCTGATGCATACCCAGCACATTGCGCTGCAAATAGAAGTGGATCAGTTCAAGGTCGTCAACAGCACCGCCGGACATGACGCCGGCGATCAGCTGCTGCAGGACCTGGCCCGGGTGATGCGAAAGCAGATGCCCGAGGCCGGCGAAATGGCCAGACTGGGAGGCGACACCTTTGCCATGCTGCTGCCGCGATTTGAACTGGCGCCAGGCCATGAAGCAGCGGAGAAACTGCGCCGGGCCATCAATGAGCACCGGACGCGCTGGAAGCGCCGCAAGCTTAAGGCCACTGCCAGTATCGGGCTGGTCACCTTCGGTCGTGACACCGAATCGGTATCCCAGGTCCTCAATCAGATGGAAATCGCTGCCGGCGCCGCCAAAGAGGCGGGCCGCGACCGGATCAAGAGCTACCAGATTGACGACCAGGAGCTAAGTCAGCGAGACCAGGCCATGAAATGGGTCACCGAGCTTGAAAATGCTCTGGACACTGACCGAATTGAACTGTACGGCCAGCGCATCGTGCCGTTGATCCCCAGCGACTCAGACAAAGATCATTTTGAGGTTCTGTGCAGGATGCGCAGCGAAGAAGGCGAGTTGATCGGCCCGGAGAAATTTATCCCGCCCGCTGAAGCCTATGGGCGCATTCACTACCTGGATGAGTGGGTGTTTCGATCGGCTTTTAACGCCTTGAACAACAGCCCGGTAAAAGATCAGATCGCGCGCCTGTCCATCAACCTGTCCGGCAAGACCTTTGGCCGGCCAAGGTTTCTCACCTTCATTCAGAACCTGTTTGAAGAAACTGGCATTGAGCCCTCGAAGATCTGCTTTGAGATTACCGAAACTGCCGCTATCAGCAACCTGGCGCGGTGCACAGATTTCCTGCGCGAACTCAGGTATCTGGGCTGTCGTTTCTCTCTGGATGATTTCGGTACCGGCCTGTCATCGTTCAGCTATTTGAAGCACCTGCCCGTGGACTATCTGAAAATCGATGGCTCATTTATTCGCGATATTGCCACCAGCACCGCTGACTACGGCCTGGTCAAAACCATCAACGAAATTGGCCACTTCCTGGGTAAAGAAACCGTTGCGGAGTTTGTGGAAAATCAGGAAGTGCTGAATCATTTGCGGGAAATTGGACTGGACTTTGCCCAGGGTTTTGGGATTGAACGACCACGCCCCCTGAAAGACATCCTCAAGCTTTAGCTCGGCGTCAAAACTCCTGGTCCAGGGCTGCGCAAAGGTAATCAACCAGCGGCGCTGACTGCTTGCATCGCTTGAGCACCAGCGAGACAAACCGTCCTGAACAGGCCTGGGCTTCGGTAAACGGTGTGGTCAGCACAAAATCCTTACGTCGAATGTCATCCATCAACTCATGGGTAGCATCAAATCCCCGGGGCGTTCGCTTTAGCTGATCGCCGCCCCAGCTGAAATGGGCCTTAATCCCAGGATCTGTCTTCAGAGTTTTCCAGGCAGCGGGATTGTTCTGCAGGAAACTCCTGATCCGCGTTGCCATGGGCGTTGCCGGTCGCCAAAGACCTGCGGCAAAAAACACGTTATCGGGCTGCAAATGCAGATAGTACATGGGCGCCCCCTGGCGACCTGCCTGGGTGTGGGTGAAACGCGCCCCGATCCAGGACTTATAGGGGGTCTTGTCCTTGGAAAACCGCGTATCCCGGTAAATACGAAACAGCGCGCCGCCGTGGCTTTTTTCTACCCCGTGGTAATACTCGCTGATGGTCTTGAGCTGGGGATTGAGATCGCGAATGAAGGACAAAAACGGGTCGCGCACCAGGCTGTGGTAGCGTTCCCGGTTTTGTTCAAACCAGGGCTTATTATTGTTGCTCCGGATTTCACGCAGGAAGGTGAAGGTTCCCGGGGTAAACGGACTGGGCATGATCGAAACCGTCAATGGCTAATCCCCAATTGATACGTCAGCGCCACCTTAAGGTCAACTAATTGCCCTGGTTGCGGTCAATTATTGTGGTAGCGTAAACCCGCTGTAAAAAGCCAAAATAAAGCAGCCGATCAATCCAAGCCAAGGTCACAACGTGAAGCTAAACTACACCGTAATCGGTGCCTGCCTGCTGGTCAGCGGCTGCGCCAGTCTTGAACGCTGGCGCAATCAGCCTGACACCGCGGAACCATTGCCTGAGCCGGTGGCCCAGCAGGTCAGCGTAGACACCAGACCGCCCAGCGTTGTAAACGAAATCTACAGTGAAATTGATGGAGCGGTGGTGGCATTTGGTGAAGCGCTGCAGCTGTTGGCAGCGGGCAGCAGCGAGGCCTCGGAGCGGCTGCTGGACGACTCACTAGCGGCCTTGGACGATCTGTCAGCGCGCTGCCGCGCCATCGCTGGTTGCGATCTGGACGTTGCCCTCAAGGCTTACCAGGAAGTGGCCAGCCTGCAAACCCAGGTTTTTCATAGCAATGCCGAGGTTGCGGGAGAAGGAGGTCCACTGGAGGCAGAGCCTGAGGACGCCTCGCCGGGCAGAACCGTGGCGCCAGGCAGCGTGCAGCTCAACGGCACCGACCTCACCGAACTTATCGCCATGAATCACTATGTCCGAAATTCCCTCAATGGCTGGCTGACCTGGAATCGGCCCCTGCTCATGAGCACCTATGAAAATTACCAATACATGCGCAGTGAGATGGCGCCGGCTTTTGACGCCGCCGGCGTACCCGAAGCCCTGCTGTTCGGCATCCTCGCGGTGGAATCCGGCGGCCGAGTGCACTCCTTTTCCCGGGTCGGCGCGGCGGGCCCGCTGCAGTTCATGCGCGCCACCGGCAGTCGCTATGGGCTGAAAACCCGCGGCGAGTTTGATGAGAGGCTCGATCCTGCCCGGGCGGCCCGAGCCAGCGTGGATTATCTCAACGACCAGCTACGCCAGCTGGACAACAGCCTGGAGAAGGTGCTGGCGGCCTATAATTCTGGTGAGAACCGCCTCAAGCGGCTCAATCGTAAGCTCAAAGGTGCCGATTTCTGGTCCTCTGAGTTTTTTTATGCCCTGCCCAGAGATACCCGGGACTATGTACCCAAGGTACTCGCCGCTGCATGGCTGTACCTGCATCCGGAGCGTTTCAACCTGGAATTTCCTGCAATGGACACGGAGCTGACGGAAATTACCGTAGTGACGGATATGTCACTGGGGGAAATTGCCGTATGCCTTGGCAATGAGGGCCCGTCCAACGGCTGGTTCAGAACCCTCCGCAATCTCAACCCCCGGGTTAAGCCAGAAACCCGGGTGGCGGCTGGCGAAACCCTGCAGGTACCCATGGAAGCGGCACTGCGCTATGAGACCGGGTGCCAGGCTGCGGACCCGGAACTGCTGACTCGAGCGGCGCAGCTGTATGACGCCACCTATGGCCGCAGCGACGAGATCACGCCCTATGTGATCCAAAACGGCGACACCATGGGAGTCATTGCCCGGCGCCATCGCTGCATGTCCATGCCGGAGATCGCCGCCATGAACAATATCCCGGCACCCCGCTACCCGCTGCGGGCAGGCAAGACCATCAAAGTACCTAACTGCTGACGAGGCGCCGCGGTTTGGTCGGCAGCAGCGCAGCAGCCTCTCAGCGGCTGGGCTGAGCTCCGGTCACCTTTAGCTGGAGTGAATTCAGCGCGCTGGCATAGGGCTGGCCACCCAGTTCAATTAGGGCGGTTTTCCCGCTTTCCAGCTTGCCGCGATACACCCGCTGCTCCTGTCGAACCTGACCTTTTGCGTCGCGGTAAGCAAGGTTGATAGTGACGTTGGTGACGGCAAGTTGGGTTCTATTGCCGATTTCAGCAAACACTTTTCCGTTGGTATCTACCCTGCGCTGCACCGCGATATAACGTTCAGGACGCTTGGGTAAATCCAGGGTCACCAGCCGGGCATTGCTTTGACGGCCCGCCGGTGTCTGGGAGGCCGCCGCCATCTCGTAATAGGCGATGGCGTTGTCATACTGTCCTTGCTTCTCAGCGATCAGGCCCAGGGCGTTGGCCGCATCCGCCGTTGGCAGCAGATTGGCGCTAGCCTGCAGGTCTCGCTGGGCCGGCCCTGGCTGATTGAGCTGCCGGTAGGACTCACCCCGCCCCAGATAGAACTTAAAGTATTCCGGCTGGCGCTCCAGGGCGGCGGAATAGTGTTTGACCGCATCCCGATAATTTTTGCCGGCGAAGGCCACGTCGCCCTTAAGACCGTAGAACTGGGCTTCCCGCGGCTCAAGCCTGATCGCCTGATCGGCAAGCCGCACCGCTTCTTTTGGCTTTCCGTCCGCCAACGCCTTGCGGCCTTTATCAAAGGCCTCGTAGGCAGGCTGACTTTTCTTAATGCCCGCAATCGCCTGCTGATACTCAGCCCGGCCAACTTCACCGCCACGACCGATTTCATTGGCTGTTTCGATATTGCGCTCTACCCGTTCCTGGGACGGCGGGTGACTGGCAAATAGACCGCTAAGAAAATCCTGCCGACGTCCTTCGGACAGCCGTACGAAGGTTTTCTGCAGCTCCACCGCACCCTGGGGGTCATAACCCGCCTTGGCCATGTATTTAATGCCGTATTCGTCGGACTCAAGCTCCGCGCCGCGGCCGTATTTTTGGTTAAGCAGCTGGGCCGCCACCGACGCACCGCCCACCGCATAACGGCTGTAATCGCTATCTCGGGAAGCCACCGCAGTGGCCATCACCGCGCCTTGCAGCAACATTCCCCGGGACATGGCCAGGGCGCCGTGCCGGGCTGCCGCATGCACCACCTCATGGCCCAGCACCGCAGCCAGCTCTGCCTCGGTCTGCATTTCCAGCAGCAGGCCGCGGTTTATGGCAATTTTCCCGCCGGGCAACGCCCAGGCGTTGGGAACGCCATTATTCAGCACCTCAAACTCATAGGGCAGTGGCCGGTCACTTTGAGCCGCAACCTTATTCCCTACCCGCTGCACATAGGCCACAAGGGCCGGATCGGTGACATAGTCGCCGCCCTGCATCTGCCGACTTGGGCCATATTGCTGTGCCCCAATCTGCAGCTCCTGGGCTTCGCTGACCACGCTGAAATTTGTCTCACCGGTGACCGGATTGGTTGAACATCCGCTGATTAATGCACCCACCGACAGCAGTGTAGCCGCCACCAGGGGTCGTACTAAAAGGCCATTCAACATCAACATCTTCTCCCGTAGATTGGTCGCGTGGTCCAATTGAATTACCATGGGCCTCCGGAGCCGCACATGCCAGTCACGTTTACCGCGAACTGGCTTATCATACCAACTGCGCCAGCGCGGGCGAATGCCCTGCTGTCGTGGACTTTAGCGTTAAGGAAACAAACATGAGTGGAATATTAGATCTGATTACCAATCAAATCAGCAATAGCGCGGTGCAAAGCCTGGGCAAGCAGCTGGGTGCAGACAGTGGCTTGACCGAAAAAGCCATGCAAATGGCCCTGCCGGTGATTCTCGGGCAGCTCAATCGCAATGCCCAGTCTGCCGATAAAGTGGGCGGACTGGCAGCGGCCCTGGACCGAGATCACGACGGCTCAGTGCTGGACAACCTGGGCAGCTTCTTTTCCCAAGAACCCAACGACAAAGACAGCCGGATGGTGGAACACATTTTTGGCGAGCGCAAAGCCGCGGTGGAAAATCAGCTTAGCAAAGCCACCGGTCTTGACAGCGGCGCCATGGGCAAACTGCTGGCCAATCTGGGCCCGTTGGTGATGGGAGCCCTGAGCAAGAAGCGACAGGCCGCACCCACCAACGAAGGCCTGGGAGGCCTGGGTGGCCTGACGGACCTGTTGAAACAGGACCGGGTTGAAGCCGACAGCCGCAGCCAGGGCTTCAGCATCGTCGACAAGCTGCTTGACGCTGACGGCGACGGTGATGTTGACGCCTCAGACCTGCTCAAACGCGGCGGCAGTCTGTTGGGTGGATTGTTCGGTCGCTGATCGAAAAATCACCATGTCGCAGAGCAAGCAAACCGGGGCGCAGGCGCCCCGGGTCCATTTTGGGGGCGGCGATAGGCCGGCCATCATTGAAGGTCGCTACGCCAACCGCCACGGCCTGATTGCCGGCGCCACCGGCACCGGAAAAACCGTCACCCTGCAGGTGTTGGCTGAAGGATTCTCACGCCTGGGCGTGCCGGTATTTTTAGCCGACGTGAAAGGCGATCTGAGCGGACTGGCAGCGGCCGGTAAGGCCAGCGCTGGTGTGACCAAGCGGGTAGAAAAAATCGGCCTGAACCAACACAGCCTGGAACCCTCACCCGTGGTGTTCTGGGATCTGTTTCAGAAAAATGGCCATCCGCTGCGCACCACCATTAGCGAAATTGGGCCGGTGCTGCTGGCCCGACTGCTGGAACTCAACGACACCCAGGAAGGGGTGTTGAACGTTGCTTTTACGGTGGCCGACGATGAAGGCCTGGCCCTGCTGGACCTCAAAGATCTGCGGGCGCTGCTCAATTTCGTGGGGGAAAATCGGCAACAGATCTCCACTCGCTATGGCCATGTCACCACAGCCTCCCTGGGCGCTATTGCACGCCGCATGCTGACCCTGGAACGCTCTGGCGGCGAGAATTTCTTTGCTGAGCCGGCCTTGGAACTGGCCGACCTGATGCGCCGGGACGAACAGGGCCGCGGCGTGATCAACGTCCTTGATTCCCGCCAGCTGATCATGAACCCCCGGCTTTACAGCACCTTTTTGCTCTGGCTGCTGGCGGAGCTGTTCGAGGAGTTGCCGGAAAAAGGCGATCTGGACAAACCTGAACTGGTGTTCTTTTTTGATGAAGCCCACCTGCTTTTTGACGATCCGCCCAAAGCGCTTCTGGACCAGATTGAACAGGTGGTAAGACTGATCCGCTCCAAAGGCGTTGGGATCTATTTTGTGACCCAAAACCCCCAGGACGTTCCCGACGACGTGCTGGGACAGCTGGGCAACCGGGTACAACACGCCCTGCGCGCCTTTACCCCCAGGGACCAAAAAGTCGTTCGCGCAGCGGCCCAGACCTTTGTCCCTAACCCAGACCTTGATACCGAAGCGGTGCTAACTCAGATGGGTGTGGGCGAGGCCCTGGTTTCAACCCTGCTCGACGGCGGCGTGCCCAGCATGGTGGATCGTTGTCTGATTGCTCCACCTCACTCACGCATGGGCCCGCTGACGGACCAGGAACGCCAGGCGGTGTTTCAATCGAGCGTGGTGGGCGATAAATACAATCAGACCATTGATCGCGAGTCAGCCTTTGAACGGTTGGCCGAACGGGCTGAGAAGCGGGTCAAAGAGGCGGAAATGGCGGCCGAGAACACGAAGAGCCAGGAAAAATCCCGCTCCGAAACCCCAACAAAAAGTCGGTCCAGGGGCAGACAGCGCCAATCAGGCTTAGAAAAGGCGGTAAAATCCGCCGCCCGGTCCATGGGAACATCCCTGGGCAGAACTATCTTACGGGGTATCTTGGGCGCCTTCACCCGAGGGCGCTAGGAGTCTGCGCGGTAGAAACTTTCG
>CAYGPO010000155.1:0-8863 GCA_964351665.1 uncultured Gammaproteobacteria bacterium | reverse complement strand
TGCCATTTTCCTGCAGCAGGGCAAGGCCCTTTTTGGAAGACCCGCAGCCGGGATTGTGAATCAGAATATAAGACATGGTCGATAGCGCTCTTCGCAATTGATGTAGCGGTAATATTAAGACAATTATGTCTCAAGGCGGCGTGATGAAAGCCATCCTCGGTGGGTCTGGCGGCTATGTTTTGATCAGGTCCAGAGCCTCCTCAATGGAATCCCAAAGCACCGGTGCGGGCTCACAGCCAACCGATATTCGAACCAGGCCCTCGGCTACATCTTCACCCCACCGGGCCCGTCGTTCGGCGGAGCTATGCACCCCGCCAAAACTGGTGGTGGTTTCAAGCAGGCGGCAGGCAGCCAGAAACTCATCAGCGGCTTTTTCCGAATTAAGGGTCATGGCAATAATGAATCCAAAGCCCTCCATTTGTTGGCAGGCCAGCTCGTGGTAAGGGTCTGAGGGCAGGCCCGGATAGGCCACTGCGGTCACCTTGGGGTGCTTTGACAGATGGGTGGCCAGCAGCAGGGCGGTTTCGCACATTCGCGACAGTCTCAGCTCAAGGGTTGCCAGGCCCCGGTGCAGCAACCAGGCCTCGAAGGCACCGGGTATGCTGCCGGACAGGCTTCGCCAATCCTTAAGGCGTTCGATCAGCTCCGGGCGACGGGAGGCCACGTGGCCCATCAGGATATCCGAGTGCCCCCCTGGGGCCTTGGTGTCAGACATGATGGAAATGTCCGCGCCCAGGTCCAGGGGACGCTGCAGGAACGGCGTCATCAGTGTGTTATCCACCAGGGTGAGGGTGCCCTGGGCCTTGGCCATGGCAATCACTGCCTGCAGATCGCACAGTTCCAGTTTGGGGTTTGATGGGGTCTCGACCAGGATCACCGCCGCCCGGTCCAGAGGTGCGTTGGCGTAATCTGCGGTGGGGTGTTCAATAATGGTGATTCCCAGGGGCAGCAGAAACCGGTCGGCAAAATTGCGGGTGGCGAAGTAACCGTCGGAGGGAATAATGACGGTGTCGCCGGCTTTCACGGTGGCCATAAAGCCGGCTGTGAGGGCCGCCATGCCGGAGGGAAATAACAGCACCTGAGCATCTTCTAAGATGGCCAGCTGGCCCTCTACGGTCTCCCAGGTCGGGTTGCCCGTTCGACCGTACTGAAAGTCTGCCTCCGGGCTGCCCGGCAGGTGAAACGCTGAGGTGCTGATCAGCGGCGGGGCGATGGGATCTGACCGCTCCAGATGGCGATGGTGGAGCATCCGCGCTGCCAGCTGCTGACGCTTCAGGCTAGGAGTCTGCGCCATAGAAACCTCCGGGCTGCAAATCCGCGCTCATCCATAGTTTGTGCCTATCGCCCTCGTCAAATAGCCCGGCTATTTTCCTCCCGCGATAGCCCCAACCTATGGCGATCGCGAATTTTCGCCGTCGAACGTTTCTATGGCGCAGACTCCTAGATTGACTCAATGGCTTGGTCCTTGTGCTCAGCCGGGAGCTGATCAGTATAGGGTATGGGTCAGGGTTGAATGAACCGATTGAAATGCTCGCTCAGATTGCTACGATAACCCTCGTACATAGCCATTAAGATAACCGCTGAATGGGACGCATCACCTTATTGCTGGCCTCGTTGACCCTCACGGGAACGATACAGGCGGCGACTGTCTACACCGAACGCCTGGCGCTGACCGGGCAGGTTTGGGGATATCTTAAATATCACCATAGCGGCACCTGTCAGGTGGACTGGGACCAGGCGTTGTTGGATGCGGTGGCCGCCCAGTCCGGTGATGATTCTGAACAAGGCTTTAATGGAGTGATCAGACGGCTGATCACCGCAGCGGGCCAGAATCAACCCAGCTCAAACTCTATTCCCGTTTTGCAGCCAGGCCAACGCATCGGCTCAGAGCTGGACTGGATGGACGACCTACGTTTGTCCGTGGAAAACCGTGCCGCGATCGGCAATGTTGCCCAGTCCTTCAGGCCCTTCCAGAGTTGCCATGTCAGCCCAAGTCCTGTGGGTGTGCCGCGCTTTGAGAACGACGCTGAACGCTACAGCCAGACCAGCACAAACTTCGGCGAACGCATGCTGGCGATCTTCCGGTTCTGGAACATCATCAACTATTTTTTCCCCTATAAGCCGCTGATGGATTCAGATTGGTCGGCAGTTTTGCTGCAGACCGTTGAGCGCATGCAGGGCATCGACCGGGAACGCGACTACCACCTGCTGGTGCGGGAAATGAGCGCTAAGATCGATGACACCCATGGCTATTTTGTGAGTCCGTTGTTTGAGCAGTTTCTTGGCGGTCGCTACACGCCTTTCAGGATGGAGCTGATCCAAGGCAAAAGCATCGTCACCAGAGCCCAGGCGGCGACAGTATTGCAGGTGGGTGATGAAATTATCAGCCTTGATGGCGTCCCCATCGAGCAGCAGCGCCGGGCCCTGGCGCCCTATATCGCGGCATCCAACCCGGTTACCGAAGCCTACTATGCCCATCGCTACCTTGAACGTGGGTTCAGGGCCACGGTGGAGGTGGAATATCGACGCGGCAGCTCGGTACAGCAGGCGACGGTGCCCCGTGCACCGGAAAACCGCCAGTTCATCACTAACTTTGTGGGGGTGCCTGTGAATCGCTATACCCAGCCAGACTGCGATTTGGGCTACGTCAATATGGGGCTGGTGTTTCCCGAAGATATTGACGCCATCATGGACGATTTTAGCGACACCGACGGGATCATCTTCGACCTTCGCAATTATCCCAATTCCACCGTCTGGACCCTGGTCAATTATCTGTATCCTGGGCCGGTGGATGTGGCGTTGTTTGAGTCACCCAGAACCGACTACCCGGGCACCACTGAGCAGATTCTGGGCCGGATCGGGCGGGGCAGCCGCAGCCCCTATGACGGGCGGGTGCTGATTTTGTTTAATGAAGAAACCCTCAGCCAGGCTGAGTACACCGTGATGGCGCTTGAGCAACACCCCAGAGCGGTCAAGATCGGATCCCAGACCCAGGCGGCCGACGGCGAGATCACCCAGATGTTTCTGCCCGGTGGGCTGTCGGTCTACATGACCGGGCTTGGAGTTTACACCCCCGAGGGTGGCCAGACCCAGCGCATCGGTATGGTGCCTGATGTCTATGTCACCCCAACCATCGAGGGCGTTCGCAGCGGAACCGATGAGCTTTTGCAGGTAGCCCTGGACTGCGCCCGAGTCACCGATGATCAGTGGCCGACAGCGCCCTCTCACCAGAGCGCGATTTATTTTGATCCGGATCGCCAAGGACACGGTTTTGATCTGTCCAACGCCGGCTCTACCACGGTGCTGGTCAACTACACCTATCGCGCCGACGGTACGCCGGTCTGGTACCTGGCAACGGGAGGATCGGCCGATGGCGTGTTCCGGCTGGATCACGATAGCTATGCGCAATACCAGTATGACTTTGCCCAGCGATCCACCACTCAGACGCTGGTTGCAGGCGCGGGATTCGATCTGGACTTTCAATCAGGTCGCCAGAGCATCCAGTGCGCCGTTGAGGACCCGTCATCCCGGCAATCCGCGGCCAGCCTGCTGTGGCAGCAGGAGGATCAACGGGCCCAGTGGTGCCCCCAGGCTTTCGTCTTCGACCCGGCAGCCTCCACCGCCGACAATCCGGACGGACTCTGGTATGCCGGTGAGGCTGACCAGGGCTGGGGTATGACCGTGCGCCGCCAGGGCCAGACCCTGTTTGTAGTGCTGTATTACTACAATCAATCCGGCGCGGCGCGTTGGGCCACCGGCAGCGCCGTGGTGTCCGATCAATGGCCCCAGGACGGGCCGGTGCAGCTGCCCCTGATCGAAACTCAAGGCTACTGCTTCAGCTGTGACAGGCAGTCTATCCAGAGCACCGAGATTGGCGTGATGGACCTGTCCATCGGGGCCCCGAGTCAGCGGCTGGATTCCGGTAACTGGGTCAGCATCCATGCCACCGCCGTGGGTGATGACCAGGCCTGGACCAGGCAGGACACACCCATCCGCCTGCTCAGCGATGTGCTGGGCCACGGGACTCCGTGACTGGCTGTCATGATCAAATTGGGCGGTGTGGTTCAATTCCAGGCAAGCCCCGCTCTGTCGCTCAACGCCCGTCTTTCCCATGAGCGCCGACCTGCAGGTCCTTCTGGACGTGGCGTGTGAGGTGTAAACTGGGGAAACACGCCAAGTCCCCGCCGTCCCCACCTGGAACGCCATTATGTTGAAGCGTCTGATTCTAAGAGCCACGGTTTTTTTGATGATTGCCCTGCTGCTGGCGGTGGCGGCTGCCCAGTACTTTTCCATTAAGGCCATCAACGCGGCCATGGACGAACCGCCTCTGGCGGTGTTGACTCAGCACCAGGCCGGCGCGGGCCCTGGGGTGACCAGCGAGTCGGCCACGGCGGTGCCGGTGATTTTTGTCGGCAACAACTGGCAGGGCACCATTACCGTCATCGACAGCGAAACCCAGGCTGTGATCGGGGTGCTAAACGGCATTCCCGATAAGCTTGAGCGGCTGCAGGAAATCAAGCAGGCCTTTGTCCGGCGCATGGCCTTTTATGGCATCGCGCAGCTTATTGGCGAGGGCAACAACCAGTACGTGGACGACATGTACAGCAGCCTGGATGGCAGGCTATTGATTGTATCGCGGCCCAGTTTTGCTGACGTCATCGGGCTGGATATTGAGTCCGGGGACATTGCCTGGCGTTTTCCGGTGGCCGGTCTGCGCTCAGATCATATGGCGCTGTCGCCGGACGGGAAGCAGGTGGCGGTTTCAGCCTCCACCGCCAACGTGGTTCATCTGCTCAACGTGGCTGACGGCGCTGAGGCAGGCCGCTTCGACACCGGCGATTCACCCCACGAAAACGTCTATTCAAAAGACGGTTCTAAGATTTTTCACGCCAGCATCGGTCGGGTCTTTACCCCCTTTGATTTAACCGGCGGTGGAGTGCTGAAAGGTCAGCGTGTGTTTCAGGTGGTGGACGTTGACAGCCTGGAGATTATCGAGAGATTTGATATGCGGGAAAAACTCGATGCCAGGGGGCTGGACTCCATCAGTCCCGCCATACGGCCCATGGCTCACACTTCCGACGAGCAGCTGTTTTACTTTCAGCTGTCGTTTCTGCATGGCTTTGTGGAATACGACCGGCGCAGCGGCACAATTCGTCGAAAAGCAGACCTGCCCAAGGTGACCACGGCCGGGCGGACCGAGTACGTGAACGACTCAGCCCACCACGGTATCGCCATCAGCGGCGACGACGCTCAGCTGTGTGTGGCTGGCACCATGGATGACTACGTCGCCATTGTTGACCGCCAAACCCTGCAGCCAACAATTCTCAGTGGTCTTGGGACCAAACCCTACTGGGCGGTGACCGACAAAACCGGACAGTATTGCTACGTGTCCTTCAGCGGCACCGATCAGATGTCCATCATCAGCTATGAGACGGCCCAGGAAGTTAAGCGTATTGACGTAGGGGATCACCCCCAGCGGGTACGCGAGGGCTATGTGACCTCTGGGTTTAGACAATAGTGGTGAGCTGAGCCACCCCTGACCCATGAAAAAACCGCGACCGGCTTAACAGTTTTTGTTCAGGCCGTGTTTAGACTCAGGGAGTGGCAGCTTTTGACGGGTTTATGAGACGACTGATGTGTTGCTGGCTGCTGGCCTTTAATGCCAGCGCTTTCGCCTCTACCATCTTTACCGATGGGTTTGAGGCTGCGCCGATGGTGTCAGTGCCAGACCTGTTATCCGACGCACCGTCGGCCTCACGATTTCTGGGCCACACAAGCTTTGGCCCCTCCCTGGCGGACATTGAACAGCTAACCGGCAGTTCATCCTCCGCCTGGTTCAGGCAGCAGCTGACCGCGCCCGCCACCAGCTACCTTGATCGAGTTTTTGCCGGCCTGGAAGCGCCCGGGGCCACCGACGGCTCCGGCCAGCCCACGTTTCTTGGTCGGCGAACGCCCAACCATGCTTTCTGGACCATCGCAATAGGCAGTGACGACCAGCTCAGGCAACGGATGGCCTTTGCCCTGTCCCAGATCCTGGTGATCTCCAACGCCATGAACACCCAGTTGTTCGACTGGCCCACCGCGGTGGGCTATTACCAGAGTCTGCTGGTGGACCATGCCTTCGGCAACTACCGGGATCTGCTGGAGGCGGTGACCTATTCCCCCGCCATGGGTTCGTATCTGACCTACCTGCAAAACACCCGGGGCGACCCCTCTACCGGACGGGTTCCGGACGAAAACTATGCTCGAGAGATCATGCAGCTGTTTACCATCGGTCTGGTTGCTCTAAATCCAGACGGCACGCCCCAGCGGGTTAACGGCCAGCCGGTGGAGCTTTACGACAACAGCGACGTCACTGGTCTTGCCCGAGTGTTTACCGGCCTTAGCCTGGATAGCGACGCGTTTTTCTTTGGCTTCAACGAACTGAACGCCGGCACCCAGTTTAGGCCCATGCGGGCTTTCCCCGAATGGCATTCAACCCTGGAAAAACGTTTTCTGGGTACCACCATTGCCGCCGGCACCGGCCCAATTGAGAGCATCGAGATTGCCCTGGATGCGCTGTTTAACCACCCCAACACGCCGCCCTTTCTGGCTCGCCAGCTGATCCAACGTTTCGTCACCAGCGACCCGGAGCCGGCCTATGTGGCTAGAGTCGCCCAGGCCTTTACCAGCGGACGTTTCATCCTGCCTGATGCCAGTGCGGTGGGCAGCGGCCAGCGGGGCGATTTAAGCGCCACCCTGGCGGCGATTATTTTTGACCCCGAGGCCCGCTTGGCCAGCGCCCAGCCGGATCGATTCGGCAAGCTGCGCGAGCCGGTGCTGCGCCTCACCCAATGGGCAAGAGCCTTTCAGGCAACAGATATTGAACCCAGCGCCATTGCCGTGTTGGATTTCACCGGCGCCTCGGAAGATCTTTCCCAGTCGCCCTTCCAATCGCCGTCGGTGTTCAATTTTTACCGGCCGGCCTTTGTTGCGCCGGGCAGTCTCAGCGGCGCCCAGGGCATGACGGTACCGGAGCTGCAAATCGTTAACGCGAACTCCGTGTTTGGCTACAGCAACTTTATCGGCTATTTCATTTCCGGTGCTGCCGCCCAGGAGGCTGAAGGCCGCGGCGTGACCAGTTTTGTTCCCAACTACAGCCGCGAGCTGGCGCTGGCGGCTAATCCCTCTGAGCTGGTGGATCATCTGGACCTGCTGCTCAGCCACGGCTCTGCCTCAGCCGTGACCAAAAACCGAATCACCCAGCTGCTGACGGACCTGCCCCTGCAAAATCCCGCAGACGCCAACTACGACGGGCCCAGGCAGCGGGTGGAGCTGGCGATCCAAATGTTGATGACCTCCCCCGACTATCTGGTCCAGCGCTGAAGGAGATGCCCATGAGCACGAATCGCCGACAATTCCTGGGACACATTAGCGCGCTAAGTGCCGCTTCCCTGGCAGGCTATGGCGGACTTGCCAGCTTACCCTTTGCGGCGCCCAGCCATGCGGGGACCGTAGGCGAATACCGGGCGTTGGTCTGCGTGTTTCTCCTGGGTGGGCTGGACTGCCACGATACGGTGCTGCCCTTTGACAGCTCATCTTATGCCCAGTACGCCGGGGTTCGAGGGGAACTGCTGAATCAATACGCTAACCAGTCCGGCGGATCCACCCGTCAGCGGGACAGGCTGTTGGCCCTGAATACTCGTTCAGATTTCGGCGGACGGCAGTTTGCGTTGCCCGAGGAGTTTGCTGGAATCAAAGGGCTTTACGACGCCGGCAACGCCGCCATTGTTGGCAACGTGGGGCCGCTGATACAGCCGGTCAGCCGGTTGCAGGTGTTAGATGAGTCGGCGCCGTTGCCCAAGCGACTGTTTTCTCACAACGATCAGCAGTCAACCTGGGTGTCCAGCGAGCCCGAGGGGGCACGCTTTGGCTGGGGCGGTAGATTTATCGATTCGGTGCTGGACAGCGGCGGCAATCTGTCCCGACCGGAGTTCTCTGCCCTGACCACCCTTAGCGACAACCTGTTCGTGACCGGCCAGCAGGCCGTGCCTTATCAGGTTGGCGTGAACGGCGCCGCAAGACTGGAGGCACTGCAGGCCCTGTCTGGCCGACGCAATAGCCCCGCCGGCGAACAGCGCTATCAGCTGTTGCGCGATCATTTTGCCGCCGCGGATCTTGCCAGCAGTAACCTGATCAGTGCCGATTATGCCCGCGCCATGGGCAGCGCTCTGGCCACCAACGAGCTTTATGATGCGGCCCTGGCCAATACGGAATCTCTTGAAACGCCCTTTCCGGGTGGCGCCCTGGGTGGCCAGCTGCGCGCCGTGGCCAACACCATTGCGGCCCGTGAAGCCCTGGGGGTTGAGCGGCAGATCTTTTTTGTTGCCCTGGGCGGGTTCGACACCCACTCCAACCAGGCCCTGCAGCTGCCGGCCCTGCAGCGCCAGATTGATGAGAGCGTCGTAGCCTTTTATGCCGCCATGCAGCAGCTGCAGATTAGCGACCAGGTAACGCTGTTTACCGCCTCGGACTTTGGCCGCACCCTGGCGGTTAATGGTGATGGCACTGACCATGGCTGGGGTGGCCATCATTTTGTGGTGGGTGGTTCAGTGGCCGGGGGTGACATCTATGGCGATATTCCGCCGTCGGTGTTTGGCCATAGTCAGGACGCGGGGGGTGGTCGGTTGATTCCCAGCCTGTCGGTGGAGCAATACGCCGCGCCGCTGGGTCGCTGGTTTGGGCTCAGCGACATGGAGCTGGCGGACTCCCTGCCCAACTTACCGGCCTTCGGTGGTCAGGACCCCGGCTTTATTTAGTTTGTTGGTATAGATCCGTCTATGGCTGCATAACATCGCCAGCGGCGGTGTGACTGCCGACACCT
>CAYGPO010000154.1:0-9023 GCA_964351665.1 uncultured Gammaproteobacteria bacterium | reverse complement strand
AAATAAGGCTTGGTTCATTAATATCTGCTGTTGCCTGCCAATGCCAGACATTGCCAGACATTGCCTGTCAGGGCTCTGTCGCAAACACAGTGCCGCTGAAATACTGCGCTATACTCTTGGCGTTAACATATCAACAATCGGAAAAATTGTGATCAGTTTCAAAGGCCGCCATCACCAGCAAGACATCATTCTACAATGCGTCCGCTGGTACGTGGCCTATTCGCTGAGCTACCGCGACCTGGAAGAGCTGATGCAGGAGCGCGGCTACGCTCTAGAGCATAGCACTGTTCAGCGCTGGGTTGTTCATTACGCTCCTCGTATCGAGAAGGCCTTTCGCAAAAACAAGAAACGGACTGGGAATCGCTGGTGGCTCGATGAGACCTATATTAAGATCAAAGGTGAGTGGAAACATCTCTATCGCGCCGTCGACAAGCAAGGCCAGACTATCGATTTCCTGCTCACTGCGAAGCGTGATAAGAAAGCAGCAAGCCGATTTCTGTCCAAAGCCATTGGCTCCAGTGGTAAGCCAAGCCTGATCAATATCGACAGAAGCGGAGCCAACACAGCTGCGATAAAACAGTTCAATACCGACGAAAACAGGCGTGTCAAAATCCGCCAGTGTAAGTACCTAAATAATATCGTTGAGCAGGACCACCGGTTTATTAAACGGCGAACCCGACCTATGCTGGGTTTCAAATCATTCTGGTCCGCTGGAGCTACTTTAGCAGGCATCGAACTCTGGCGGATGCTGAAGAAAAATCAGGGCAAGAGTTCATTGCCGACTTGGGAGCAATTTTATGCGCTGGGCGCCACAGGGTAGCTTCGCCTGCGGAATACTGCTCGTTGTACATTCTGAGGGTTTGCGACAGAGCCCAATCACTCCCACTCTATTATCAATAAGCTATTTTTATCTTTTTTTATCAATGACTTATTTTCCATCCAATCGGTAATACCATGAAAAATACCATGCTCAGAAAATCCTGCTAATCGACACGAGAATCACCGAATCACTCAGTGAATAATTTCTTGCCTGAACCCAACCCAGCGAGTCCGACAACGGGCAGCTTATAACGTGTTTTTCTGCGGCCTTCCGGTGTAATACCTCCCTGATTCTGCGACGACATGTTAGGAATTTAACCAGGTCTCGAGTGCGGCACTGATAAAATCGGATGAAATCCTTTCCTGTTCCAGACGGGTGGACAGGAACCGGCCCGCTGCGAGATCCAGGAACAACTGCTGTTCCTGGCCGGTTAACTGTGCGGGTAGCGTGCCCAACGGCTCGGGCTCTTGTACCATCCGCTCTTCGTGCGCTTTGAGTGTCACCAAGTCCATCATTAAAGGTTCCAATGTGGCCAGACTGGCGCGAGCATCACTCAAGATGGATAGCCCCCAGGTGTCAATATCGCCCCAATATCCGACGCGTTTCGCTGCCAACCAGGACGCATCCATCCAGCTGACGTTCCGGCCCCCGCCGATCACGGCGATCGTATCGTCGAGGTCAGGCAACGCCAGACCCGATTGGACGTTCTCAACCACCAGAATGTTCGTTGCCGGCAGCTCATGCTGCCTTAACAGATCTGCGCTCAACTGAATCAGCGGGAGACCCTGATAAGCGTGCCGTGTGCCCGGGCTCAGCGGACGCACAATCGGCACGCCCTGGGCGAGTCCACGGGGGCCGTGCCGACAATCGAGCCACGGATACAGGCCTCCGTACGCCGCTATCTCCCCCTCATGCACCGCATCCAGCAACGCGTCGAGCAACCCCGAATAGGTCTCGACAAACTTGGTATCGACACCCTTTAACGGTAGTGCACGCAGGTAACCACCCGCACCAAGCCCTCGCTGCAACTGCGGCAACACTTGAGCGAGCAATTCAGCATCGTTATTACCAAGGCCTTCCACGACTTCGATGTGCCTGACCAGAACCGGGTAAACCTGCTCATGCCGATACCGCCGTAGCAGCGGCATCATGTTCGCCTGCCACCGCGCAGATTGCGCGATCGTAGCCGAACCGCAGAACTGCGCAAGCTGCAGAAAGCTGTCAATGGTGATGCGCGAGGGGAGTTGCTGTTGGCCTAATTGGCGAAAACCAACCGTTTTCCAGTGCAGAAGGTCCGGCATGGCAAAACTTTTCCAGCGTTCGATCCACGCCCGCAAATGCGCCAGATCTTCCATCGGTTGCTTCGCGTTGGGCGGTTTGAGCGGGATATGCAACGGAAAGCTGCGTTTGCCGATCATCAAAGCTTTTAAAACCTGGCGATTCTGCCAATATCGTTTGAACGCCAGGGCTACGGCTTGTTCCGGCATAACGCCCCACTCAGGAGGATGCGACTCAGGCATCGCTGGTCATACCGGGACGGTCTTCAAGGTCGATATTCAGCAGCGCCACTTCATCCGCCAGTTTCATCTGGCGCTGTTCACTCAGACGCCGATCTACCTCCTCCCAAGTGATTTCGCACAGATAGCTTTCATGACGCTCCGCATCGCGTTCGGCGATCAGTAGCGTGCATGCCGATTCCCGCGCCAGATTCAGGTTCTTATAAGGCGTAATCAGATTCACATGGATATGCAGGGCCTTGAATACCTTCAACACCCGGCGACTGACCGCCTCGGCGGTGTTGGAAAAGGCTTCGTCGAGAAACACGGTGCAATACACCGGCCGGTCATGTCCCTCGGGTGTGAGCACGTAGGCCAGGCTGGCGGCGACAATGGTGCCGGCAAATGATTCCTTTTCACCGCCGGATTTACCGCTGGAGGAATCCAGCACGTCACGCGTTTCACCGTCATTGAAGCCTATTTCCTCGGCATAGAACGAGAGCTGGTAACGGGGATCAAGCAGACGCAGGCTTTCAAGCGTGGTAGTGGTACCGACGGCGCTGGCCTTTTCGAGTGCCGCCACCACCGTTTCCAGTTGCTGGAAACGCCCCTCATGGTCATCGCTGGTGACCTGGCTCAGCACCAGATTCAGTTGCTTATCGAAATCCTGCAGGTGCGGGTATTTCTCCCTCCGCGACCCCAGCTTCAGGTACGAGCCCTGTTTGAATTCGGTGCGCGCCAGCACCTGGTTGATGACATCGATGCGGTCGAGTATGTCCTCCCGCTCGCTGTCCAGACGGGATTTGATCCGCGCCAGCGACTGGGTCGCGTGTTTATTGAGGCGCTCGACGAACTGCTCAACCAGCGCCGGCAGGCCTTCGGTCTGCAAGCGATCCAGGTGATCGAGGAAATCCGGCAGGCCGGCCAAACCTGCGGGCCAGTCCGCAGTCAGCGCCTGCCAGCGATCCTTACCGCGAAACGAGGACATGACGCCGACCGCAGAATTTTCCGCCTGGCTCTTATCACCATGCGCCTGGGCCAGCAAACCGTCGAGCTTATTTTCGATGCCGAACATGATCGCAGACACCCGTTCGAGATCGTCGATTGAAATCGTATCGACCCGCCCCTCGAGCGCTGCACGACAAGCCTCGGAAAGCCCTCTTTCAGCATCCGCCGCCGCCTCGCTTTTGCGCGCCCGGGCAAATGCCAGCTCACTCTCGATTCCGCCACGCCGACGGGACAGTTCGATGATTGCATCCGATATTTCCTGTAACGCCTGCTTGGCGGCTTCCCACGACCTGCGGGCCTCCTCCAGATCGCCACTGGAGGATTGCAGTCGCTTCAATTCGGCATCCAACTGCACCTGTCTGTGGTTCCAGTAAGGCGCGTCGATATTCTCCCACTCGGTCTCCCTGATCCGTTGCAACAGGCTTTTGCGTTTGCCAAATCGATCCCAGTCCGCTCGCGCCTGTTCAACCTGCCTGTTTTCCTCGGTCAGGCGATTTTTCAATTCCAGCAACCGCCTGTTTAACAGCTTCAAACGCGTTGCGTTGGAAAACCCGAGTTGCCATTCATTGCGATCGTCGATGCGCGCCAGATCCTTTTTCTCGAAGCGGCCTTTTTCCTTGTGAATCAGGCCTTCCCGGGTCATCGAGAACGGCGTAACGTCAAGCGTCGCAGTGTCCGCTACGCAGGATAGATCGAAGCGCTGCAAATGCTGTTTCAGCCACTCTCGATAACGATGTTCCCGCCATACCAGCTTGCGTAGAAAACCCTCGGGGCGAAACTCGGGCATCGCCGCTTTGACCTTCGACTCCCGCACCACCTGAACCCGCACATGCAGACCGGTGTGCCGCGCATTCAGCCATTTGGTCACCATCGAGAAACTTTGCTCAGGCACGGCAAGCGTGGTGCGCAAGCCACCCAGCGCGCGTTCGATCGCACCCTGCCACGGTCGCTGATCGTCCCTGACATCAAGCAATTCGCCAATGAACAGGCAGTCCTCGGCAGCCAGGCCGAGCGAGCCGACCAGTTCATCACGCAGTCGTTGGTAGGCGATATGGATGTTGGAATCCGGTCGCGCGGTAATTTCGTCGATTTCCTCTGTCGTGGTTCTGATCTCTGCTTGCGTTGCGCTCAGGTGCGCACTGACTTCGGCGAAATGATTCTGGCTGGTTTCGGTTTCTGCAAGGATCGTTTCCAGACCCTGCTCAGCCAAAGCCTGATTGCACTGAAATACCGCCTCATCCAGGACATCCAAAAACTCCAGTTCACGCGCGGCACGCTGGTAGCGGGAGGACTCCTTGATGACGGAGCTCAATCGAGCCCGGGTATGTTCCAACTCCTTGTTGAGCGTTTCGATCCGGTCACCGCCCAGGCGTAGATACGCTTCGTGCCGACGTTCAAGCAATCCATTCGCATCCTCTCTCGCCTGCTCCTGGCGTTTGATACTGATCGCCAACTCTTCCCATTGCGCTGCCAATCCTGCGATCCGCTCAGTCAGTAAAGCGACCAGCAACTCGCCGAAATACACCGGCAGGCCCTGCTTTTCCTCGCTCAAGGACTGGATCTCTGCCTCGGCTCTGTCGATTGTCGCGTTCAACTCCGGCAGTCTGGCGAGATGCGTCTGCTGCTGCCTCGCGTCAAGCAACCGACCATGAATCGCCACCAGATCAGCGAACTCGGCAACCACCTTGCGCGCATCGTCCCTGACACCGCTAGGCTCCAATACTAGTTCGCGGATCAGGTCGGTCAGGTCGTCGATCTTTTTCAGGCCGAGCGCGCGCGACAGCAACGCCGGCGCATTGCGGTTCTCCATCATCAGCAGCTTGCGGTACAGCTCCTGGTATTCGGCGAAGTTCTCGTCACAACAGGTGATCGCATCATCGGCGCGCAGCCATTGCTTGAGCGCCCGCGCGTTGCCTTCACCGAAGGCGTCAAGGACTGACTTCAAGCCGATATTCCTGCGCGCCACCGCGTACACGCGTTTGACGTCCGCCAGCGCATTGCTCGTCTGTGTGGTCCAGAACATCGCCAGCAAGGTCAGCTCGCTGCCGTCGTCGGCGCGATAGGCAGCCCTTAGCGCAGTAACCACGGCGCCCTCGCGCTTACTCTTGACGCGCGTAGCAATGCCATCGTGAGCGGAACCGTAACTGCCGCGCATATACGACAGCAGCGAGCGGTCTGCCTTGTCGCCCTGCGCGGCCGCGACATTGAAGGTTGCCTTGCCGGCGGGCAGTAGTAGCGCCATCAAGGCATCAATGAAAGTCGATTTTCCGGACCCGTTGTCGCCGGTGACCAGGGTTCCGTCAGGATCGATGCGGGCACTGTGCAAGCCGTGAAAAGAGCCCCAGTTGTACACAGACAACTCGCTGAGGCGAATCTGCCCCATGGCAAAAAAATCGCGGT
Organism: uncultured Gammaproteobacteria bacterium; assembly: GCA_964351665.1. Lineage (GTDB taxonomy): Bacteria > Pseudomonadota > Gammaproteobacteria > Xanthomonadales > SZUA-38 > JANQOZ01. The sequence goes on along the minus strand of CAYGPO010000154.1, from coordinate 3,299 downwards.
TGTAGTTAGTCGACTCAGTCATCGTTCTGTTGACCACCCTCTGCCTGCTCGTCACTCGACTGCTCTCCAGCCAGCTGACGATACTCATTCAACATATGCTGAAGAAATTCGGCAGATACCACGTAACGAATCAGCGGCGAAATCTCAAAGCGTTCCTCACTGCCGCGAACGACTCCCAGGATCCTCTTTTCGATCATGCGTTTCAGCGAGGCGCCCAGTTGTTTGCGGTCCGAGCGAGTGCTGTTGGTCAATGGAAGAAACGGGCTCAGGCCGGCTTCTATGTTTTCGATATCAATGACAATCTTGTGCTCACCCTGGGTTTCGCGGTCCTGAAAATACTTGCGTAAAACCAGGATCAGCAGGGTATCGTACAACGTCAGCGTCCGCCGGATGATGAGTCTGACACTCTCGTCATCATCATTGTGGACATTGGCGATAAATGCGACACCGTAGCGCTCGTCTATAACCAGCCGCAGGTACATATTGCCGAGGTGATCGCGTAGCGGTCCCTGGTAGCGGCAAACCAGCTCGAATATCTCGCTTTTCTGCCGCGCCAGAACCGACCCCTGACGCAGCAGGTACACGAGCGCACGGCGTGCTTCGTGTGGTAACGACGCCGCATTGGTCACATCCTCTGGCTCAGACGGCGGTTGCGTCGGCGCGTCAACTACGTTTTCGGACTGTTTCCCAGGGTGCGAGTCCGGCTCGGCTGCAGCGGAGGAATGCGCCTTGATCAAGCCATCGAAGAAATCCTTCTCCTGCATAGGCTATAACGGCAACTCGTCGATATTGGCGGGAAACAGATCCGCGCTCATGAGTAAACTCGGGATCGAGGCTCGAATTCGTACGCCATGCCTGTCGTGGACTTCGACCTGCTCCGTCGCGTCGAGATCCGTTGCGTGGACGGCCCTGGCCACCCGCATACAGGCGACCAGTTCTTCCAGTCCCTCCTGTAGCGGTTGATAGCTGGATAATGTGGATATTGTCATCGGACCATGTCGGCGCAGTGCTTCGAGCGTGCGCTCAGCGACCTGGCGAATCTGCACCGCCTCCAGGCTGTCGAGCATATCCATGCTGGGTTCGCGATGATTGGCCTGCTCCTCAACACCCGAGGTATCCAGGTTTTCGTCTGGCTGTCTAAGCCTCAGGCTTTCAGGGGAACGAATTCCGGGGACGCCGACATGCAGCTCCAGCCTGGTGCGGGCTTTCAGGTCAGAACCGTTTTCGCGTAAAGCAACGGCGGCGCGTTCCAACTCGGCAATCAGGCGCGTTACCGCGCGGTTTTCCTGTGCTGCTCCGCTTTCGATGTAACCACGCAGCCCCTCTTCGGTGCGTCGGCGGATGCTAAACACCCGCTCGCTCTCGCGCGACAACTCGCGCATCAGCCGGGCAAGAAACTGACGCTGCGACGAGTTGAGGTGCTGAGCCACCGGCAGGCTCAAGATAGCGCGTAGCTGATCGCTAAATTCGGTCGAGCGATTCTGGTCGCACAATAGCTGAAAGAAACCTTCAAACGCGCTGCCGGCATCGGTATTGGCCAGCAGGACCTCTTTCTCCATCAATTCGAGCAACACGTCGCCGCGGGTGGAATCCCCTTCAATGATTTGAATTCGCAGATCCTTGTCGAGGCGGCGAATGTCGTCCTCGACGCGCCGGAAATCACCGGTCAGCACCGACGCCAATTGATAGATCTCGCGAATGCGTTCACGTTGCTCGGCCTCGCTGAGTTCCACGCTAACGCCGGCCTGCATTTCGTCGATGTTTCGCTGGATTTCTTGCCGTCGTTGTTCCAGTTGGGCGATTCGGGCATCAAGATCGGGATTGACCGCGACGGCGAATTCCCGTACGGCGTCCTGCACGATTCGAAGATGGGAGGCCGACGTGCCGGCGGCCGGTTCGTCGAGTGCCCGGCAGAATCGCAATGCGGTTTCGCTGGCGTCAGTTTTACTCAACATGTCATCCATTTCGCGCAGCCAACCCGCGCGAATCCACTGGTTCAGATAGATGCCTGCCCCGCTTTCGCTTTGCCAGTAACCCAGCTCCCGCCCACGCGAAAGTTCCGCATCCAGCGCTATCCGCGCCCGCGCAAAGGGAACTTCATTTTCCTCTGCAAAAAGATCGGCAATGAATGCAAGAATGACGGGGGCATTGTCCGCGTGCAACAGCTTCCAGGTGGCATGTTCATCCTGTAAGCGGCGAAACCTGGCCAGCCAGCCGGAGAAATTCACAATATCCTCATAGGCAATGTTGCGAACTGTTCACAAGCATCCCTCGCATACCCTCTATTCTAATCATCAGTCAGCCCCCCCCTATGCCTTAAGCTGCGATTTCAATTCTGATGTTCTTACCCAGCGCTCTGGCTGCGCGCTCCAGGGTCAGCAGCGTCACCGAAGGATTATCAGGATCAAGCAACCGTTCCAGTGCGGAACGACTGGTCTTCATCCGCCTGGCTAATTGAGTCTTGTTCAGCTTCTGTGCCTTCATCAATTCCTCGAGTTGAAAGGCAAGCACACGTTTAACGGCAATAGCTTCCGCTTCCGCAAGCACACCTTCCTCTTCCAGAAAATCATCGAAGTTACTGCCAATGTGTTTACTCATGTCACTTCTCCAGGTTGGCTTTGCGATCTTTAGCCAAATGCAAATCTGCTTGAGGCGTCTTCTGGGACTTTTTAATAAAGCCATGCAACAGAATCATCCGTTTACCCTTTACCGTAAACAGGATTCGAGCGATACGCTGATCCAGCCGGCATCGGATTTCCCAGAGGCCGGGATCCATTTTTCGCACGACTGGCATCCCGATAGGCCAGCCATATTGAACCGTCTTACTATCGCCACCGATCGACTTCTTGTCCTGTTTGCTCAGACCCTGCAACCACTCTCGAACCGGCTCATTTCCCCAATCCGTTCGGAAAAAAACCACTTCAAGAGACATATCGGCAGCCATGCGACTAAATGTACCATTTTTGGTACTCTTTGCAAGCTTTCGATTCACCCATGAAAGCTAGAAATTTGAGAACACGACTTTGACGTCCAGAAGCCAACGCACCCAATCCGATGTGGCACATGCTCATCCACGAATACCATGAACGGCTCAACACGCATGCCATGGTATTGGAGCACCGCGCTGGTATTGAACACCGCGGTACCATGATTTATACCATTGAAAAATGGTAATAACTGCTTGCCGATGCCTGCAGGTGCCAGACAGAAATGAGGATAAGTTACTGGTTATTAAGAGATTGCTGTGACCAGATACCTGCGGGTGCCAGTCAGTGCCAGACGCCTGCCTACTCCCACTC
>CAYGPO010000153.1:0-9102 GCA_964351665.1 uncultured Gammaproteobacteria bacterium | reverse complement strand
CACAAGCTGGCCCATTACCGCGCGGCGCATCCGGTTCATCTCAGGGTTTTCACGCCGCCAGCTCTGAGGCCACGTTGAGATGTTTCAAAATGCCCTGGGCTGCAGCCCGGCCAGCAGCCACGGCGGTCACCACCAGATCAGCGCCCAGCACCATATCGCCGCCGGCAAACACTCGCGGATTGCTGGTCTGGCCACCCTGATCGCCGGCGCTGACGATCAATCGGCCGTCTTTGTGGGTTCGCACCCCCAGCTCTTTCACCCAGTCTGGAACGCTGGGCCGATAGCCGAAGGCCACCAGCACCGCGTCAGCCTCAATCACCGTCTCACTGCCGGCTATGGCCACCGGCAACAGCCGTTTGCCGCCGGCTTCGGGCTTGAGCTCGGTGCGCTCAATTTTTAATCCCGTAACCTTGCCGTCGCTGGAAACAATCTCCAGCGGCGTGGATTGGAACTGAAACTCCACCCCTTCAGACATGGCCAAATCCACTTCTCGCTGGGAGCCCGGCATGTTGCCGCGATCCCGGCGATAGACACAGGTAACGCTGCTGGCGCCCTGGCGAATCGCGGTACGCACACAGTCCATGGCGGTGTCGCCGCCACCCAGCACCACCACCCGCTGACCGGACAAATCGATGTGGGGATGGTCGTCCATTTGCAGATCGTACAGCGCGTTGGTCTGGCCAATCAGGTATTTCAGCGCCGGAACAACGCCCTGGGCGTCCGCCCCCGGCAGGTTACCGGTTACCGCGGTGTAAGTGCCCATGCCCAGGAACAGGGCATTGTGCTGGGCCAATAAGTCGTCAGCTGTGATCTGGTCACCAATGGTGGTATTGAGCTGGAACTTAATGCCCATACCCTCAAACACTTCCCGTCGGCGCCGCACAACGCTCAGCTCCAGCTTGAATTCCGGGATACCAAAACTCAGCAGACCGCCCACTTCGGGATATCGGTCATACACCGTTGCCGCAACGCCGTTGCGAACCAGCACGTCAGCGCAGGACATCCCGGCCGGCCCGGCACCGACGATGGCAACGCTGAAGTTGGTCTGGCGCACGTGGCTCAGATCAGGACGCCAGCCCCGCTCAAAGGCGGTGTCTACCAGGTATTTTTCCACCGCGCCGATGGTGACCGCGCCAAACCCCGTGTTCAGGGTGCAGGCGCCCTCACAGAGCCGATCCTGGGGACAGATCCGGCCACACATTTCCGGCAGGCTGTTGGTCTCATGGGCCAGTTCAGCGGCCTCTTCGATACGCCCTTCGGCCACCAGGGACAGCCAATCGGGAATGTAGTTGTGCACCGGGCACTTCCATTCACAGTAGGGATTACCGCAATCAAGACAGCGGGTGGACTGCTCGCTGGCCGCGGTTGGATCAAAGGGTTCATAGATTTCCCGAAACTCTGCCTGGCGGATCTTTACCGGCAGTACGTCGGGGCCCGAACGGCTGACGTTCAGAAACTGAAAGTTTTTATCGCTCATCGCTTAAGCCCTTATCCTTTTACCAGCCGCACGGGAACCGCCGGCAGAGGTTTGCTCTTCGCAGAGGCGTTGCGAGGCTCAATGACCCGGAAAGCCAGCAGGTATTTGTCAAAATGATCTAAAATTCGCTGGCCCCAGGCACTTTGGGTGAGCTCAACGTGGCGCTGGATCATTCGTCGCAGCTCTTCCTGCAGCACCTCAGAGCCAGGGCCATCCAGGGTAGCAGCATCGACAAACTCTGGATTCAGGTTGTGCTCCAGACGGTCTTCCCGATCCAGCACATAGGCCCGGCCCCCGGTCATGCCGGCAGCGAAGTTGGGCCCGGCTCGCCCCAGCACCACCACGGTGCCGCCGGTCATGTATTCACAGCCGTGATGCCCAATACCTTCCACCACCGCCACCGCGCCGGAGTTTCGAACCCCGAAGCGCTCGCCGGCCTGGCCGGCGGCAAACAGTTCACCGCCGGTGGCGCCGTACAGGCAGGTGTTACCGACAATGGTGGACCGCCTGGCCGACAGCTCCGGGGTCACCGGAGGCTTAATCACAATGCGTCCACCGTGCATGCCCTTGCCCACATAGTCGTTGGAATCTCCCAGCAATTCAAATTCCATTCCCGGCATGGACCAGGCACCGAAGGTCTGGCCCGCAGAGCCTTCGAAGGCAAATCGATAGCGATTGTGCTGACGCGCTGGATCTGCGGCAATCCAGCCCGCCAGGCTGGCGCCGATGGAGCGGTCATAATTCCGAACCCGAATAGGACCATGGACCTTGCCGGCGCCGCCGTCGGCCTGGGCCAGACCCAGCACGGTCTGGTTTACTACGCCCTTATCATGGGGTGGGTTGCGATCCTCCACACAGTAAGGTGGATATTTATTGCGGGCCTGAGCCGCCCGTAGAATGCCGCCCAGATCCACCTGCCGCTGACGCTGGGTATCACCCTGACGCTGCACAAACAGGTCGCTGCGGCCGATGATATCCTGCAGCCGCAGGAAGCCCATTCGGGCCAGCTCAGCCCGGACCTCCTCAGCGACAAAGGTGAAGTATCGGGTGACTTTTTCCACGTCACCGGCGAAGTGTTTGTTGCGCAGCACGCTGTCCTGGGTAGCCACACCGGTGGCGCAGTTATTCAGATGACAGATTCGCAGGTATTTACAGCCCATGGCGATCATTGGGGCGGTGCCAAAGCCAAAACTCTCAGCGCCAAGCATCGCTGCCTTGACCACATCCAGGCCGGTTTTCAGGCCGCCGTCCACCTGCAGGCGTACTTTGTGCCGCAGCTCGTTACTCACCAGCGCCTCATGGGCTTCAGCCAGGCCAATCTCCCAAGGGATGCCGGCATATTTCAGCGAGGTCAGAGGACTGGCACCGGTGCCGCCGTCGTGTCCGGCAATGGTAATCAGATCCGCGTAGGCCTTGGCGACGCCCACGGCAATCGTCCCCACTCCGGGAGACGACACCAGTTTCACTGACACCAGCGCTCGCGGGTTGACCTGTTTCAGATCAAAAATCAGCTGGGCCAGATCTTCGATGGAATAAATGTCGTGGTGGGGCGGCGGGGAAATCAGCGTCACGCCGGGCTTGGAATACCTTAGCGCGGCAATTTCCGGGGTCACCTTATTACCGGGCAGCTGGCCACCCTCACCGGGCTTGGCACCCTGGGCGACTTTGATCTGCAGCACGTCGGCATCAATCAAATAGGGCGCAGTCACGCCAAAACGTCCCGAGGCAACCTGCTTAATCCGAGACCGGCGATGGCCGCCGTAACGCTTAGGGTCTTCGCCCCCTTCACCGGAGTTGGAACGGCCACCCAGGCTATTCATGGCCATGGCCAGGGTTTCGTGGGCCTCCGGCGACAGCGCGCCTATGGACATGGCGGCGGAGTCAAACCGGCTAAGCACGCGGCCAACCTCTTCCACTTCGTCGATGTCACAGGGCCCAGCGTTAGGCCGCAGCTCCAGCAGATCCCGCAGCGCCGCAATGGGCCGCTGGTTAATGATCTTGCTGTAGGCTTTGAAGTCTTCCGGATCACCGGACGCCACCGCCTGGTGTAAGGTGGTGACTACGTCTGGATTGTAGGCGTGAAACTCGGAGCCGTGCACGTATCGGAGCAGGCCGCCGCGACGCTGCCGCGAGCGGGACCAGGCTTCCGCAGCCAGCAGCTCCTGGTCGGATTTAAGATCATCAAAACGAGCGCCGGCGATGCGGGTTGGAGCCCCTGGGCAGCACAGGTCTACGATGCTCCGGTCAAGGCCAACGGCTTCAAACAGCTGGGCCCCGCGATAGCTTGCCACGGTGGAGATGCCCATCTTGCTGAGAATCTTCAGCAAACCTTTTCGTATGCCCACCCGGTAGGCTTTGCGCAGCGCCAACGGCGTGCCGGTCAGACGACCTTCGCCGTGTAGTTCGTTGAGCACCTGATAGGCAAGGTATGGATAAATGGCGGTGGCACCCAGACCGATCAGCACCGCAAAGTGATGGGGATCCCGGGCGCTGCCGGTTTCCACCACAATGGAACAGTCGCAGCGCAGGCGCGCCTTGACCAGGGCCTGATGCACGGCGCCTACAGCCAGTGGTGCCGGCAACGGCAGCCGGCGAGGATCAATATCCCGATCGGTCAAGACCAGCACCACAACCCCGTCCCGCACGGCTTCAACGCATTGGTCACACAGGCGGCGCAGGGCTGACCCCCAGGGCGCTTCCCGGTCCACGTTTAATGACAGCCGGCGATTCTTAAAATGATGCTGATCCAGCTCCAGCAGCTGCTGATACTTGACGTAGTTCAGCACTGGCCAGGGCAACAGGGCCCGATGGGCTTGAGTGGTGGTCTCGTGGAACACGTTGTGATCACGGCCGATGGAGGTCCTCAGGGACATGGCGCTGGCTTCGCGCAGCGAGTCGATGGGCGGATTGGTGACCTGGGCAAACTGCTGGCGGAAATAATCGTAGACGCTGCGAATCTGCCGCGACAGCACCGCGATGGGGGTATCGTCGCCCATGGAACCCACCGCCTCGGCGGAGTTTTCCGCCAGCGGCCGGATGATGAAATTTTTCTCCTCCACCGTCAGGCCGAACAACTTCTCAAAGGTTGGCAGTCGCTCAAAATCGGTTTTCATGAAGCGATCGGCGGCGGCCATTTCCTGTTCGTCATTGTTGTTGATCTCAATGACGTTTTCGGTCAACCATTCGGCATAGGGGTGGCGGGCTTTCAAATCATCGTCGATGGCGGAAGGCTGCCAGACTCGTCCGGCTTCCGTATCAACGGCCAGCATTTCACCGGGGCCCAGCCGACCCTTCTCCAGCACATCCTCAGGTTTGTAGTCCCACACCCCCACCTCCGAGGCAATGGTCAGCACACCGTTGCGGGTCAGCACGTAACGGGCCGGACGCAGGCCGTTTCGATCCAGCGAGCAGGTGGCCACGCGGCCGTCAGTCATGACGATGCCAGCGGGCCCGTCCCAGGGTTCCATGTGGGTTGAGTTGAACTCAAAAAAGGCTCGCAGATCTGGGTCCATGTCCTGGCGATTTTCCCAGGCCGGGGGCATCAGCAGGCGCATGGCGCGAAAAACATCCATACCGCCGGCCAGCAGCACTTCGAGCATATTGTCCAGGGAGGAGGAGTCCGATCCGGTTTGATTGACCAGAAACTCAAAGCTATCCAGCGCCGGCAGCAGCGGCGTCTGCAGCTTGGTGGCCCGGGTCAGGGCCCAGCTGCGGTTAGCCGCGATGCTGTTGATCTCGCCGTTATGAGCCAGATAGCGGAAAGGCTGGGCATATTTCCAGTTGGGCAGAGTATTGGTGGAAAAGCGCTGGTGAAACAGGCAAATGGCCGATTCCAGCCCCGGGTCCTTCAAATCCGGGTAGAAATGCGCCAGTCCGTCGGGACAGATCAGACCTTTGTACACCATCACCAGATTGGAAAGGCTGGCCACATACCAAAACGGATCCGGGTCAGGAAAGCGTAAATTTGCCTCCCCTGCGCGGTGCCGGGCCACAAATAGCTGTCGCTCCAGATCCTGCACGTTCCAGCCTGAAGGTGCGTTGACAAAAACCTGCTCTATGCGGGGCAAACAGCGTTGAGCCTGGGGCCCAATGGCAGTCTCGTCGATGGGCACTTCGCGCCAGCCCACTATGGCCAGAGAGACCTGGGCCAGGGCATCTTCCAGCAGCTTCTTGCTGCGCTCGCGGATGTGAGGCTCCGGGTGCATGAAGACCATCCCGGCAGCAAAGTCTTTGCTCAGACGCAAACCGGCCTGCTTGCCCACCCGGGCTAGAAATTTCTTCGGAAACTGCATCAGCACGCCGCAGCCGTCCCCGGACAAGCCGTCGGACGCCACGGCGCCCCGGTGAGTCAGGCAGGCCAGAGCGCTGAGCGCTGTCTCCACGATCCAGTGGCTGGGGGTGCCGTCAACCTGAGCGATCAGGCCAAATCCACAGGCGTCTTTCGGGGGTAGCTGTATGGTTTCTATCATTGACGTTTACTGTTTGCGAACCTTTTATACTGCCTGAAATGGGCCCTGTTTTGAAGTGCTGAACATGTTCAATTGCCAACAAAATCCTCGACAAGACGGAGCCGATTCTGGACTGAAGGCCAGCCGATGCAGGCCTGTCGGGGCTCAGCGGCGGCAAACCCGCCCGGGGTCGCCGCAGATCCCGCTTGCGGCCTCAGCATACCAGCGGTAACGTTGGCCCCAGTCATGATTCGGACACTGGTATTGCGTGTGATCCCGGTTTTACTGGGGGTCACCGCGCTGGGCTTCACGCTGATGGTCAAATTTGGACCAGACCGGGCGCTGGAGCTTGCCGGACGAAATCCCACGGCTCAAGAAGTCGCCGCCATCCGGGCCCAGCTGCACGATGACCGCCCACTGCTGGTTCAATACGTCCACTACCTGAGCGACCTGGCGACCCTTGACCTGGGGCGCTCGGACAGCACCGGAGAACCGGTCAAACAGCTGCTGCTCAGAACCACCCCCAATTCCCTGGCGCTGGTGTTACCCGGTTTTGTGCTGGGCCACCTGCTGGCGCTTACCCTGGCTGGGATCGCTGCCAGCCATCGCAACGGCTGGCCCGACCGACTCATCAACGGCTGTTCGGTGATTGGAATGAGCATCAGTTTTGTCGTGGTGATGATTGGGTTCCAGGTTCTGTTCGCCTCACGCTATGGTCTTGGCTGGTTTCCCGCCCGGGGTTGGTCCCTGGTCAGCGTTGGCAGCTGGCTGCAGTTTGTCGCCGTGCCCACGGCGGTCATTACCTTTGTCGCCACCGGCTATAACGTGCGGTTCTACCGCGCCGTAATGCTGGAAGAATTGTCCCGGGAGCACGTCACCAGCTGCCAAATGCTGGGTTATTCTCGCTGGCGCATCATGACCGTCGCCGTGCTGCCCAATTGCCTGCTGCCGGTTCTAACCCGGCTGATGTTCTCGGTACCGTCTTTGCTGGTGGGCGGCAGCCTTTTGCTGGAGAGCTATTTCGGCATTCCCGGCATAGGAAAAGCCACCTTTGATGCCATCACCAACGGTGATCAGCCCGTGCTCAAAGCGGTGCTGGGCCTGTCCTCAGTGGCGATGGCTCTGGTGATGGTCATCACCGACCGCCTGTACCGCAGCGTTGACCCAAGGCTGGCGCTGTGAGGGCCGCTTTGGAGCTGAGCCAGGGCACAGACTCGGCCACTAACCCTCATCGACGGCGCCTGCCTGTCACTGCCCAGGTGGCGCTGGTCATCCTGGTGGCGTTTGTTGTGCTATCGGCATCCCATTGGCTGGGCCTGTGGGGCAACCGGGCGGACCTTACCGGCAGCAGCTACCACGGCCCCATATCGGCCGCCCACTGGTTGGGCACCAACGCCATTGGCCAGGATATTGCTGCAAGAACCGCTGCCGGCGCAGCCACGGCATTTGAAGTCGGACTGCTGGTTGCGGTCCTGGCTACTATCAGCGGCGGCCTGCTGGGAGCGCTGGCTGGGTACTTTGCCCAGCGCTGGCCAGACCTGCTGGTGTCCTGGCTGCTGGCAGTGATTGATGCGGTACCCTTTTATCTGCTGGCAGGAGCCTTAGCCTATGCCGCCCAGGGTGCCGCCGGCACCCTAGTGGCGGCTCTGACCCTGGCATTTTGGACCACCACAGCAAGGCTGGTCAGGGCCGAAACCCTGAAACTTCGAGAAACCGGTTTCGTCCTGGCCGCCCGCACTCAAGGGGTGAACCACGTAAAGATACTGAGCCGCCACATTCTGCCCAATATCAGCCACCTGCTGCTAATCCAGGCAACTATCACCTTTGTAGCTGCGGTGAAGGCTGAAGTAGTGCTCAGTTTTCTGGGCCTGGGCAGCGCCAGCGGCGTTAGCTGGGGCCGAATGATTGCTGAATCCAGCCAGGATATTTTGACCGGCCATTTTCTAAATTTCATGGTAGCCTCTGGCTCCCTTGTCATACTGGTGGCGGCACTCAACGCAGTTGCCGACGCCATGCAGGATTATTTCGACCCTCGCCTGCAGGGACTGGAGCACTAAGCGGAGCAATAGTTAAGTTGGGAACCTACGTACATCGCAGATCAACACTCACCCTAAGAATCGTCCTGATCATCACCGTGATTGCCAGCCTGTGCGCCTGCGGCAGTCGCGCGCCCAAGCTGGAACCACCCAGGGTGAAGCTGGTTACTATGGCCGTCACCGATCAAACCCGTTTTGATCTAGACCTGCGGCTTAGCAATCCCGCTGCGCGACAGATAGCCATCGACGCCATCGAGCTAACCATCAGCATTGACGGCCAGGCGCTGCCGGCGATTGCGCTGGATTTCAGCGGCAAGCTGCCGGCCCTTGGCGAAGAGCTGCTGAGCAGTTCAGGGGATTTGCCAACAGCGGTGGCCCAACGGCTCAAACCCCTGGTGGAGGGCAATCGCAGCCAGCTCAAACTGGCCATCAGCGGCCAGGTATTCCACAGCGGCGGCGAGGACTTTGAGGTGGATGAGTCGAGCTGGCTGAGCGCCACTCCAGGGCGGCCCTGGCAATTTCGATGAGTCGCGCTGACTACGACAGCCTGCGCCGCTTCGCCATGCATGGGCTGGCCATCCGGGGTGCATTTGTCAGTCTTGACCAGACCTGGCAGGCCACCCGGCTGCGCAACCTGGCGCCACCACCGGCGGAACAGCTGCTGGGCGAGGCATTGGCCGCCACCGCCCTGATGGCCAGCCGAATCAAGGTAGACGGACGTGTAACGCTGCAGCTGCAGGGCGGCGAAAAGCTCAAACTCTTGATGGCTGAATGTACCAGCCGAGGAACCCAGCGCGGGGTACTGAGCTGCGTTGAAGAGTTGGAAAATGACTGGACTCTGGCCCGTATGGAACCCAGCAGCCTGCTGACCATCTGCATCGAAAACGCCCGCAATGAACGTTATCAGGGGATCGTCGAGCTTAAGGGCAATAACCTGGCAGAAGCCCTGACCCGCTACTTCACCCATTCTGAGCAGCTGGAAACGCGACTGTGGCTAAGCGCGAATAATGACCGGGCGGCGGGGCTGATTGTGCAGCGCTTGCCGGAACGCTCCGCCGACGATCCGGACGGCTGGAATCGGGTTGTGCAGCTGGCAGATACCGTAACCGCGGAGGAACTGCTGGGGCTGGGCTCCCGGGCC